>JACVSD010000129.1 GCA_014534095.1 Nitrospiraceae bacterium
AGTTCCTGGAGACGGATATCGAGCAGTCTCGAATCGCACGTTGCAAAGTAAGCGACATTGGCCTGAGTTTGCCGTTGATCTCTTCATTGATCTCTTTATCTGTCTGTCGCGGTATCCGCTCCACAGTGGATGGAATCACATCCGGCGCTCGCGTAGCCCCTCCTTCCATCAAGGTCTCTTCAGCCTCTCTCTTTCTCACTCGTGCCCGCAGCTCGCATTGTCCCTACATCGGATGAGGAGTGCAGGCTCAGGTACTGCGGCTCCCTGGAGGACAGCTGCACAATAATCCAGACAGGACGGAGAACGGCGTACACCAGCAGGATGGAACGTGACCCATTAGCCTCCGGCGAAGACGGGCCGGAATCCGGCGCCGGTCAGGATGCGGGCCACGGTCTCGCGCTGGTCTCCTTGAATTTCGATGCGACCTTCTTTGACGGTGCCGCCGGCTCCACACGCCTTCTGCATCGCTTTGGCCAGCCGCTCTTTTTCCTCTTGGCTAATGCCCACAAATCCCGACACGACGGTCATCGTCTTGCCCCCCCGGTGCGCGGTCGAACGAATAATGTCCACCCGTCCCCGCGTCTTTCGGTGGCCTGACGACGAGAGGGCAGGCGGGGAGACAGCGGGTGGTGTGTTGCGGTTCGCTGGGACCCCTCGGTTGAGCTCCGCAAACGGACTCTTCCATTGGAATGGCTGACCATCCACGGGGATGCGCTTTTTGGTGCTCACCGTATCCTGCCTCCACGTCCGCCGTTACCGGAGGGCCGTTTCAAAGCGTTGAGTTCAAGGACGATGGCTTGAGTGCCGTCACCGATCGATACTTGTCCATCTTGGACCGTGCAGTGCAGGTCCATGCTGCGGTGCACAAGACCGGCGAGCGCTTCGGCCTTGGCCGGGAGGCGCAGCACAGTCAGATTCCCGCATCGCGCGAGCGCAGGACCGTGCTTGTCCCACCACAGGTCGGCGCCACGTCCTCCGTAGGTGTACAGATAGACGTTCCTGGCCTTGCCGCAAGCCTGACGAATGGTCTTGTCATCCGGCAGACCCACCTCGACCCATTGCTCCACTGCACCTGTCAGATCCTTCCGCCAGAGTGCCGGCTCGTCCTCGCTACTGAGGCCGCGTCCAAATTGCAGGTCGTCATGGGCATGCAGCACGAACGCCAGCAGACGGACCATCATTCGTTCCTCGGTCTCGGACGGATGGCGTGCCAGCGTGATCGAGTGGTCTGCATAATACTGCCGGTCCACATCGGCGATGTGCAGGGTCGCTTTAAAGAGGGTGGCGTTCAAGGCCATCGAGGTTGCCGCCCTTCAGTCGGCAAGGACGCTGCGTTTGTAGCCGCGAGGCACCGGCCATATGCCGTGAGCAGCGTCTGGAGTGCACCGGTCTCGGATAGGGGAGTGCATCATGGCCTTCGAGGAAGGCGAGCTAGTTCGTTCTGGGTCACTCGAGTTCGGCGATATACATCCCTTCAACACGTTCCCGTGCTCAGGGGGTTTTCCGGAGGAAGATAAGGCTCGATTTGATGCTGGGGTCGTGCAGAAAACAGCGGACAGGCAGCCGCCGACCCAGTTCAGCCCATCCATGACGTTCCACCAGCCGGGTGATGATCGTTTCCAGGGTAATGCCGTGCAACGGGTCACGGGGATGGGGAGCGGGCGATGGGCTCATGGGAATGACATCCGGACGGTTAGACGTTGAACCGGAAGTGCATGACGTCGCCGTCTTTGACGACATAGTCCTTCCCTTCCAATCGCATTTTCCCCTTTTCCTTTGCGCCGGATTCGCCCTTGCAGGCGATGAAATCTTCATAACTGATGACCTCCGCCCGGATGAAACCTTTCTCGAAATCGCCATGAATGACGCCGGCTGCCTGAGGCGCGGTATCGCCCTTATGGATCGTCCAGGCACGGACTTCTTTGACGCCCGCCGTGAAATACGTCTGCAGGCCGAGCAGTTGGTACGCCGCACGAATCAGGCGATTGAGCCCCGGCTCCTCCATGCCGATGTCGGCGAGAAACAGATGCTTCTCTTCGTCGGCCAGGACGGCGATTTCCGACTCGAGCGCGGCGCAGATCGGGACTACCGGAGCGCCTTCTCCGGCGGCGAACTCTTCCACACGAGTGAGCAACGGATTATCGGTAAAGCCCTTTTCCGCTACATTGGCGACATACATGACCGGTTTGAGGGTCATCAGGCACAGCGGCTTCAAGAGCGCGCGCTGTGCCGGATCCAGCGGCATAGTCCGCGCCGGCTTGCCCTGATTCAAGCAGGCGGCGACCTGGATCAGAAGATCGCCAAGTTTCGCCGCGTCCTTGTCGCCGGAGCGCGCGACTTTGGCGGTCCGTTCCTGTGCTTTCTCTACAGTGGTCAGGTCTGCCAGTGCCAGTTCGGTGATGATCGTCGTGATGTCGGAGATCGGATCGACTTTGCCGGCTACATGCACGACATTGTCGTCCTCGAAGCAGCGCACCACATTCACAATTCCGTCGGTCTCGCGAATGGTGGCGAGGAATTGATTCCCCAGTCCTTCGCCTTTTGAGGCGCCGGCCACCAATCCCGCAATATCGACGAATTCAGTCGTCGCGTATTGTATCCGCTGGGGGGTCACGATATCCGCCAAGGCCCGCAAACGGGGATCTGGCACTTCGACGATGCCGATATTTGGCTCGATCGTACAGAACGGGTAGTTTTCCGCCGGGATGCCCGATTTGGTCAGGGCATTAAAAAGGGTGGATTTCCCGACATTAGGCAGTCCGACGATTCCGCATTTCAGACTCATCACACGTCCTTCAGGATATTGGCTATGGACTCATGGCCGCTTCACCGCGCCACGCGGGGCGAGAGGCGAGACAAGAAAAGAGTCGCGCATTTTACGTGTTCAAAGGCCGCCGGGTCCACCCCTCCAAGGTGAGATGCAAGAAAGTCGGGAGAGAGGCGGGCCAAGAATGCGACGGTCGGTTTCCCAAACCAGGGACACTCCCAGGATTGACAGCCAACGGCGATAAGCGTACGAGTGGCAGTGTTTCGTCGTTTAATCCCCCGGTCACTCCGAACCAAGGAGGAGGTGGAATGGAAAGCCTGAGTCCACCGGACCACCAGGGCCTGCCAAGGTAGGGCGGGCTTCTCGTCAGTCACACTCGCCGCGATCTCATCGGTTCACGCGATCCCGCGTGAGGGACATCCATGATGAGCCGTTATGGAGACCCCGGCCGGTGTGAGGAACACAAGCACCTGGGAATCGAGCCATCCGCCCCTGACGAGCTGCTCTGAACCCGCACCGCGGCGGGCTTTGACTTTACACATTTACGAAGTGCCGTTCGGCGTCCTAAGCGCCATTCAACGGGCGACCTCCATTTCGGCTAGGTCGCCCGTTGTGTTTTATTGCGTTGCGGGAGTCGACCAAGAAGAGGGTATGCACTGTATGCAGTCACAACGGCTCTAGTGACGGTGGGAGACGATTCGGTCGGTGTTGGTCAAGAACGATGAACGCCGATGCGGGATAATTCCCGTTATGGAAGGCGATGTGCGGTTCGTCGGCATGGTGACCTTTACCGATGTTCTATTGAGATGAAGCGGAGGTGCGTTCTCGCCGGTCACTGGAAACTTATGAACATAGGCGTCCGCGGGACGCAGTTGCTCAGCGTGGCTAGATATCGACGACCACGCCGATCTCAACGACCTGCTCCGAAGGAATTCTGAAATACGAGCTCGCCAGGCGGGAGTTGCGCGCGAGGAAGACAAAGAGATGCTCTCGCCACAGGGCCATGCCGCGCTTCGGCGTCGCCAGGGCCGTAATGCGGCTCATAAAAAAGGTCGTATCTTTTGACGAGACCACCAAGCCGTGTGCTCGACACAAGGCGAGCGCGGCGGGGATGTCCGGGGTCTGCATGAAACC
>JACVSD010000106.1 GCA_014534095.1 Nitrospiraceae bacterium
CGTTGTAGGCAATGATATAAACGGAAACTTTAGACATGCACCACCGTCATACCGCCGGTAGCCCCGTCGATGATCTCCTGCACTCTGCGGGCGACGTCGGTCTCTGAGATTCGATCCAGACAATCCCAGTAGGGACACGCTTCATAGCTGCACTTCTCACACGTGGGGACGTCAGGTCTCAGCACGGTTCCTGAGCCCATCGGCTGCCACCGAACGGGCAGGTTGTTCCGCCTCGGATCAAAGAGACTGACCGTTGGAATGCCGAGCGCAGCGGCGAGATGGGCCGGCCCTGTGGCTCCCGACACGACGGCATGGCTGTTCTCAATGACGGCCATCAGTTCCCGCACGGTCAGCTTCCCCATGACATCCAGCATACCCGGCACCAAGCCCGACACAGGCGACTCTTCATAGAATCGCTCGCGCTCCGAAGCCGTCCCGGTCATCACAACGCCGAATCCGGCATGGACCAGCCGATGCGCCAGCTTCCAGTAGTGCTCTCCCCGCCACTGCCTGGCTGCGAACCCGCCGGGATGGAGGATGACCCGCTTCACCGGCAGCCGGCTCATCCGCGCTTCGGCCGATTGTCGCTCGCTTGGGGTTACGACCAACCTCGGACGAATCGGAGAGCCCGGCTCAAGCCCCAACCGCGTCAGAAGGGCCAAATTATACTCCGTCTCATGCTTGGAAAAATCGCGTCGATGCTGGTACACGCGCCGATTCGCCAAAACGCTGTACCATCGATACCCCGTGGCCACCCGCAGCGGAACTCGTGCGATCCACGCAGCAAGCATGAGGCTCTTAAACGGCTTTAAAAAGACGGCCGCGTCGAATTCGGACCGAAACAAGCGGATCAACTCCCGAAACGGTTCCTTGCCGGTGATGGTCAGGATACGGTCCACGTCGGGATGATGATCAAAGATCGGCGCCGCGTAAGCGCTGGAGAGAAAGGCCACCTTTGCACCAGGTAGCAATCGGCGAAGCGCCGAGGCCACCGGCAAGCATAAGATTTGATCCCCTATCCCGTCCGGTCTGACGAGGAGAATGTTCACACTCAAAAATCCTTACAGTCTTCATATTGCATTCGTCACGTTGTCTTGAGTAAGGCTCTACAAAGGCGGCCATTGGACCGACTTCATGCTACGTTGTGGACGTAGAGGAGCCGAGCACGCAGTAGGAGGTCTTTTTCAGCCTCTTGTCTGCCAACTCCCGCGCACCGCCTCCATGACTGTATCCGGATCGATGGTCTTGAGGCATTCAAGATGGATACTGTTCCGGCAAGTGCGCTTGAAGCAAGGGCTACATGGGAGTTCCCGTCGTAGGACACGATGCTCGCTCCCATATGGACCGGTACGGCGGGGGCTGGTCGGACCAAAGAGCGCAACGACGGGCGTCTTCACGGCAGCCGCAATGTGCATGGGGCCGGAATCATTGGTCAACAGCAAGGCCGTCGATCTAACTAACGCCGGCAAGACCGCGGGCGTGGTCGTACCCGTGAGATTCACCGGGCTCGATCGCATCCGCGCGGCAACGATCTTCGCCGTCTCTTGTTCATCCCGCCCGCCGATCAGCACAATCCGGCCGAGGTCTTCCTGCTCAATTTGATCGGCCACGGCTGCGAAGAACTCGGGCGGCCAGCGCTTTGTCGGCCACCGTGCCGACGCATTGACGGCAATCCAACGAGTCCCCGCTTGCAGACCGTGTCGCGCCAGCAGCCGCGCGACCTCCTCACGGTCGGCCTGCCGGTCCTGGAGATGAAATTCCGGAAGCGAACTTTTCTCCAGACCCAACGCGTGAGCCACAAGCAGGTAGCGATCCACCGCATGCATGTCGGGAGTCTCAACCTGTACACGGTGGGTGTAGAACAGTGGGCTCCCTTCACGAGCATTAGCAAAGCCGATCCTCGTCGGACAGCCGGTCATCCACGCCATCGCGGCGCTACGGAAGAGTCCTTGCAGATCCACCACCAGATCAAATTGCTCCTGCATCAGTTTCGGCACGAGAGATATCCACTCCCTCATCCCCGATCCTACCGCCCAAATCCGGTCCAAACCCTCGGCCCGTTCCAGCAACCCCGCCCATTGTTGCTTCACCAGCCACGCGATGTGTGCACGGCGGTACATGCGCCGGAGTGCCGCCAGCGTCGGCAACGCCTGGACCACATCGCCCAGCGAGCTCGGCTTCATGATCAGGATGCGGCGGTACTCACGCATGTCGACGTGAACTCTCTTGTGCACCGGCACGTGGCGGTTCCCATTTAACGACGAACGGTCAAGCAAGCACGCTCCCGCGCGTCCTCGACGATCCACGTCGCTGCTTCGCTAAGACCGGCGGCAATATAGTCAGCCGGCTCTCCCTCTGACCGCATCAACCTCATCACCTGTGCGCCGGACGGCCCGCTGGTGACGAGCACCCTTCGTGCGCCGATTTTCCGTGCCAATTCCATATCACGCTTCTGATCGCCCACGACATAGGACCGGGAGAGATCGATTCCTAGATCGGCCACCGCCCGGGTCACCATACCGGCCTGCGGCTTCCGGCACACGCATTGTTCATCGGGATGGTGAGGACAATAATAAATCGCCTCAATTCGACCACCTGCTTTTTGAACCTGCGCACAGAGATCGGCGTGAATCGCCTTCAAGGCGTCGGGCGTCAGAAATCCGCGTGCGATGCCGGACTGATTCGTGATGAGCACCAGGCGGGCACCGGCATGACATAAGCGAGCCAGAGATTCCACGACACCGGGGAACAGTTCAAACTCTTCGAGCGTTCTGACATAGCCGGTATCTTTGTTGAGCGTGCCGTCGCGATCAAGAAAGACCGTCACGCCTAACAAGGGTAAGTGCTGCGTGCCCTGGGTAAACGGCGCATCCCGGCCCGCCGGAGGCGGGAGGGTGAGATAGGCTGATTGCGGATCGTCATGCAAAGGCGAGTGCTGAGGGCCCGGTGAAAACGGCGCGTCCATCGTAACAGAGGCCGTCTTGGCGGCCTCGGGGTGGGCGGGTGAGAATGCACGCCGTGGACGGGCGGATGACTGTGCTGAGTCCTGCGCGCCATGATCGGAGGTCTGAACAGGCGGAACAGCCATCACCGGTAGCTGCTCGACCGCGGCTTGATACACCTGATCGACCGAAATTCCGGTCATACATCGATGATCAATAGGGCATTCCCGTAACAGGCACGGGGCACACTCGACCGGCCGGCGTACGACTCGATGGCCGGCGCCGAAGGGAAACGTCGTGCGTGAATCGGTAGGACCGAACACCGCCACGACCGGCACGCCGAACGCGGCGGCAATATGCATCGGTCCCGTATCGTTGGTCAGAAACACACGACAGCGTTGGATCACAGCCATAAGTTGCCGGATCGATGTACGCCCGGAGAGAAGCAGCGGCTTTATCTGCATCGACTCAGCGATACCTCCCGCCAACGATTCCTCTCCCTGAGCCCCGACGATCACCACTCGCCCACCATGCGTCCGCGCCAGCCGATCCGCCGTCTGGGCAAACCGCTCGGGCAACCATCGCTTCGCATTTCCATAGGTCGAACCCGGATTGAGGCCGATCAGTGGTTCGGAAGGCAAGAGTCCGGCTTCAGCAAGCCAACGGTCCGTTTCTTCCCTCTCATGTTCCACCAGGTAGAGCCTGGGCGACGTTGCCGTCTCCAGCCGGCCGAGCGGCCGCAGGAGGCCCAGATAATAATGGATATGATGCTCCATTTTCATCCGATCCGGGATCGCCATCGCTTCCGTCAGTAACCATCCTCGACCATCCGTCGCGTATCCATAGCGACGAGGTATTTGCGCCAATCGTGTCAGCAGGGCAGCCTCAAACGCATTCTGGAAAAGGATGGCCAGATCGAATCGATGCCGTCTCAGTTCCCTCGCCAAGGTCCACTTTCCGAACAGCCCGGCATGGCGACCTTGAGAGTCATAGACCAGCATCTCATCAAGAGCAGGATGGCCCTTCAAGAGATCTGTAACTGCCGGTTTGGCTAGGGTTGCGATTTTGGCTTTGGGGAAAAGCTTTCGAACGGCGGTCAAGGCGGGTGCAGCCATCACGGCATCGCCGATCCAATTCGGCATCCGAACCAAAAGCGTTCTGATCGGTTCCCCGCGCATGACCGCGTTATCCCATTATCCTACAATGAGCCGCTCCAGCCGTTCCCGCCCTTTCACGATTGCGGTCGAAAGCTTCACGGCCCACATGGAATCATACGTGTTGAGAAGGGACGTAATTTTGACGGCATCCTTTTCGGTTGTCAGCAGCAAATCTGCGCCCACGCGCGCCGCTCGTTCCCGCAGCCGATTCAGATCAGCCTTGGTATACGCGTAATGGTCCCGGTAGACGATCTCCTCTTCGACTTTGACACCGTGGCGTATCAGGAGGTCTCGGAATGAAGCCGGATTCCCGATCCCGCTGAAGATGACCGCCCGCCGGCCCGCCGCTTCTTGCAATGTTTTGGCGGCTCCGTTTGCGACATCCACATACCCATGGGCTTCAAATCGAACCAGGATCGGCTCGGCATCGACTCCCGCTGATGTCTTGATCAGTGCCCGGATCGCGTGCACGTCATGCTCCGTGTCGGCCCGTGTCAGCACAATCGCCGACGCGCGGGAGACTGCGGACAACGGTTCCCGTAAGCGACCGGCCGGCAGGAGCGCATGAAGGCCGGCATGGTCCGAGGCATCGATCAGGACTATATCCACATCCCGCTGTAACGATCGATGTTGAAATCCGTCATCCAAGAGCATGTAGTCGGGAGCGAATCGATCCAACACCCATCGCCCGAGCCGATAGCGATCCGATCCGACGGCGACCACGGCGCCACGACAGCACGTGGCGATCAGGTAGGGTTCATCCCCCGCCTCATCCGGGCCGGTGAGCACATTCCCGCCGTCGGAGACCACAAGCTGTGAGGCTCGACGGGTGCGGCGGTAGCCTCGGCTCAGCACAGCAACCTTGAAACCTTGGGCCAGTAACCACTGTGTAATCCAGATGATAAGCGGCGTCTTGCCGGTACCGCCGACCGTGACATTACCGACGCTGACGACTCGGCACGGAAGTGTGTGCCGGCGTTTCCAACCATGGTCATAGAGCAGATTTCTGACTGAAACGGCAAAACTGTAGGGAATCGCCGCCAGCTGGAGCAGCGGTCGAATCCAACGATTGCGCCCCGTCGCCCCAGGGATGTCCGGACGGTTCTGCCGGTTCCTTTGTTCCTCTGCTTCATCGGCCATTGAGACGATCGAGCCTAATGCACCAACGAGCTCGCCCTGTTGTTAGTCTCCCGGGCATGGTCACGTCCGGTTTCAGCGGGATACGGCGCGCGAAGCACGTCCATGATGACATCAAGGGTACGCTTCAGTGCGCCTCGGTTCTCCATGACGACCGTACGGGCCGCCTGTCCCATTCCTTCAAGCGCCGGCCGATCCTCCAGCAGAGCGGCCATTTCTTCTGCCAATTGCTCGCCGTTCTGCACGCGCCGTGCTCCACCCGCCTGGAGCAGAAGGTCGGCAATCTCCGTGCAATGATCCGTATGAGGGCCGAATAACACCGGCTTACCCCACAAGGCAGGCTCCAACAGATTATGTCCTCCGACCGGAACAAGCGTGCCTCCGACAAAAGCCAGCACGGCATAGCGGTACACGGTCGCAAGTTCCCCTCGGGTGTCCAAGATGACGACGCGCGGACGCTTCGGCGGACCGGACTGTGCTTCGCGGCGCGCAGGCGAATCGCACATGCTCCGCCGGATGGCGACGAACCCCTTGGCACCGGCGGCTGCTTGTACATGGGATGCCCGTTCGATATGGCGGGGAGCGAGTAAGAGCACCAACGAAGGCGTCCTGCGCTGCAGCGCTTCATAACAGGACAAGATCTGCCCTTCTTCTCCGGGATGCGTGCTCCCCGCCACGATCAGCTCCTCCCCTTCTGAAAGAAAGAGGGTCTTCGCCGGCGCATCGGCTTCAGTCTCGCCGGACAGCGGCTGATCGAACTTGATGTTACCGGTTCGCAGCACCTTCTCCGGA
>JACVSD010000158.1 GCA_014534095.1 Nitrospiraceae bacterium
AATCAGATGTCGATCTCCAAAAACGTGGGCGCGATTTCGGCCTATCTCAGCCGCACCTTCACCGGCGAGTTCTATACGAAGATGCGCGAGGAAACGGTTCAACTCCTTCGGAAGATCCCTCACATCGGCGATGATATGCAAAGGCTGGCTCGGCGCGCGGAAGAGTTGGCCAAAGGGGCAATTCTCCCCGGCTTGCTGTTCGAGGAATTGGGCTTTCAGTATAGTGGCCCGATCGACGGGCACAACTTTGACCATCTCCTCCCGACGATTGAGAACGTGTTGAAGATGAAGGGACCGGTTCTTCTCCATGTCATCACCAAGAAGGGCCTGGGCTATGCACCGGCGATGAAGAATCCGGTCTGGTTTCACGCCTGTCCTCCGTTTGTCCGGGAAACCGGCGCGCCGGCGAAGAAAGCGTCCCGCGTGTCGTATACGCAGATTGCCATGGAGTCCCTGGTCAAGCTTGCGCGCGAAGACCGGCGCATTGTCGCGATCACTGCAGCGATGTGCGAAGGGACCGGGTTGAGCGCGTTCGAAAAAGAATTCCCTGACCGCATCTACGATGTCGGGATTGCCGAGCAGCACGCCGTCACTTTTGCGGCGGGTCTGGCGACGCAGGGCCTGAAGCCGGTGGTCGCCATGTATGCCACGTTCCTACAGCGGGCGTACGACCAGGTCGTGCACGACGTCGCCACGCAGAACCTGCCGGTCATGTTTTGCATCGATCGGGGTGGCTTGGTCGCGGAGGACGGGACGACGCACCACGGGGCCTTTGACTACGCTTTTCTGCGCCACGTGCCGAACATGGTCGTGATGGCTCCGAAGGATGAGAACGAGTTACAGCACATGATGAAAACCTGCGTGCAGCACGATGGCCCGATTTCGGTTCGCTACCCGCGGGGAGTCACCCTCGGTGTCCAGATGGACCCGGAACCGGAAGCCCTGCCCATCGGTAAGGGAGAGCTGTTAATGGACGGCACGGACGTCGCCATCATGGCGGTCGGCGTGTCGGTTTGGCAGGCCGTCCAGGCCGCCGAACGGTTGAGGGCGGAAGGGGTGTCGACCGCCGTGGTCAATGCTCGCTTTGTCAAGCCGCTGGATAAGGATCTCATCGTGGGGCTCGCCCAGCGCGTGCGGTACGTTGTCACGGTGGAAGAAGGCTGTAAGATGGGCGGGTTTGGGTCTGCAGTCCTGGAGGCGCTGTCTGATGCCGGCGTTACGGACGTGACGACGAGGGTGCTGGGACTGCCCGACTGGTATATCGAGCAGGGGCCGCAGGATCTGTTACGGGAGCGCTATGGGCTCACGGCGGAGGGCATCTACAGCAGTGTGAAGGATCTCATCGGCACGGCGCCGGCGACCTCGCGGGATGTGCTTGACGTGCCGCCGCTTGCCCTGCATTTCCAGCATGGCGATGAGCAGGGGAGCTAAATCAGAGGACCGCTGATGCACATTACCAGACGGAAGACCAGGCAGATCGCGGTGGGGTCCGTGAAAGTCGGCGGCAACGCGCCTGTGTCGGTGCAGTCGATGTGTTCGACCGATACACGTGATATTCCTGCGACCATCGCACAGATCCAGCAGCTCGAAGCGGTGGGGTGCGAATTGATCCGCGTCGCGGTGCCGGACGACGAGGCGGCGGCCGCCCTTCCAAAGATCAAAGCGGCCATGACGGTTCCGCTCATCGCCGATATTCACTTTGACCATCGGCTGGCGTTGAAAGCGGCTGCCGTCGTGGACTGCGTGCGCCTGAACCCAGGTAATATTGGTGCCTGGTGGAAGGTGGAAGAGGTCCTCAAGGCCGTCAACGAACGCGGCATCCCCGTTCGTGTCGGTGTCAATGGCGGCTCGTTGGAGCGGCCTCTGCTTGAAAAGTATGGGTGGCCGTCCCCGGAAGCCTTGGCGGAGTCGGCGCTAAACGCTGTTCACGCTCTTGAGGATGTCGGCTTTACCAACATGAAAGTCTCCTTAAAAGCGTCGGATGTGCACCATGCGATTGACGCCTACTGGTTGTTTTCTCGGCAGAGTGATTATCCGTTACATATCGGCATCACCGAAGCGGGCACCGCCATGACCGGCGCGGTAAAGTCTTCCATCGGTTTGGGGTGGTTGCTGTCGCAAGGCATCGGCGATACGCTCCGGGTCTCATTGGCTGCTGATCCGGTGGAAGAGGTGAAGGTCGGGTTTGAGATTCTGAAGTCGCTTGAACTGCGGCATCGGGGTATAAACGTCATCGCGTGTCCTACGTGCGGCCGGGTGGAAATCGATGTCGTGCGGTTGGCCAACGAGCTGGAGAAGAGGCTCGGCCATATCAAGACTCCACTGAATGTGTCGGTCCTCGGCTGCGTCGTCAACGGCATCGGTGAAGGGAAAGAGGCCGATATCGGGATTGCAGGCGGAGAAGGCAAGGGCATTCTTTTTAAGCAAGGCAAACTCCTCCGAAAGGTCCCGCTCGATGAACTCATGGAAACGCTTATTCAGGAAGTCGAGATTCTCGCCAAAGAGAAAGAAGCCGACGGGGCAACCGGCCACGACCCGACGAAGCAGCATCCCGGATGGGAATCTATGACATCCGGAGCGGACGAACCATCCACCTTAGGGCGCCAGATACCGGTCCTTCCCAATAGGTAGCTGCCTGACTCTTCCTAAGCCATTCCTCTCATCAATGTGGTTGAGAAGGATCGAGAAGGACCGCTATAATCCGTGACCTCTAGGCGCCGTACCCAAGTGGCAAGGGAGCAGTCTGCAAAACTGCGATGCGGCGGTTCGAACCCGCCCGGCGCCTCCATACGCCCCGCCGGTCGTATATCCCTTCTCGACCATGAATTCTTTATCGGCGTGCGATGATGTTCACATG
>JACVSD010000153.1 GCA_014534095.1 Nitrospiraceae bacterium
ATTGACGGACCCGTTCGCGAGAACACCGGGCTGCTCGGATCGCCGTGTTTCGAGATACCGCGAGCCACTGAGAGGGATAAGCGGATGTCCAGGATCGACGATGCCACCCGGCGGCGGCAGCTTCGGGCGAAGAACCGTTACAATCTGGTGAGCGCCATTCTATACCTGCTTAGCAACTGGTTCGTGTTCTTTTCTGTGACGCTCTCCCTCACAATTGGCTTGGTGTACTATCCTCGTTACGGTGTGGGATCGATTTTCAGCGCTGTAGCCTTCGCTTTCTTCTTCTCAATTTTTTGGCTCTGGTTCGCGGAGAGGGCCATCCTGAGATTCGGCAGGCTGACGCCGAAGGTCGCGCCGATGTTGTTGGATGATTACTTCTGGTTCCATGAGCGGTATTGGAAGTTCCATCAACTGTGGCGACTGGCGCCCCTATCCGCCGGCACCCCCTTCAAGAATGTCATCTCGCGCCTTCAGGGAGTACGAATGGGCAGGAAGGTATTCGATGACGGAGGATATTTTGACGAGAATACGTTGATAGAGATTGGCGACTACACGAATGTCAATGCAGAGTGTGTGATACAGCCGCACTCGCTCGAAGAAGGAGTCTTCAAATCCGATTACGTGAAGATCGGGGTGGGATGCACTCTAGGCGTTTCATCCAACCTGCACTATGGCGTCACGATGGGAGACTACGTTGTGCTCAGCCCGGATTCGTTCCTGATGAAAGGAGAGATCGTGGATTCGGACACCACTTGGCGAGGAAATCCGGCCAGAACGGTCGGCGACGGAGAGGTCCGCAGCGCGGAGCGGGGGATAAGGGAAGCGTTTGTTCCAGCCGAGGTGGCATAACGAGCAGTACCTGGAGGGTGAGCGATCAAGCGTACGGTTCACGGCGGGCATCGGTCAATCTTGGAAGCGGCCTCCGACCGCTCAAGGGCTGTCAAAAGGCGGTATGAGCCCAGTGTCCTTAAGTACACAGGGACTTGAGGAAGCGGTCAGCCGGCCGGAGTGCCGAGGCGTACCCCGGCCGAAGACTTACGGCCTTCAATCCGCCTTGGTGACCACCGTGAAGACCGCCATGGCGGGGAGCTGGGCGATACAGGTCGCTTTGACGCTGATGCCGCTGCCCGGAGCGCCGGTGATGGTGTAGACGGCGCCGGTTTCAATTCCCTTGGTGTTGATCGCGAACACCGTCAAGCTGGTTCCGAACAGAACGCCCGAGGCGCCTTCGCCCTCAAAACCATTGCCGCTTACAAAACCGGATGAAAGTACATTTATGTTCTCCATAAACATGGGAATAGTTGAACGAAGCAATGCTTTTCTGAGAACCCAAGGCGTTACTCGCTTTGAATTCATAGAACCGCACGCCACGAAAGCCGTGTAACGCGCCGGTGCCGGTGGGGCACCGTGGCCGATGCCGGTCTTCAATCCACCTTGAACGTGGCCATGGCCGGGTTGGCCGAGGTGCACGTCGTCTTATAGGAGACGGTTCCGTCGATATTGGAGATCGTGTAGGGCTGACCGACGACCACGCCTTCCGGGGAGAGGCCCATCACCGTCACGGTGCCGCCGCTGATGGTCGCTGAAGTGCCTTGACCCGAGTATTTGCTGCCGGTGACTTTAGCAGGATGGATATACGTAGACATAGGCATTCTCCTTGCAGATGAAGTAATAGTGCCGCCAAGCACAAGGGGGGGGGGCATGCAATGGAATGCAGTGCCGCCTTGTGATCGACGCGAGAATATGTATCACCCATTTATATAAATTTTATGAGAATTTCCTAAAATGCGAATTTCAAAGTTGTAATCATTATTACAGGCAGTAACAAATGTGGTTATCTTGTAGACGCCTTGTTCCCTCCCGTCTGGTCCCCTTGCGTTGAGGCAAGTTATGCACGGATGTTGCCCTGTCGGGGCGTCCTCACCCCGCATTCTAGATTGCACCTTCACATGAGCGCGGTTTTCAGCGTTTTATCCGGGAAGGACCACGGGTGTTCGGGCAAAGGATTCCCGACTTCCGGAAAGTGTTGTCGGCTCGCCGAAAGCGGGGTCGTTGGTCCGGTCGTGGTCCCATAAGCGCTAACTTAGCCCGGATTATTCATGACGGCTTCCGGACCGACACCCGGATAGATTGAAGTCCATCATTAGGCCGAGCGGGTTCGTGGCGCGGATCGCGCGGCTGACATGGTCTTGTGGGTTGGAGGGATGGTGAGGTTGCGGGCACATCGCCCAGTCTGTTACGGCGGAAGCTTCGCCACGCGCCTGGACAGCAGGCGCAAGCTATCGGGATAAGGGAAATCCGTTGGGAGGGCGACCTTGATGCGGGTTGCCGTCTCCTCGACCCGGCCGGCGACCTTGATCAGGTTGCACCGGATGATGTCGAACTGGGCCTTGCGCCAGAATGAGGTTTTGGGCGCCAGTTCCCGCAGACTGTGGAGAAGCCAGTAGGCGGCGGTATGGACCAGAAGCCGGAACTGGTTGGCGGTGGCTTTGGTACACGAGGTCCGGTCGGACGCCAGATGCAGCTTGTGGGCCTTGATCAGGTTTTCCATCTGGCCGCGCTGGCAGTATTCCCGCTCGTAGAGCGCCCGGGGCGTGCCATTCAGATTGGTCACGATGAAGCGGCAGTCGGCGCCCAGAGGCGACGCCTCGATGCGCGCGATGACGCGGCGCTCGCAGTGCCAGCTCTTGGCGCCGTACCGGAACTCGCCGTAGCGCCGCACCTTGGCCGCCTTGTCCTCCAGGTCGAGCCGGGTCAGGGCGGCGTCCTCGGTCAGATCGCGCACCGTCGCCTTGAGCACCGCGTTGATGGCGAGGCCGAGGATGTAGCCGACGCCGTTGGCCTCACACCATGTCATGGCCTCGTGGCGGCCGTAGTGGCTGTCGCCGCGCACTGTGATCTCCACCTTCGGCCACCGGCCGCGCAACCGCCCTTTACACGGACGACATGGCGCAGCACCAGGGCGACTTCCGTACCGCTGGGCGTCTTGCCCGGGCGCAGGATCATCGCCACCGGCTTGCCGGTCAGCCCGTCGTAGATGTGGATCGGTATCAG
>JACVSD010000051.1 GCA_014534095.1 Nitrospiraceae bacterium
ACCTGGCCGATCTCCTTCGCTTTTTCCATAAAGTGATTGATAGCGGCATAAAAGGTGGTAAGGTTCAGGAATCTTTTACCCTCTGAGAGGCAGTGATGCAGGCCCATGTGACCTCGTGTGAAGCGGTGCGAGCACTGCTCAGCCGTTCGACTTATCTGAGTGTCGTGCTCGTGTTCGTGCTCTTGTCTCTCCCGCTGGCTTCCGCAGACGCGGGCTATCGTGGCAAGCACAAGGTGCGTCCCGTCAGCCTCGCTCCGCAGGCTTTTCCGTGGAGAGTCGTGCCGGCCCACAGCATCCTCCTGAAGGAGATGAAGTCGGGTCGGGTCCTGTATCAGCATGCATCCGAAAAACGACTCTCACCTGCCAGCCTGACGAAGATCATGTCGGCTTTGGTCATTCTCGAAAAAGGGAATTTAACGGATCAGGCGACGATCAGCAAAAATGCAGCCAGGGCCCCAAAGACGCATCTTCGGCTCAAGGCCGGTGAAGTATTCCGGTTGGAAGACCTCCTCAAGGCCATGCTCATCGTTTCCGCCAACGACGCCTGCCTGGCCGCTGTCGAACACGTCGGTGGCGATGAAGCGCAATTCGTGATGCTGATGAATGCCAAAGCTGCGGCCCTAGGACTCACCGACACGCACTTTAGCAACGGCTGCGGTTTTGACGGTCCGGATCATTACTCCACGGCAGAAGACCTGGCCAAGCTGAGCGAAGCGGCGCTCCAGAATGCGGTCTTTCGAGAACTCGTCAGAGAGGAACGAGAGATCATCACGCCTGTGACCGGACACCGTGCCTATGTGCTGCACACGACGAATCGGTTGCTCGGTCACCTTCCCGGCGTCGAAGGGGTCAAAACGGGGTTTACTTCCAAGGCGGGCCGTTGTCTGATCGCCAAGGTCTCTCAGAACGGCAGCGATCTTCTGTTGGTCATCTTGAATTCCAACCGCCGTTGGAACACAGCCAAGAGTCTCATCAGCTACGGTCTCCGCGTATCCGAGCCGATTCAATAATCTCCTGCGCCTGGCGTCGTCGATCGAGTGGCTCCCTCAGAGTCGATATCGCTCACTGACTAATGTGGTTGGGCGAACTCGATGTTGACGTCCTTTCCCAGATAGTTCACTTGGAAACCTTGTTTGTCATACGCGAGAACGGCACCCATCACGTTCTCATCGCCGTATTCTTCCTTCCCCAACAATTTGCGGATATCGTCAGGACTTTCGCTGTTCAACACGCTGCGAAAGATGCCCCGTGTTTTGTGCGCAAACCGATTGTTGATGAAAATCAAGTCCACCTTGCCATCCTGGATCCGGACGCCGGCCATGGGGCCCGTGGGTTTTCGCTGATCGAGTAAGAAAATAAAGCTCGCTTCCTGCTCCGCTTTGATTCCGGAAATCTTCTCGTTCACGAGGACATCCAACGCTTTGCCTTCAGGATCGCCGAGCTTGATGCCGAACAGCGAAATGCTCTCGCTGGCAATCCCCTTGGGGTCCATCACATCGTTCTTGCTCAGTTCATACGGTTCAGCATGGGCCAACGAGATCAGTCCGGCAAGGGTTGCCGCGGCGGCCCACGTGAGTGTCTTCAACCCGCATCGCTCCCTCATCGAATCCTCCTTCAGGCGCACGCTCGCTTGGTGATCAGGGTTAGGTAACTTCTTGCCGGCAGGACGGGCGAAATAATGGCGCATTCTATCCAGGCCGGCGTTCACTTGCAACAAACCTGCAGTGAAAACCCTGGAGATGTAGGTATGAACTTCCTCACGGGGCGGTCGCGAGGAGGAGCTCACCAAGTCGGCGCAGCCCACGGAAGTACGCCTGGGAGTCGACATCTAAGCCTGGGGTCAGATCTTCGAGATCAGTCAGGCAATCCTTCACGATCGCTATCCGGCGTTCGTCCAGTCCTTCAGGACTGTCCAAGTAGAATACCACGCAGCCGCTGATCACCGTATCCAACGTCATCAACTGCCCTTGGTCAGGACTTGCGAACTGAGGCCACCCTTCACTGCAATGTTGCTCCCATGCGGCCGCGATCGTTTCTCTTGTCATCATTGCGCTCGTCTCCACGCCCACTATGTCGCCCAGCGTAGCGCACCCAGAACCGCGACGGCAAGCGTCAACGGTAGGCTCGAGACGCCGGAGCCCGGCAGGCAAGCGGCTTCCCAAGATGCTCGCGATGAGCCCTCGCGGGCCCTGATTCGGGAGTTCAAGCGGATGTGTGACGATCCGATGACGGCGCAATAGAAAGAAAACGCTTATGGATACAATCCGCGCTGTACATGCGCTCGGGCCACGTGATCGATGCCGCTAATGAGCGCCGCCATGCGCATCGAGGTCCGACGTTCGGTAGAAAACTGAAGCGTGCGATGAAAGGCCGACGTAATAATGTCGTGTAGTCGCGCTTGAATGTCTGTGGCACTCCAGAAGAAGCGCTGCAGATCCTGCACCCACTCGAAATACGATACGATGACGCCGCCGGAGTTCGCCAGGATGTCTGGAATAATGAAGACGCCCTTGTCTTCCAAAATGCGATCCGCTTCCAGAGTCGTCGGACCATTCGCGCCTTCCGCCAATATCCGGCACTGCAGCCGATGAGCATTCTTGGCGGTGATTTGCTCCGACAGAGCAGCAGGCACGAGAACCGTGCACGGCAATTGCAAGAGTTCGTCATTCGTCAGGGCATCACCGAGCTTGGTCTCAAGAAGCGACTGGTTGGTGGTCCGGCTCCGTTGAAACAGTTGCGGTATGTCAAGGCCGTTGGGATTGTAAATCCCGCCCGAGACATCGCTGACGGCCACGACTCGAGCGCCCTGTTCATGCATGATGCGGGCGGTATGGGACCCTACATTGCCGAACCCTTGAATGGCCACCGTCGTCGTCTCGATCGGGATATGTAAATGCCGAAGCGCTTCACGGGTGACATCCACGACGCCGCGGCCGGTGGCTTCTTCACGACCAAGGCTGCCCCCAAGCCACAGAGGCTTACCAGTCACGCTGCCCGGCACCGCATAGCCGACCTGTTGGCTGTAAGTATCCATGAACCACGCCATGACTTGGGCATCCGTACCGACGTCCGGCGCTGGCACATCCTTATCGGGACCGATCAGCGGGAAAATTTCAGACGCGTAGCGTCTGGTGAGACGCTGGAGTTCGGCAGAAGAGAGTTGTTGGGGATCGACTTTTACTCCGCCCTTGGCTCCCCCGTAAGGCAACCCGGCCAGGGCGCACTTCCATGTCATCCACATGGCTAGCGCCGCCACTTCGCCCAGGTTGACGCCGGGATGGTATCGGATGCCGCCTTTCGAAGGTCCGCGAGAGGAATCATGTTGCACGCGGTAGCCGGTGAACACTTCTACCCGTCCGTCGTCCATGCGCACGGGCACACTCACGATCAGGGACCGTTGCGGCAGCTTTAACCGTTCCCGGAGGTCCGCATCGAGATGCATGGCGTCCGCAGCCTGGTCGAATTGGGCGACGGCCAAACGAAACGTGTGCGTGTCAAATTCTTGCATACATCCTCTGCGCATCTGCCGACGGATCAAGGGCGGAGATATCGATGATCGCGTCCTTCTCGAGGGTACGCCATGGCTGCCGGAACACTTCGGCGACACAGGATGCAACGTCGCGTTTGACGCGCTCGACGGGGGTCGGGCGGCGAAGTGTCGCAGCCATGGAGGTGATGGGGCAATCCGCTGATCCACATGGGCGAATATGGCCGAACGGAGATAGGTCCATGTCGACGTTGAGCGCGAACCCATGCATGGTGACCCCGCGCTCGATTCGTATGCCAATGGACGCGATCTTGTGGGGGAGCGTTGCCGCCATGATCCAGATTCCTGGCTTATTGTCCTGTCGGTGACCGGTCATGTGCCAACGGCCAAGCACTCGAATGATGATGTCTTCCAAGAGCCATACGAGCTGCCGTGGTCCCGTGGCGTGGCGAGTGACCTGCAGGATGGGATATACGACAATCTGCCCGGGACCATGATACGTCACAGATCCCCCCCGGTTGACGCGTTGAACGTCCGCGCCTTGCGCGCGGAGCCGGTCCTCGCTGCCGCCCCAATGTGAGGCCTGTGCGCTACGGCCTACTGTGTAGACCGGTGGGTGTTCCAAGACCAGCACCGTGTCGCCTCGCTGCCCCTGAATGCGCTCTCGGTGAAGACGGGTTTGAAGGATCCAGGCATCGGGATAAGGGACCGGCTGATGAATGATACAAACGAGGTCCGAGGGAGCATTGGGCACTGCGGCGGATGAGAAACCGGCAGCTCCGCCCGCAACCATTACGGTCCCACTTTCTGGAGTATCGGCCGCGGGAGGCTGATCGTGGCAGGCCCGCTTCGGCCCTGAATCGCCAACTGGAAAGATGCCGTGTCTCCGGTCTGCATGACGCTGTGCCAAAAGTCGCCGACATTGTAGACTTGATGGTGGTCCAGGGCGGTGATGACATCGCCGGCGTGCAGCCCTGACACGGCCGCTGCCTTGGACGCGTCGAGATTCAAGACTAAGATGCCTCGATCGAGTTCCAATCCGAAGCTCGCTGCGACGCTGGGTGTGACAGTGATGGGCGTGAAGCCCAAATCCGGTCTGCTCACAGAGCCGCGTACAACCATGGACTGAATGTGCGGATAGACGGCGTCTAGTGCGATCGCATAGCTGATCGCTTGCGCCGAAGGCGCAATGGCGACATTGATGCCGATGACCTGTCCTTTGAGGTCGACCAGCGGACCACCGCTATTGCCGGGATTAATCGCCGCATCCGTTTGGATCAGATTATAAAGCGTTTCGCCGTTCGGGGTCAGCACCGAACGGTCGACGGCACTCACCACGCCAACTGTTACGGTCGACCCCCCTTTGAGGGCAAGCGGGTTTCCGATGGCAATGACAGTTTCGCCGATTTCCAGTTGGGTAGCCTGACTCAAGATCGCCGGGATTAAGTCTTCCGCCGTGATCTTCACGACGGCTAGATCGAGCAAAAAGTCCCGGGCCACAACCCGCCCGGGAGTCAGCCGGCCCGTGTGGAGTCCGACCACGAGATTTTTCACCCCTTCGACGAGGTGGTTATTGGTCAAAATATAGCCGCTGCTGTCGATGATAATGCCAGACCCGGAACCGGACTGCGTCGTATGGGGCGGGAGACTGCCGGTCATGCCGCGTGTCAGGATCGTGACGACTGAAGGACGCACCTTGGCGACCACGGCTGGAACCGACAGAGCGCGTTCCTCGGCGGCCGCGCATTGGTCCACCACGCTTCCGAGCAGAGCGATCGTGAGCATTGGGAGAAGGAGGGCGATGGCAAGAACACGTCGAACAGGGATGGGATAGGCACTATAACCAAAAGTCGCCAGCAAAAGCTCCATAGGGAACGCATTGTGGCATAAAGTTGAGGCAGGGGGGAAGGCGGGCAACGAGGCGGTCAGGCGGCGCCTCGTTGCCATGATTCGGACTTACTTAATGGCGGCAAACAGCTCCTTGATTTCCGGTGTCTTGAGCTTCTTGAGCGCTTTGGCTTCAATCTGCCGGATGCGCTCCCGCGTCACGGAAAGGCTCTGGCCGACCTGTTCCAAGGTGCTCGCCTCATCATAGCCGATGCCAAACCGTAGACGGATGACCGTCTGCTCACGCGGCGTCAGCGTGCTGAGAATGCGGTCCAACTGCTGCGTCATCTCTGTTCGGTGCACATTGGCATCCGGCGGAACGGCTTGTTGATCCGGGATCATATCGCCGAATTCAGTGTCTCCGTCTCCGATGGGGTTCTCGAGTGCCACTGGTTCTTGAAACGCCTGGACCGTTTCATGAAGGCGTTCGGGTCGCATCTGCAGCACATCGGCAATCTCTTCCAATCGCGCGGGCCGTCCGAATTGTTGACCTAGCCGGCGGGTGACCCGGAGGATTCGATTGGAAGCCTCAGTCTGATGGACAGGGATGCGGATAGTCCGCGACTGGTCGGCGAGCGCCCGGGTGATACCCTGCCGGATCCACCACGTGGCATAGGTGCTAAACTTAAAGCCTTTGCGATATTGATATCGCTCAGCCGCTTTCATCAGGCCAATATTGCCTTCCTGAACCAAGTCCAGCAACGTCAGTCCTCGGCCGGTGTAGTGTTTGGCGACGTCGACGACCAGACGAAGGTTACAACGGACCAATTCATCTTTGCCTTTTTCCAGAATGCGCCGTGCCGTTTCGAGTTCAGCCAGCGCAGCCTTGAGTGGTTTCACGAGGCTGATCGAAACCCTCTGGTCCTGGCTAACTGGGTTGAGCATCCCGGTCAACACCTGCTCCGCACTGTCCAGCGCCGTCGCCGACAGTCCGCTCAGCCGTCGGATAATTTGTAGTTTCTCGATCGAAGCCTGGAGTTCAGGGGTGCGTTTCCCCCTAGCCATGAGCTTCACCGCCTGCCGCAGCGCGACGCGTATACGACGAGTCCCTTCATCGACCTGTTTTGCGAGCACCACTTCCTGCTCGCGCGTAAGCAGGGCCCGTTCCCCGAACGACCGAAAGTAGAGGGATTCGAGCAGGAACGGACTGGCGCCTTGGCTGGTCCGCATCGCCGGCGCACGCTTCTCTTCCGCCGCATCGTCCCCCGCATCGCGGCCAATCACTTCCAAGATCCCGCTGGCGGTTGAATCGTCGGCGTCCACATCCGCCGCCACTGTGGGTTCCACCGGTTCATCGACTTCATCTACCGATCGCATTTCTTCCTCGTCCATACGATCCCCTTTCCGCTCATGATTTCTCATTGTTCTCTCCTATTAGAGCCGTCGCGTGCCAGGAGGATTCAGTCCAGAACGTATCGACCTGTGTAATCTACGAAGCAAAAGGGATGCTGGATTGAAGATGAGAATGCGGCTAACTGATCATTACGGAAAACAACAAGAATTAGGAGATGCTAATGAGGATGGGCATATCGACTATCTGGATCATGCGGCAGATATGGTAAAAGTCGCGCCGGCTCGGGCCGATATGTCACACGTCTGTCTTGCTGAGCGCTTTGAGAAAGGGCGCCAGCGTGTCGATGGGAATTGGAAAGATGGTGGTAGAGTTTTTCTCTGCGGCAATCTCCACCAAGGTCTGCAGGTAACGGAGCTGCAGCGCGACTGGGTTTTGGCTCATGACATGCGCCGCGTCGGCGAGGCGTTGGGACGCTTCAAATTCGCCTTCTGCGTGGATTACTTTGGCGCGCCGCTCGCGCTCCGCTTCCGCCTGGCGAGCGATGGCACGCTGCATCTCCTGAGGCAGATCGACGTTTTTGACCTCCACGGCCGTCACTTTGACGCCCCACGGTTCAGTCTGCTGGTCGATGATCCTTTGGAGATCCGCATTGATCTGCTCGCGCTTGGCGAGAAGGTCGTCGAGCTGGCTTTGGCCGAGCACACTCCGTAAGGTGGTCTGGGACATCATGGATGTCGCATACAGATAGTCTTCCACCTGCACAATGGCGCGTTGCGGATCGACGACGCGGAAATAGATCACGGCATTGACTTTGACGGTCACGTTGTCCCTGGTGATCACGTCTTGCGGCGGGACATCCATGGTGACGGTCCTGAGGCTCACGCGGACCATTTTGTCGATGAAGGGCAGGATGATCAGCACGCCGGGGCCGTTGCCTCCCACAATGCCTCGTGCCAGGCGCCCCCACCGGAAGATCACGGCTCGCTCATACTCGGGGAGGACCTTGAACCCCATAAAGAGGATCACGAGTAGAACGAGGAGCAGGGTGAGGGGGCTGATCAGCATGGTTAGACCTCTTTCATGTGAGTCATCGGAGTGACATACAGGGTCAGTCCCTCAACGCGCAGCACCCGAGCCGATGTGCCGGCTTCGGCCGGAGGATCACTGACCGCGTCCCAGAGTTCTCCCTGTATGGCGAGCTGACCGCGGGGAGATAGCGGGGTCTTCGCGATCCCGACCAAGCCCACCATCCCTTCGCTGCCGGTTTCGGGCACGCGGCGCATCGCTCGCACGCCCATGCCGACGAGAAACAGGGATACGGCTGACGTCGTCACCATCACCGGTATGATCACCGCCCAGGAAAGCTGAAAAAACTCGGCGTCCGATTTGATCAGCATCAGTGAGCCAAACAGCATGGATGCGATGCCTCCGAGCGCGAGGAGACCGTAGCTCGCGACCGACGCTTCGAGAACAAAGAAGACTATGCCTAGGACGAGCAGTAGCACGCCGGCATAATTGATCGGAAGCGACTGCAGCGAATAGAACGCCAGAATCAAGCTGATGGCGCCCACGATGCCGGGGAGGATGGCGCCAGGGTTGTAAAGCTCGGCCAGAATGCCCACCGTGCCGATCGTCATGAGCAAGTACGCGATATTCGGGTCACTGAGGGCCTTCAACATTTCCAGACGAAGGCCCATTTGAAAGGGGCGGACGGCGGCCCCCTTGGTCTTGAGCGTGCTCGAGCCGCTCGCGAGAGTCACCTTCCGGCCGTGGAGCTGCGCAATCAGCGTCGGAACGTCATCCGCGACAATATCGATGAGCTGCAGTTTCATCGCCTCCTGTTCGGTGACCGACACACTCTTTCGGACGGCATCCTCCGCCCACGCAACATTCCGGCCATGTTGTTGCGCTAAACTCTTGATATAGGCCACAGCATCGTTTTCAACCTTCTCCTTCATCGTTGCGTCCATTTCACCGCCTCCCATGGCGACAGGGTGCGCCGCGCCGATATTCGTCCCCGGCGCCATGGCGGCCACATGCGCCGCCATGGTGAGAAAGACCCCTGCGGACGCGGCACGGCCTCCGGAGGGTGCCACGAAGACTACGATCGGCACGGTGGAGGCGATGAAATGTTTGACGATGAGGCGCATCGAGGTATCGAGCCCTCCGGGTGTATCGAGCGTCACGATCAGTGCCGTGGCCTCGGTCGCTTCTGCTGAAGCGATCGCGTCATGAAGATATTCAGCTGCGACGGGATTAATGATGCCTTCGTATGTGGCGACGACGATTTCCCCCGCCCCGGCTGCCTGGGTCCATCCGAAGAACAGGAGGGATAGCAGGAACAGGCCGACTGGACGCGCGAGCGCCTCAACGACAGACCGTGCTGACGGTGATTGGCCGCCACACATAGCGAACTCCGGTGAAAACCGAAAGGTGGCGCAAACGAGTAAGGAGAAACGATTCTCAACCTATCAAGGAACCAACGTTGGTTGCAAACCACGGAATGGACCACCTAGAATGCGCGCCAATGGCACAGCTCAGCATCGGTGAACGCATACACCTGGTCGATAAAAAGGGACGTCAGTATGCGCTCACGCTTAAAGCGGGTGAGACGTACCAGTTCAGCGGGCAGACGATTCCGCATGACACGTTGATCGGACGGCCGGATGGGACGCTCGTGACGTTGTCCGGCGGCAAACAGATGTTGGCGCTGCGACCGACGTTTGGCGACTATGTGCTCAAGATGCCGCGTGGCGCGCAGGTGCTGTACCCTAAAGATCTGGCCCTGATGCCGATGTGGGCGGATGTGTATCCCGGCGCCCGCGTCTTTGAAGCGGGTACCGGATCCGGTGCGTTGACCATGGCGTTGCTGCGAGCCGTGGGACCCGCCGGCCTCGTGGTGACCTATGAAATGCGCGACGAATTCGTCCGCACTGCCTTGAACAATATCCATCGCTACATGGGGCCGGTGCCGAACCTCGTGTCCTTGCGAAAGAACGCCTACGAAGGGATCGAGCTGCTGGAAGACGGCCGTCCCTTTGACCGGGTCGTTCTCGACCTGTCCGAGCCGTGGCAGGTCATTCCGCACGCCGCGAAGGCGCTTCGGTCAGGAGGCATGTATCTCAGTTTCGTCCCGACCGTCCCGCAGATCACCCAAACCGTGGACGCGCTTGAGCGTGCCACGGTGTTCGGGATGATCCATACCTTTGAAACCTTGCTTCGAACCTGGTCCGTGCAGGGGCGGAGTGTGCGGCCGGATCACCGAATGGTGGCCCATTCCGGATTCATCACGGTGGCGCGAAAAATTGAACCGGGGGTTCTGCGTCCGACCGCCATGCAACCGGAACAGCAGGAAGGATCGGAGGCGGAGGGTGTAACTGCAGACGGGGAGGAGTCCATTCCATGAAACGGCTTGCCGGGAAGGTTGCCCTGGTGACCGGTGGCAATGCCGGTATCGGCGAGGCGATCGCCAAAGCGTTTTCACGGGAGGGAGCGGCCGTGGTCATAACCGGCCGTCGCCAGGAAGCTCTCGACCGGGTGACAGGCGAAATCGAGCAGGAACAGGGGCGATGCCTGGCGGTCGCCGGTTCCGTGACCGACGAGAGCCATGCGCGCGCGGCGGTGCAGCAGGCGATCCAGCAATTCGGGTCGCTGGACATTCTCGTCAACAATGCCGGGGTCGGAGAATTCGGCCGCCGTATTCATGAAGTCGACGATGAGGCCTGGACACGCGTGCTTGACGTGAATGTGACCGGAGCTTTCCGCATGATTCGGGCCGCGGTGCCTGAAATGCTCAAGCATCGCCGTGGATCGATCGTGAATATCTCCTCAATTGCGAGTCTGGTTGGCATTCCACAGTTGCCCGTGTACGCGGCGTCCAAAGGCGCACTCAATGCCCTTACCAGGGCCATGGCGCTCGACTATGCCAAGGATGGGATTCGATGCAACGTAGTGACCCCCGGTTTGATCGCGACCCCAATGGCTGCGCCATTGCTGGCGAATCCCGAGCAGCTCGATCCAATCCTGGCAGATTATCCCATACGCCGGTTAGGCACACCTCAAGAAGTGGCTAGTATGGTGCTGTATCTCGCGTCAGACGAGGCGGTATGGGTGACAGGGGGAACCTTCACGATCGACGGAGGGAAAACCGCATGGTGACCGTCCTGCCCGAGCCGGTATCCTGATGGACATCAATACAGAAACGCAGTTTTGCGGCGTGCTCGGAAATCCCGTGGAGCATTCGCTTTCGCCCGCCATCCACAATGCTGCCTTCAAAGAATTGGGGGTGAATTGTGTCTATCTGGCCTGGCGCGTTGAAGCCGTAGGTGAGGCCATCAAAGGGCTTCGCGCACTCGGTAATTTTCGTGGCGCGAGCGTGACCATTCCCCATAAAGTCAGTGCCATGCCGTTTCTCGATTCGGTCGAGCGTACCGCGGCGGCGATCGGCGCTATCAATACCATTGTGGCCGACCAGGGGCGGCTGACCGGGTACAACACCGACGCGACCGGTGCCCTGCGGGCGCTCAGGGAAGGGGGTGCGGAGACGCAAGGCCGGCACATCGTCATGCTGGGATCCGGCGGGGCGGCCAGAGCGATTGCGTTCGGATTGGCGGCCGAATCAGGGGCGGAGCGGCTCACGATCCTCGGCATCGACGCGCAAGAGCGCACGTCGTTGGCCTCCGATGTCCGGTCGAAGACCTCGTTGTTCGTGCAGGATGGCCAATTGGATCATGAGACGCTTCGGACGATGCTTCCCGGCGCGCAGGTGTTGATTCACTGTACGCCCCTCGGCATGTACCCTAAAGTCGACGGGTCCTGTGTGCCCGCCTCCGTGCTACATTCCGGACTCGCCGTGATGGATATCGTCTACAATCCAAGAGAGACTAGATTGTTACGCGACGCCAAGCAACGCGGGTGCAGGATCATCCCCGGACTCGAAATGTTTCTCAACCAGGCCGCGGCCCAATGTGAACTCTGGACCAATCGGCCGGCTCCTCTTCACATCATGCGCGCTGTCCTCGAATCGCGCTTCCCATGAACATTGTTCTGATCGGCTATCGCGGCACTGGCAAAAGCACGGTTGGACGCGTCCTGGCGGGGCGCCTCGGCCGTCAATTGATGTCGACGGACGCCGAGGTCGTGAAACGAGCGGGCCAGACAATTCCCGAGATCGTGGCGCAGCATGGATGGGAGCACTTTCGCGACCTCGAATCGCAGGTCTGCCAAGATCTAGCGGGACACGAAGGTCTCGTCATCGACACAGGCGGTGGTGCGATCTTGCGCCCGGAGAATGTCGAGGCGCTCAGAAAGACCGGCACGCTGGTGTGGCTCACCGCGTCTGTGCCAACGATCACCCGCCGAATCGGTGGAGACACGCAACGGCCGTCGCTTACCGGAGTGAAGTCTTTCGTGGATGAGATCAAAGACGTCTTGCAGGACCGCTGGCCTAAGTACCAGGCGGCGGCCCACCATGTTGTCTCGACGGACGATCAGTCCATTGAACGGATCGTTGAAGAGATTGTGGCTCGATGTCATGCAGCACGATAGTCAGCGGGGTGGCATCCTTGACAACGCGTGACCAACGTGTTTGAACTGTCGGCGTGCGCCCGTAGCTCAGTTGGATAGAGCGCCGGGCTTCGAACCCGTAGGTCGCAGGTTCAATTCCTGCCGGGCGCACCATAGAGATCCATCCTCGCCACTTTCCCGGCATGTCGTTCCAGATTGTCAGTGTTCCTGTCCGTGTTGCCAATGACACACCCCGCCTCATGCCGCCACCTACAAAGGTAACTCGCA
>JACVSD010000080.1 GCA_014534095.1 Nitrospiraceae bacterium
GAGTGGGACGGCTGAGCGCTTAAATGTTCCGTGACGGCGTTGTGAAAGCGCAGCATGGCGACGTGCATCTGGCTGATGATGACATTTTCATCATTGCGGCCATCGCCGAGGATGGCTTGCAAATTGGCGTCACGAGGCAGATCGTACCGGACCGCTCCTTTGCGAGAGACAGCCTCCGAACCGGGAAGGATTTCGACACGCAGCTTGATCAAACCGCTACTGCGGTCGTAGAGCTGCGGGGACTCCTCCGGCCCGTTGCCGTACACACTGTCGAGATCAAAGGCGGCCGTCCGAAAATTGGTCGTTTTCTTCGGATGGCTGACCTCCATCAACGGAGACTTCAAATCCAGCGTCAGATCGTGATCAATGAACTGTCCGAGAAACGTCATCCCCGCTGGGATGTTGGGATTGTCGGGATTCAGCGGACTGAAGACATCCGGATTCAGGATTGATTGGACGGGATCAGTCAACAGGTCTTTCGCATCGAGCACACCACCCTTTCGGCCGAACTTCTGCACCTGCTCGCGAAGATCGCTGCTGGGAGAGGCGAAGGGTGGCAACCCCGGAAACAGCCGGGTGAAGATGTCGTCGGGGCGACTAGGCATCACGTTGGGCACTTCGACCGTTTGGGCCAACGAGGACACAGCGGTTACGGCAAGGAAGGTCGCACCCCACACCAGGTTGATGCCTAACATGTAAAGTGGTGAGCGGATACCCCGTGGCATAGAACCCTCCTTCTGTGGCTTTCGCCTTCAAAGGTTGAACAAAAGGAACATGTCAGTGATAGGAACGGACCGAGCGGCTCTATTCCGTCAGCAGAGGGGTGGAGAGAACCCCTGTATGAAGCACTTCGCAAACGCAGTCAACGCCAGTAGCCTACCCGTTAAAGTTTGGAAGCTGTCTAGGATTCTTCCCAGTGCCGCCGAAATTTACGCGTGTTTTACTTGGTGGTCTGAATGAAACGCGACTAGGTGAACCCCTAGATTAATCGATACAGGCCCTAGGCAATCAGGTACTTGGGCTCATGACATTTGGGAAGATTGCTTGCTGGTAACAAGACTGATACGTAAGGGCGATAGGGACGAATGAGGCTGCATGGTAGAATTATCTCTTAACGGAGTTGTGCAGTCCTAACGTGTTATCCACTTATTTACTGGCATGTGCTGGGCCTATTCTTTATACCCCTCCCCGCTCGTCCCTCCCCCGAAGCCACCCCAATTACCAACGAAGCCCCCTTGGCCAGTTCCCCAGTACTCGCCCTGCTGAATTCGGCGATAGGGATGGCGGAGATCGGGACGACTGATCCACCAGAAAAAAGAGATGGCGCCGATGCTCGTGAACAAGGTGATCCAGAATCCGACGCCCTTGAAATGCGTCTTTCCCAACGCTCCCACGCGCACGTGCTGAGCCGGCGCAGCCAGCGCCACGACGGTACGGTAAAGCCCTTCTCCGTAGTGCCCGAGTTCAATGGAAGGATGAAGGTAGGCGCCGCCCACCTCGCTCATGAGGGCGGGTGTAATAATCGGCAGCATCTGGCGGCCCAGCGTCATCGCTGCCTGCCGTTCCTGCACCGCCACCAGCACCATCACGCCATGCTCCTGCTGCGCGGAGCCAATGCCCCACTTTTCGTACAGCGCCGTGGCATATTCGTGCGCTGAGCCGAACGGCTTGATCGTTGAAACAGTCACCACCACCATCTCGATACCGGTCTTGCGCTCCAGGTCCTGGCAGACCGACCGGATCCGGGCCTTCCACTCATCGCCCAGCACTTGCGCGTGATCGCTGACATAGCCCATCGGACTCGGCAACGGCGGCCGCTCTTTCGGCCGCTCGTAGAGCGCCGCGTGGCCGGCTCCCAACCAGCAAGTCAGCAGGACGGTCGCTATAAGCAGGGCGCCACTCGGCGAGAGGCACGTCATGTCCGCGCCTGCTGTATGCGCATTTCCACAGCCTGGACCAAGCTTCCGAGGCTGTCGAGGTAACGATTCATCAATCTCGGCACTTCCTTTTGACCGGGTGAGATCTGCCCCTGCTTCAACAGCAGCGCATCGCGGAGGCCGGGCAGCGCCGTGCCGCAGAGGGATTCCATGTCTTTTAAGAGCGGCTCCCCATGCGAGACGACGGGCCGCCCCAGCAAGCGCTGCACACCCCGCAACACCGGCAACAGGGCTGTGATGGACAGCGGAAGAAGAATCGTCGTCGCTTCTTCGGTTCCCCCGCCCTCGACGAATCGTTGGCGCACGCGCAAAAGGTTCCCGCGGAGCCCCTGGAGGACTTCCCCGGCGAGATAGCGGGTATCCACTTTCAACCCGACAAAGGGATCCTGACCCCACAGGACGCGATGGCATTCATGGATGTCCAGATACTCCAGGGGAAACACTGCCGCTGCGGACTGCAGATCGTCTTTGGTCAGAAAGAGCGGCACGACGATTTGCTCCTTCGCCCATCGCGCATGAAGCGGCGCGTATTGCTTCAGGAGGGCGCCATCGTAGGAGGATAAGAAGAGGAGCAGATTGAGATTGGAGCGGCCGGGAAGGAATTCCTGACGGACCGCGCTGCCGTACAGCAGAAGCCCCTCCAATTCGTTGCCGTAGACCTTCGCCACGTCCTTGACATACCTGCGCAGCAATTGCTGAATGTCTTCCGGCAGCCCGTCGATCGTCCAATTTACGGAGGACATTCCGCTATCCCACCCTTCCTGGCGTCATATTGCGCGCCGATGGGTCCGGCATGAAACCGGCCGCCATCACGCGATCGAGCACACTGAAGGGTGGGTCGCTGCGCAGACCCGCCGTCGTTGCCAACACGCGATAGCGCAACCGCGCATTGCGGTCCAAGGTGCGAAAAACGCGGTCTCGCAAAAATGCGATCGCGGGATTCGCTGTATTCCAGAACAGGACCTGTTCGTCGGCCAGCCGTTGCAGCATCGTCACCTGTGGCCGCCGCAACTCTTCATAGCGCCGTAAAGTGGCCGCGGAATAATCGTTGCGGTCGATGCACTCTGGGAGCAATTCGGCGAGAGTCATCGCATCGACCATCGCTTGCATGCGCCCTTGCGAGGCATGTGGGTTCATGGCATGCGCCGCATCTCCGATCAGGACCGCGCCGTCCGCGACCCAGGTCGGGGTTCTCACCCGACCGGTTGGCATGAATGCAGTCTGCCGCCAATCCCGCAAGTTCTCGAACAACGCCGCTGACGAGGCGTCAATGGCGGTCCACGCGCTTTGGAGCGCGGGAATGCCCCGCTCTTTCACCTGATCATAAGACCCGGCGTCAATCATATAAAAGACGTACACCTTATCGCCCGCGGCCGGAAACATGCCAAGGATTGTCTTTTTGCCGACGAAATACTTCGCCTCGGTGACTGGCGCCGGCGCATCAAGCATCGCAATTAAATAGCCCTGAGGATAGAGATGCAGGTCGGCAGGAATTTGCAAAGCCTCACGCACGGCTGAAAATGCTCCGTCCGCGCCGACCACCACCTTGGCCTTGAGTGTGAGGGTCTCCGCCCCCCGTGTTGCCGTCAGACCGACGATCTGTCCCTGCTGGCGGAGCAATCCTGTGAACGTGGTGGCATACCACAAGGAAACGGACGGCTCCGCTGCCATGGCATCGAGGATCGCATGATGGGCCGCGTTCGGCAGCGTGACCACGGCCCGGTTGTAAGGCGGTGGGAGGTCCCCGTAATCGACCGTGCAGAGGCGTTCGCCGCCGACCCGGCAGAAATGAAACTTGCGAACCGTGCGCGTCGATTCCTTCGACAGCTTGTGGAGCACTCCGAGACGGTCGAGAACATGCTGACCGTTCGGCTGGAGAATTTCACCGCGCAAGCCCTGGGGCGGCCCGCCGGCCCGTTCAAGAACGACGGTGCGGACACCCTTCTGAGCCAATGCGAGCGCCAGCACCGCCCCGCCCCCGCCGGCGCCGACCACCGCAACGTCGGTTTCAACATCTGCTCCCAGCTTCGTCACGACCGTCCTCAGTCATTCGTCGGAAGGATTGTCATTTCGCGCAGGATGTTCACAAGGCCTGTCAGCAAAGCCGCAGCATGGCGCACGGCGGCGTGAATAAGATGACGCCAAGCTGTGTGCGCCGGCAAGACAGTGAGGTAGTGTCTGAGGGCGAGGCGTAACGCATATCACCCACCTACCCCGAGCTGCCAACACCGCTCTTCGCATCTGCGGTACGTTGAGCGTGAAGTGGCCTCATGTCTACGCACGGGCATGAGATGGTAAGCGCCCGTGTCTTTCGCTGCTGGGAGGCTTTTCAACATTCTGCTACTCCCGCCAGGGGCGAAATCGTGTGTCATCCTTCCACAGAGACAAAAACTTCTCGCGGGCCTTCACCGAGATGGCATGATCGCGGATGACGTCCAATCGCTCATCATTGTACCGATTGCCGCTGGTGGTGTGGTTCATGGACCCGTTCGTATTGACTTCGTCATCGACGACCACCTGCTTCAGATGCATGAGGCTGTCGTGTCGGTTGACCCGGACAGGCGCCCCCGCCAGTCGAAGCGTCGACACCGCCGCCTGCTGCTTCTCATCGTCCAAGCGCTGACGGTCGGTGATCACGCGGACATCGACCCCCCGTTTTTTTGCCTCCACCAACGCCTTCACCGCCATCGGCGAGGTCAACCCGTACACCGACACGAAAATATAGCGCCGCGCACGGTCGTAAAGGTGCACGACTTGTCTGAGCGGCTCGTCTTCGGGGGCATACCAAACCTCCAGGCTCAGGGCCGAGGCGGAGCGGCCGGCAAACCCGGAAGCTGCTAACACAATGCAGAAGAGGAGGCCCCCGACAGCGTGATTCGTCGTGGCAAAGAAAAACGGTCGGATCATTCGAGTTCGAATAACTCGCGGAAGTGGTCTTCGGACGATTCCCACGCCTGCGGCGCATGCGTTTCCAGCCACTGGCGGAGGAATTGCTTTTGATCCGGCGTGAGCATCTGCTTGATCTGATGAGACCGGCCCTGGAGCGGTTGCAGAAAGCCGACGTGTTTGGTCACATCGAGGGTGGCCGTCCGAACATACACGTTGGTGAAGGCGGCCGGCTTATCCTCGTCGCCGTCGCCTTGTACCCAGACGGACAAGAATTTATCGAACGTGAGACCCGCGCTGTCCATAGCCGGCTCAGTATCATGAAAGAGTTCGTTCTCCGATTCTTTCAAGGGAGTCGCCTCGGCGGCGCGAAAGAGGAAATTCTTTTTCCACATGGCACGGCCTCCAAAAAGAGTCGGCATAGTGGCGATGAAGGCTTTGCAAAGTCAAGCTAGAGAGGCTTGTGACGTATCATGATGGCGCGATGATACCGACGTGCCGCAACCGCACTGAATCCTATTCCTGCATTCTGTCTCTCATAGGTCGGGGCAACCTTGACAATGAGCGGGAGGCTTTGCTAGTTTGGCAAAATTCCCTAATTCCTAGGCCAACTTCGGAGAATCCATGCAGGTCAAGGTCAACGGAAAACCAGAAGAGGTCCAGGGCGGAACCGTCCTGGATTTGCTCAAGGCCAAGAAGATTGAACCACAGATGGTCGCCGTCGAGGTCAACGATAAGATGCTGGAGCGCGACCATCTTGGCACCACGTCCCTCAATGAGGGAGACCAGGTCGAATTTCTCTTTTACATGGGAGGCGGCCTGTGAACACGACATTGCATAAAGACATCACCGAACTGATCGGGAAGACTCCCCTCGTCAGATTGAATCGGTTATCTAAGCCCGGCTCCGCGACGATCTACGGCAAAGTCGAATTTTTCAATCCCGGCGGCAGCGTCAAAGATCGGATCTGCCTCAACATGATCAATGAAGCCGAGCGGACCGGGAAGCTGAAGCCTGGCGGAACCATCGTCGAACCGACGAGCGGCAACACGGGAATTGGGTTGGCCCTGGTGGCCGCCGTACGCGGGTACAAACTTATTCTAGTCATGCCGGAGAGCATGAGCATGGAGCGGGCCAGCCTGTTATCCTCCTACGGCGCTCAACTCGTGTTGACGCCGGCCTGGGAAGGCATGAAAGGCTCCATCAAGGAAGCGGAAAGCATCCTGGCACAAAATCCATCGTATTTTATGCCCGACCAATTTTCGAATCAGGCCAACCCGGCCATGCACAAGGCGACGACGGCCCAGGAAATCTGGGATGCGCTCGAAGGAAAGATCGATGCGTTCGTGGCGGCAGTGGGCACCGGCGGAACCATCACCGGCTGTGGAGAAGTCTTCAAGGAACGGAATCCGTCGGTCAAAGTGATCGCTGTGGAGCCGGCCGGCTCTCCCGTGCTCTCAGGTGGCGACCCCGGTCCGCATAAGATTCAAGGCATCGGTGCCGGCTTTATCCCCGCAGTGCTCAACCGGAAGGTCATTGATCGGGTGCTGACCGTGACAGATGATGAGGCTTACCAGACGGCGAAGCAGCTATCGAAGAAAGAAGGGCTGCTCGTTGGAATTTCGGCCGGCGCCAATGTATTCGCTTCCCAGAAAATCGCCGAGGAGCTCGGTCCAGGGAAGAACGTCGTGACGATCCTGTGCGACACGGGCGAGCGCTACATCAGCATCGAGAAATATTTCAATATTTGATCCTCTCTTTGATGAGTTGAAGGAGGGATGATCAAAATGGTGGTCCAGCAAGGCCAGGCGAGAAGAAGCCGGAGGCGTACCCTCTGGGGTACAATGAGGATTTCTTAGAGCCGAGCACGAAGCTGGCGGCCATTTTCAGCATCCCGTGGGACAATGGAATTTACGGAAGAGCAGATCAATCGATACAGCCGGCACATCTTGCTACCTGAGGTCGGCGGTAAGGGTCAGAAGAAGATCGCCAAGGCAAAGATCCTTTTAGTCGGTGCCGGGGGACTTGGCTCACCGGCGGCCCTCTACCTGGCGGCTGCCGGAGTAGGCACGATCGGCTTGATCGATAGCGATGTGGTGGACCTCACCAACCTGCAGCGTCAGATCCTCCATCACACCTCGGATGTAGGGCGACCGAAGGTGCAGTCCGGGAAAGAAAAGATCCAAGCCTTGAATCCCGACGTCCATGTTTCGTTGTATGAAGAACGGCTGACTGCCGGCAATGCGCTGAAGATCTTCAGCGACTATGACGTCGTCATCGACGGGGTGGACAATTTCACCGCCAAATTCTTGATCAACGACGCCTGCTTCTTTGCCGATAAGCCGCTCGTCCACGGCGGCATCTTGCGTTTCGACGGCCGTGTGACCACCATCATCCCGAAGAGATCGGCGTGCTATCGCTGCGTGTTCAAGACGCCGCCTCCGGCCGGTCTGGTGGCGTCCTGTCAGGAAGCCGGTGTCATCGGCGTGCTGGCCGGCATCATTGGGACCATTCAAGCCACGGAAGCGCTGAAGCTGGTGCTGGGCATCGGACGGCCGCTCACCGACCGGATCATGGACTTCGATGCCAAGAAAACGCAGTTCCGCGAAATCAAAGTCAAACGCAATCCCAAGTGCCCGCTATGCGGTGACGAACCCACGATCACCCAATTGTTTGACGACGGAGATCCTTATGC
>JACVSD010000123.1 GCA_014534095.1 Nitrospiraceae bacterium
CGCAACTGATCGACCTCAAGCAATGCCGCGGCGCGATCGCATTCCGCACGTCGCGTCCGATAGTCGCCCGCCGCATGGCTGTGTGCCACACCTGAGTCGATGACGATCAGCCCTGTTGCGTCCGGAAACGGAATGCGCTCGTACGCGCGGGTGCGGGTGTCGAGAAACAGCACGTGAGATTCGTCGGCGAGCGAGCAGGCCATCTGGTCCATGATGCCGACCGGCGCGCCCACGAACTCGTTCTCGGCGCGCTGCCCCAGCCGTGCAAGCCCGACGTCGTCCACGTTCCAAGAGAAGACCCGGCGCAAGGCCCGTAAGAGACTGATTTGGAGCGCCGCGCTTGACGACAAACCGGCCCCCTGTGGAACATCGGATTCAACCCGCAGATCGAATCCCCGCAGGTCCAGTCTCTCTTGACGCGCTATCGCCGTGATGCCCTGTATGTAATCCACCCACCGGCGTTCTTGCGTTTCAGATCCCAACCGGTCTTCGGTGACAGCCGTGGCTGGCTCGACGTTGGCACTCCAGGCCCGCACGGTGTGATCCGGCCGGAGCGCGAGTTGAACGCGCGTCTGTTGCGGGATGGCCATAGGCAAGACATATCCGCCGTTATAGTCGGTGTGCTCGCCGATCAGGTTCACTCGTCCGGGCGCTTGCGCGGTCGCGTACGGCTCACGGCCGAACAGATCATAAAATGACCTATCCATCGAGGCTCACCTCCACCCGTTGCAGATCAGCAGCCTTTTCTTCCGGCACCGTATCTGCGGTGAAGACGCCGGCGCCGACTTCGCTGCCGGCTAAATACTTCAGCCGTCCGGGCATACGATAGGCCGGATACAGCTCGATATGCAGATGCGCCTCGGGATGTGTCTCCCCGTCCGTCGGCGCTTGATGAAACACCAAAATGTAAGGAAACGGCCGCGACCACAGCCGGTCGAATTTTAAGAGCACCGTTTTCAGTGCCCGGGCGAAATCAGCCCGTTCTTCATCCGTCAGATCGGCCACCGAAGGGACGGGGCGCCGAGGCGCAATCCACACTTCATACGCATAGCGCGCACAGACGGGGATGAACGAGACGGCCCAATCACCTGCGTACAGCATTCGTAAGCCATCGCGCAGTTCGGCTTCGATGTGATCTTCCAGCAGCCCCCGGCCATGTTTCATGAAGTACTCCAGCTGATTCGCCAATTCCCGTGCCGGAATCGGGGGCACGAACGGATATGCGTAGATTTGCCCGTGCGGATGCGGGAGCGTCATCCCGACTTCGACGCCTCGGTTCTCAAACGGAAAGACATAGCGCACGTCGTCACGGGCGCCGAGCTCACGGTACCGGTCCGCCAGCGCTTGGAGCACGAGCTCGACGTGCGGGAGCGGCAGCTCACCCAACGTCGTGTTGGGATCCTGACCAAAGACGATGATCTCGCACACCCCCGTCCCGGGGCGAGTTGGAACGATGGCCGTAGGCGGATCGTGAGCTTGTTCCGTGAACGTTGGAAAGAGATTGTCGAACACCGCCACATCGTATTGCCCGTTTGGGAGTTCTGTTGGATGCGATGGATTCGTCGTGGGCAACAATGGATTGAAATCCGCCGGTGGGAGAAACGTCCGGTTCTGCCGGTGGCCGGCGTACGCGACCCATTCGCCCCGTAGTGGATGCCAGCGAAGATGAGCATTCGGTCCCGTGTGTGATCCTTCCGGACTGGGGGCGGTCATGTCCTCTGCTATCGGCGTTCTCGAATACAGGATCAATTTCCGGCCATCGGGTTTAACAAGACGGCGCCGATACATCATGACGGTATCCTGCGCCGAGCGTCCGTCGCATCGGAATCGAAGGGGTCGGATCGTCTCTCCTCCGCACTTCCTTCCTGGGGATTCACATTGAGTCCACGTTCGATGCGCGGGCCTCGCGTGGCCTCTGCAATCTGATCAAGAGGAAACTTAGGCGAACGATCGGCATAGAGCAGACCGTTGGCTTCTTGATAGGTGTCGGCAAACTGCGTATAGCAAAACCCGGCCAGTAACTGAAGGGAACGCACCACATCAAGAAGATCGGCGTATCGGCCGGCAAATTCCTCAGGAGTGTCACACCGTGAATATCCCCATGTGCCTTGTTTCGACACCGCGATCCCACCGAACTCGGACAGGACGACGGGGTGGTCCGCCGCCGGTTGGTGTCCTTCGAGCAAGAGGAGTCGGCCGCCGGGTCGTTCACGGCGGAACAAGCGCGGCCGCACATCGTCGGCGTAATAACGGTGCGCCATACGCTGAGGATCGTCGTCATAGTCATGGATCCCGATCATATCGGTGGCCACGCTTTCCCACCCATCGTTGCCGATCACCGGTCTGGTCGGGTCCAACGTCTTTGTGAGATGGTAGAGTGCCTGAACGTAATGCCGCTCCGGCGCATTGTTGGGCAGGTTGGGAACGCCCCAAGATTCATTGAACGGCACCCAGGCTGCAATGCAAGGATGGCTGTCGTCACGTGTAATCACGTCCTGCCATTCTCTGTTCAGACGCTCGATCGACGTGGTCGTAAAGCGATAGGCGCTCGGCATCTCTTCCCAGACCAACAGCCCCAAGCGATCGGCCCAATAGAGATAGCGTGGATCTTCAATCTTTTGGTGTTTGCGTACCCCGTTAAACCCCATAGCCTTGGCAAGCTCCACGTCACGGCGTAACGCCTCATCATCCGGCGCCGTTAGCCCGGTGTCCGGCCAATAGCCTTGATCCAGTACCATGCGCAACGGAAAGGCTTTTCCATTCAAAACAAAACGGTCTCCCTGCACGCCGATTTCCCGCAGCGCGGTGTAACTTTCGACGGCATCGAGACACTCGTCCTGTTTGTCCAACAACTCCAGTTCCATTTGAATCAACGTCGGGGACGCAGGACTCCAGAGCAGCTCATTGCGGGAATCATCGATGCCCGGATCGGACAGCGCGATGCGCCGGTGTACTTCCCCCGCCACGATCGAGTAAGCATCCTCCGCGATCAATTCTTTCCCGTGACGCAGGCGGACTCTCAGACGCATGCCCTCTATGTGTTTACCTGTCATGCGCGCATATAATCCAATCTCCCATCGATCGAGGTTCGGTGTCAGGCGAAGCCTCTCAATCCGATGCACGGGCACTCGTTCCAACCACACGGTCTGCCAAATGCCCGTCGTCCGCGGGTACCAGATGCTGTGTGGCTTCAGTTGCCAATCCTGCTTTCCCCGCGGCTGCTCTAGATCGTCGGGATCGTCCTCGGCCCGCACAATAATCTCCAGCGGGCCCGATTCGCCGACAAAGTCGGTGATGTCGACTGAAAACGGCGTATATCCTCCCTCATGGCGAGCAGCGATCGATCCCTGAATCCACACTGTGGCGGCATAATCCACCGCTCCGAAATGCAGCAACATCCGCTCGTCTTCTGCCAACGGCGGCGGCTGAAGTTCGCGACGGTACCAACAACTTCGATAAAATCCCAGGTCGCCTATCCCGCTTCGAGACGTCTCGGGAGAGAATGGGACCGTAATCGTTCGATCCCACGAGACGTTCTGAGGGCGCGCCCATTGTGCGCCGGGATCCAAGCTAAAGGCCCACGGTCCATTCAGCGAGGTCCAATTTGCGCGTTGTAGTTGCGGGCGTGGATATCCATGAATTCCCCGTGTGATTTGCACTTCCCCATCCCTCCTTCCTTTATATAAAAGGGGACGACAACAGACAATCAGTGAGATCGCGAAGAAAGGTCCTCTTTAGGTAGGACAATGAAGCCGGTAAAGTAACTACGTAATACTTTGTATCTGCAGCGCCGGCCAAGCACGTTTCAACTCAATACAAGAGCGTTACTGCGCTATCTGCCAGAGCCGTTGAAGCACCCAGATCACGGCGAACAGCACGCTCCCCATCAGGATGACGATCGTCGCAATCAATGCAATCACGAAGGCCCAGTCGGACGCGGTGGACTGTCCGCCGGGAACGCTATGGCGTTCGAGCAGATCGAGATTTCTGATGTTGCTCTTGAACCATGCTGAAAACAGGTCACCCACCACCGGTATAGCGCCGAGTACGCTGTTGAGCGCGATGTTAAGGCTCATCCGTACCAAGACGATCTTCGGTACCTGCTGCCGTCCGGCAAGAAGCAGAATGACGGCGCCGGCGGCGCCCGCGATGGCATCCCCAAGCCCCGGAATCAGACCGATGAGCGGGTCTAGCCCGATCCGAACAGATGTTCCGGGAATTCGGAGGGCGTTGTCCAAGAGATACGCGAGGACCCGTGCGATACGAAGGTTAGACTGATCTGTCATCATCTCTGCTCGTGGGCGTTTTTGAATAGATAAGCCGTCCTCCCGGACGAAAGGTCAGGTAATACCAGATCCATTCCGACATGACCCGAAACCGATTTCGAAAGCCGATCAAAATGAAGATGTGCACGAAGAACCATAAGAGCCAAGCGAATAGCCCTGCCGTCCGGAAGCGCCCGATCTGAGCGACCGCTTTGGCTTTGCCGATCGTAGCCAGAGTGCCTCGATCGATGTATCGGAATGCCCGTCGTTGCCCGGGGGGAATCTGCCGGGCGATGAGATCGCCTACGTAGCTGCCCTGCTGCATGGCCACGGGCGCCAAGGCAGGAAGCGGATGGCCGTCCGCGCCGAGAAACAAGGCGGC
>JACVSD010000060.1 GCA_014534095.1 Nitrospiraceae bacterium
GAAACGGTACAGAATCTGTTTGCCTTTCGCTTTGCCAACCCTATGTTTGAATCACTGTGGAATCGCGATCGAGTGGAATGCGTGGAAATCACTGTGGCGGAAGATCTCGGCGTCGGGCATCGCGGAGGTTACTATGAGCGCACGGGGGCGCTTCGGGATATGGTGCAGAATCACCTCACGCAATTGATGACGTTGATTGCGATGGAGGTGCCTGTGGTCTTTGATGCCGAGGCGATCCGGAGTGAAAAGCTCAAGATCTTGCAAGCCACCATGCCCGTTGTACCGGAAAATGTCGTCTTTGGTCAGTACACGTCTTGGGCCTTCAGAAACGAGAAGTTTGCCGGCTATCGTGAGGAACCAGGGGTGCCGGTCGATTCACATACCGAGACCTTCGTGGCCCTGAAATTAGAGCTTCACACGTGGAGATGGCAAGGTGTGCCGTTCTATCTTCGAACCGGGAAACGCCTTCCACGGAAAATCACGCAAATCGCCGTGATTTTCCGGAAAGCTCCCATTTCGATCTTCCGATCGTTCGGAGCTCCCAGACCTCACTCCAATGTGCTGTTGATGACGCTCCAGCCGAATGAAGGATTTGCGCTGTGTTTTGATGTGAAGATGCCAGGGAAACCATTCCGGTTGGACACCCGGTCGTTGCAATTTGATTATCAGACGGCGTTTGGTCCTCTTCAGGATGCGTATGAAACGCTGCTGTTGGATATTCTCACCGGGGACCAAACACTGTTCGTGCGGGGCGATCTGGCGGAAGCCTCATGGCAATTGTACGACCCGCTGCAGAAAGCCGACATTCCGATCCATCGGTATCCTTCGTTCTCGTGGGGTCCTCCGGCAGCGGATGACCTGTTGGCCCGAAATGGGCACTCTTGGCACGTTGATTGGTAAGGTGATGGCGCTCGGAACCCCGATTATGAATGAGACAATCTGGCCGTTGGTCGTCTATGCCGTCGCCGTGCTGGTCGTCGTCGCCGGCATGTTGGGACTGTCCTACATCTTGGGAGAGCGGCACGATCGAAAACCGAAGAGGCGTCGAGAGGCCGGAACGGGGCGGCCGTATGAATCGGGAATCAACCCGACCGGTTCGGCTCATTTGCGTATATCCGTCCAATACTATCTCATCGCCATGTTGTTTGTGATTTTTGATCTGGAAGCGGTGTTTCTCTACGCGTGGGCGGTGGCTGTACCCGAAACCGGATGGACCGGATTCGCCGAGATGGGTCTCTTCGTCGCCATACTCCTTGCCGCTCTGACTTATCTCTGGCGTGTCGGCGCGCTCGATTGGAGTGCATCGTCCCGACGTCGATTTAGACCTATGGCCCCGGAAAAAGGAGTTCACGATGTTTTCACGGCACAGCAAGAAGGCCGTCGTTCGGTCGGTTAGCCCTTCACTGAACGGGTCGTTGGAGGATGTCGTCCGAGAATCGGTCGTGATGGCCCGGCTTCAGGATTTGATCGCATGGAGCCGTAAGAACTCACTGTGGCCGCTGAACTTCGGTCTGTCGTGCTGTTACGTCGAAATGGCGACCAGTATTACCAGCGCATATGACATTGCGCGATTCGGAGCGGAGGTCATTCGCGGCACGCCCAGAGAATCTGATGTGCTGGTCGTCTCGGGCACGGTTTTCATCAAGGTTGCGCCGATCATCAAACGGCTCTACGAGCAGATGCTGGAGCCGCGTTGGGTGATCTCGATGGGCTCCTGTTCGAATTCCGGCGGCATGTATGATGTCTATTCCGTCGTGCAAGGCGTGGACAAGTTTCTGCCGGTGGATGTGTACATGCCGGGCTGTCCGCCCCCGCCCCATGCATTCATGGAATGTCTCCTGCTTTTGCAAGAGAAGGTGGCGAAAGAACGGCGGCCGTTGAGCTGGTGGTTTGGCCCTCAGCAGGTCCAGCAACCGATTCTGCCGTCGAGGCGCGATCAGAAGCGCGAGGAGCGGAGTAAGCAGACCGAATACCATCCGATCGATCGACTGCCGATTACCGATCTCACGTGGCGTGACCGTTAAAAGCCATTTCCTGGAGATCACCATGCTGCAGAGCACGGCCGAGACGGAAATCATCCCCATCTTTCATGTTCTCCAGAGGCGATTTGGCGCGGACCTCACGTCCCAATCGACTCATGACGGGATCCCCACCATCTGGGTCGTGAAAGATAAGATTCGAGAGACGCTGCGCTATCTGAAAATCGAGATCGAGAAGGCCTACCGGATGCTGTACGACTTCTGTGCGATCGACGAACGGATGCACCAAGCCCGTGGCGATCAACCCGCAAGCGACTTTACGGTCTTCTACCGGCTGCTTTCCACGGACCGCAATGCCGATCTGCGAGTAAAAGTGCCGTTGATGGGGAACGAGCCGTCGATCCCTACGATCACCGATCTGTGGCCCAATGCCAATTGGTACGAGCGCGAGCTATGGGACATGTTCGGGATTCAGATCGAGGGCCACCCCCATTTACGAAGAATTCTCATGCCGCCGTGGTGGATCGGTCATCCGCTTCGCAAGGAGTACCCGGCTCGCGCTACTGAAATGGGACCGTTTCAATTGCCGGAAGACAAGCAAGAAGCCGAACAAGCGGCGCTGGAGTTTCGCCCCGAAGACTGGGGCATGAGTCGGTCGCACGAGAATGCGGATTTTCTCTTCGTGAATCTCGGACCTGCGCACACCGGAACACATGGGGTCTTGCGCTTGGTCTGCCAACTCGACGGTGAGGACATCATCGATATCGTGCCCGACATCGGCTATCACCATCGGGCGGCCGAAAAAATGGCCGAGCGCCAAACCTGGCACACCTATATTCCATACACGGATCGCGTCGATTATCTGCAAGGCGTCTTAAATGAGCTGGCGTATTGCTCGTCGGTGGAAAAATTGGCCGGCATTGAGGTTCCCGATCGCGCCAAGGTCATCCGCGTGATGATGGCGGAATTCTTTCGGATCGCCAGCCATCTGGTCTGGTACGGCACTTTCGCGCAGGATGTCGGCGCGCTGTCGCCGGTGTTCTACATGTTTACTGACCGGGAAAAGATCTTCAGCATCGTCGAAGCCATCTGCGGCGGGCGCATGCATCCGGAGTGGTTTCGGATCGGTGGCGTGGCCCAGGACCTCCCGGACGGGTGGGACAAGCTCGTGCGTCAATTCCTCGATTACTTCCCGCCCCGGCTTGCCGAGTACGACACGCTCGTCATGCAGAATCCGATCTTCAAGCAGCGGACGGTAGGCATCGGGGCCTACACCCTAGATGAAGCGCTCGATTGGGGGGTAACGGGTCCCGGACTGCGTGCATGCGGGCTGCCCTGGGATCTCCGTAAGAAACGTCCGTATTCCGGGTACGAGCAGTTCGAGTTCGAGGTGCCGACCGCCGCCCACGGCGACTGCTACGACCGGGCCGTCGTGCATGTGGAAGAGATGCGCCAGTCGCTGCGGATCATCGAACAGTGCTGGAAGAACATGCCGTCCGGCCCCTACAAGGCGCTCCATCCCTTGAGCACGCCGCCGTTGAAGGAACGGACGATGCACGACATCGAAACGCTCATCACGCATTTTCTGAGCGTGAGTTGGGGACCGGTGATGCCGATCGGGGAAGCGGAAGTGCCGATCGAGGCCTCGAAAGGCAACAACAGCTATTACGTCGTCAGCAACGGCAATTCGTCGCCCTACCGGGTGCGCATTCGAACGCCGTCATTTCCGCACATCCAAATGGTACCGTTCATTGCACGGGGCCATCTGCTGTCGGACCTGCTGGCAATTTTAGGGAGTGTCGATTTCGTGCTATCGGACGTCGATCGATGAAACCGTGAATCATTCGTCATGAAACCGTTCACCATGACATGTCAACGAGATGCTGACTGAACCGGAACAACGAGAGATTGAAGAGGAACTCCGGCACTACCTCGATAAGCGGGCGGCCTGCATCGAGGCGCTGAAGATCGTGCAGCGGCATCATGGCTGGGTCTCCGACGAGCATCTGAAACAGTTGGCCGGCGTCCTCGGGATGACGGCGGATGAGTTGGACGGCGTCGCCACATTTTACAACCTGGTCTTCCGCAAGCCGGTCGGCCGGCATGCGATCCTGCTGTGCGACAGCGTCAGTTGCTGGATCATGGGGTACGAAGAGGTGCGCCGGCATCTCTACGAGAACCTCGGCATTCGCATGGGCGAGACGACCCTTGACGGCCGCTTCACGCTGTTGCCGATCGTCTGCTTGGGCGCCTGCGACCACGCACCGGCCATGATGGTGGACGAGGATCTTCACGAAAACCTGACGCCGGACCGTATCGATCGAGTGCTGGATGCATATAAGTAATGGAACAGCCGCTTACCAAGAACATTCGGCCGGATGCTGAACCGCTGAACCTTTCTGAGTACGAAAAGGCGGGCGGCTATGAGTCGGTGCGCAAAATGTTGCGAACGTTGACACCGCCGGAGGTGCAAAAACTCGTCTCCGATAGCCGCCTTCGTGGCCGTGGCGGAGCCGGATTTCCCACCGGGCAGAAATGGAGCTTTGTCCCGATGGGGCCGGAGGCGCCGCGCCCGAAGTATCTGGTGGTCAACGCGGATGAGATGGAACCCGGAGCGTTTAAAGATCGCATCCTCTTGGAAGGCGACCCGCATCAGATGATCGAGAGCATGATCGTTGCGGCGTATGCCATCGAGGCAGACACCGGCTACATCTTCCTCCGGTGGGAGTATACGCTCGCGGCTACACGCTTGCGCCGGGCCATCGCCGAGGCGCGGGGGCACGGCTACCTGGGCCGCAATATCTTGGGATCTGGGTTCAGCTTCGAGATCCATCTACACACCAGCGCCGGGCGCTACATCTGCGGCGAGGAGACGGCGCTGCTGAACTCACTCGAGGGCAAACGGGCGATCCCGCGCGCGAAGCCGCCGTACCCGCAGGTATCGGGCCTCTGGGGGAAGCCGACAATCGTGCAGAACGTGGAGACCCTCTACAACGTGCCGCACATCGTGACGCACGGCGCCGACTGGTATCGGCGGCTCAGTCGAGGGAACGACGGTGGGACCAAGATCTATGGAATCAGCGGGAAGGTGCGGCGGCCCGGCGCGTGGGAGTTGCCGATGGGCACGCCGATCCGCGAGATTCTGGAGCAGCATGCAGGCGGCATGCGTGAGGGCGTCCGGTTCCGCGCTCTCCTCCCCGGCGGTGCCTCAACGGCCTTTCTTCTGGAAAAGCATCTCGATCTGCCGATGGATTTCGAATCCCTCCCAAAGGCCGGCAGCCGCATGGGAACCGGGACGATCATCATCATGGACGATGCCACCTGCCCGGTAGGGCTCTTGGCCAATCTGGAGCATTTCTTCGCGCAGGAATCGTGCGGCTGGTGTACCCCCTGCCGCGAAGGGCTGCCGTGGACGCATCAGATCCTTCGCGCAATCGAAGATGGCGATGGGCGTCCGGATGATCTCGAGCACATGGAAATGCACACGAAGTTTTTAGGTCCCGGCAATACGTTCTGCGCACTGGCGCCGGGCGCAATGGATCCACTGAGCAGCGGCCTGAAGTATTTTCGCGATGACTTTTTGCAACACATACGCGAGAAGCGCTGCCCATGGCGTGGCCGGAAGCGCACCAATTAAAAATTCAGATTCAAAATGGGTTTGAGTTTCCGAGGTCAAGAATTTTGCATTTTACATTTTTAATTGTGCATTGATCACTATGGCTACAATCTACGTCGATCATCATGAATATACGGCCGATCCCAAACAGAATCTGCTCGACGTGTGCCTGTCGCTGGGCTTCAACCTACCCTATTTCTGTTGGCATCCGGCCATGGGGTCGGTCGGAGCCTGTCGGCAATGCGCCGTCAAGCAATTTAACGATGAAAGGGATATGAAAGGACGCTTGGTCATGGCCTGCATGACACCGGCGGCCGATGGCACGCGCATCTCGATCGAGGATCCCGAGGCGAAGGCATTCCGGGAGACCGTGATCGAATGGCTGATGACGAATCATCCCCACGACTGTCCGGTCTGCGATGAGGGGGGTGAATGCCACTTGCAGGACATGACGGTGATGACCGGCCACACGTATCGCCGCTACCGCTTCAAGAAGCGCACGTACCGCAATCAGTACCTCGGTCCATTTATCAAGCACGATATGAACCGTTGCATCGAGTGTTACCGCTGCGTGCGGTTTTATCGGGATACCGCCGGCGGGCGTGACTTCGATGTCTTCGGCGTACACAACGGAGTGTACTTCGGGCGTCACGAAGACGGTGTACTGGAGAACGAGTTCAGCGGCAATCTCATCGAGGTGTGTCCCACCGGTGTCTTCGTCGACAACACGCTCATGCGGCATTACACCCGAAAATGGGATCTGCAAACTGCTCCGTCGGTCTGCGTGCACTGCGGCGTGGGGTGCAATACGACACCCGGGGAACGCTACGGGATTCTCCGGCGCATCGCGAACCGATTCAACAGCCGGGTCAACGGCTACTTCCTCTGTGATCGCGGGCGGTTCTCGTATGAATTCGTCAACCATCCGAGTCGCATTCGGCGACCGTACCTTCGAGGCGATCGATTGGAACCCGCCGACAAACAGGCTGCCTTGCATACGCTCGCCACACGGCTTTCAGCGACGGGCCGTGTCATCGGCATTGGGTCGGCTCGCGCGTCACTGGAGGCCAACTTTGCGCTGCGCACACTGGTCGGCCCTGAACGATTTCATCTGGGTGTCGGCGCGCTGGAAGCACGCTTAGTGGGGTTGGTGCTTGAGATCATGAAAGAAAACGGCGTGCCGATCGCGTCACTCGATGAGATCGAACAGGCTGATGCCGTCTTCATAATGGGTGAAGACATTTTGAATACCGCGCCCCGCGCAGCATTGGCGCTGCTCCAATCCCTGCGGCAGCAACCGATGGAGGAGATCTCCGACGACCTCAAGATCCCACGATGGCATGACGCGGCCGTGCGCACGGCCATTCATGGACGGCAAAGTCCGCTGTTCATCGCCGGATATCGCCGGACCTGGCTTCACGATTTCGCCACGGACACCTACGACGCCGCGCCTGCCGATGTCGCCCGCCTCGGCTTTGCCGTGGCCCATGAGATTGATTCCGGCGCTCCTCAGGTCGGCGAACTAAGCGATCATGTCCGCGAGCGGTCGCAGCGCATCGCCGCGACCCTGTCGCAAGCCAAACGGCCTGTGATTCTGTCGGGGACCGGCTCACGAAACGAGCCGATCATTCGCGCTGCCGCGCGTGTGACTACCGCGCTCATCACAAGCGGCGTCCCCGCCAAGCTGTATTTCAGCCTCTCTGACAGCAATAGTCTTGGTGCTGCACTTCTCGGCGGTAAAGAATTGGAGGAGGCGTTTGGCGCCATCCGCGATGGAACGGCGGACACGATCATCGTGCTCGAGAACGATCTGTATCGCCATGCCGACCAGCGCGCCGTGGATGCCTGCTTGGAGGCGGCTTCATCGGTGATCGTTCTGGATCAAGTGATGCAGGCGACAGCGGAGAAGGCCGATGCGTTGCTCCCTGCCGGCAGTTTCGCCGAAGCGGACGGCACGCTTGTGAACAACGAAGGCCGCGCGCAGCGCTTCTATCGGGTGTTCATTCCCCGGGAAGGCGACATCCAGGAAAGCTGGCGATGGTTGCGGGACTTGGCGGCAATTGCCTTACCGGAATCCGCCATGGCGCGGTGGGAAAATATCGACGATGTCATCCAAGCCCTCATCGAGGCGCAACCGGCCTTTCAACCGGTCGCCCGGTGCGCCCCCCCAGCAGGATTCCGAATCGACGGCATGAAGATCCCTCGCCAGCCCAAGGCATACAGCGGTCGCACCGCGATGTTCGCGAACGTGACGGTGCATGAGCCGAAGCCTCCGGAAGACCCCGATTCCCCGCTGGCGTTTTCCATGGAAGGCTATCGCGGTTGCAATACCCCCATCATTCCGCAATTCTGGGCGCCGGGCTGGAACTCGAATCAGGCGTTGAACAAGTTTCAAGTCGAAGTCGGGGGGCCGCTTCGCGAAGAAACGCCCGGCGTGCGACTGTTTGCCCGGACGGAGCCGCTGTCCCGGCTGTCCGCCGCGGATATTCCTCCCGCGTTTCAGCCGCGCGCGGACGAATGGCTGTTACTCCCGCTGCATCACATCTTCGGCAGCGACGAGCTGGGCAGCCGGGCGCCGGCCATCGCCGAGCGAATGCCCGCTCAGTACCTGGCGCTCAATCCTGCAGATGCCGCCCGCAAAGGGTTGCAGGTCGGGGGCGAAGCGGTTGTCACGGTAAGTGCCGACGTGTATCGCCTCACCCTTCGTCTCGATCCGTCGCTCCCGCTCGGCATCGGTGGATGGCCGTTGCTGCCAACGCTCAGCGAGATCGCTCTGCCTGCGTGGGCGACAATCTCCCCAGGTGCGCCATGACCGACGCATTGCGGATCGGAGTGACCATTGCGGGCGTGCTCGGCGCTGTGCTGACGCGCAGCGCCCTGCTCATCTGGATGGAGCGGCGGCTGCTGGGGCTGTGGCAAGAGCGGTACGGGCCCAACCGGGTCGGTCCGTTCGGGATCCTGCAATCGCTGGCGGACATGATCAAAATCTTTACCAAAGAAGACTGGATTCCTCCGTTCGCCGATAAACCGATCTTCGTGACCGCGCCGGCCGTGGTGATCGTCACGACGTTACTGTCCTTTGCCGTCGTCCCGTTCAGCCCGAACGCGCTGGTCGCCGATCTGAACATCGCGCTGTTGTTTTTTCTCGCGATGTCGTCCCTGTCCGCTTACAGCGTCGTGCTGGCCGGCTGGGCCTCCAACAGCAAGTTCGCCCTGCTCGGCGGTCTGCGCGCAACGGCACAGATGCTGAGTTATGAAGTCTTCATGGGACTGTCGGTCATGGGGGTCGTCGTGCTGGCCGGCTCCTTCAGCCTCCGCGACATTGTGGAGGCGCAGCGAGAGCTCTGGTTCGCCGTCCCTCAAATCATCGGTCTGGTGATCTTCCTGATCGCCGGGTTGGCAGAAACGCACCGGGCGCCGTTCGACATCCCGGAAGCCGAGACGGAACTGGTGGCGGGGTTTCATGCGGAATATTCCGGCATGAAATTCGGCATGTTTTTCGTGGGGGAGTATCTTGGAGTGATCTTGATTTCCGCGATGATCGTGGTCCTATTCTTCGGCGGATGGCATGGGCCTTGGCTGCCGCCGGTCGTCTGGTTTGCGTTCAAGACTCTGTGCTTTATCAGTCTGATCTTTCTGCTACGGGCCACGCTGCCTCGCCTTCGCTTCGATCAGGTCATTTCGCTGGGGTGGAAAGTGGCCCTTCCCCTGACGTTGATAAACCTGATGGTGACCGGCGCGTGGGTGTTGGCCAAGCACTGAGGGCGATGAATTATATATTGGGCATCTTACAGGGCCTCTGGATCGTCTTTCGGCGTATCTTTCACCGACCGGTGACCGTGCAATATCCCGATGAGAAGCCCTATCTGCCGCCACGCTGGCGCGGGCGCATCATCCTGTCGCGCGATCCGGACGGCAAGGAGCGGTGCGTCGCGTGCTATTTGTGCGCGGCAGCGTGCCCCGTCGATTGCATCGCCTTGCAGGCCACCGAGGACCTCGCCGAGCACGACCGGCGCTATCCGGCGTTTTTTCGCATCAACTTTTCGCGATGCATTTACTGCGGCTATTGCGAGGAGGCCTGCCCCACCTACGCGATCCAGCTCGTCCCCGACTTTGAGCAAAGTGAGTATCTCCGGCAGAACATGGTCTACGAGAAAGAAGACCTGTTGGTTAGCGGGACCGGTAAATATCCAGGCTACAACTTCTACCGTGTCTCGGGAGTCAAAATCGGAGAGAAGGACAAGGGCGAAGCCGAGAACGAGGCGCCGCCGGTGGACGTGCGGAGCTTGCTGCCGTGAGCGGCGCGAGCATGTAGCACTGGTATGGAAGCTGTCTTTTACATCTCGGCGGCGGTTGCGGTACTGGCCACGCTGATGGTCATTACCCGCCTCAACGCCGTGCATGCGCTTTTGTATCTCGTCGTCTCATTGCTCGCCGTCGCCGTGATCTTCTTCATCCTAGGGGCTCCGTTCGCCGCCGCCTTGGAAATCATCATCTATGCGGGAGCCATCATGGTGCTGTTCGTCTTCGTGGTCATGATGCTGAACCTGGGACCGGCAACGATAGAGCAAGAACGGCAATGGGTCAGTTCCGGTATGTGGGCCGGCCCTTCGCTGCTATCGATCATCCTGCTTGGCGAGCTGGTCTACCTCCTGTTGTTTTCACCTCAGCTCGGTGATCACGGCCCTTCGGCGATCGGTCCGAAGCAGGTCGGCGTGCAACTGTTCGGCCCGTATCTGATCGGTGTCGAGTTGGCTTCCGTGTTGTTACTCCCCGGTTTGATCGGAGCGTATCACCTCGGACGCCGCAGCCAGGGGGATCGGTAGCATGGCCATGCACGCGCTCGGCTTGGCGGCGATGCTCTTTTCCTTGGGACTGATCGGCCTACTCGTTCGGCGCAATCTGATTTTCATGCTGATGTCGCTCGAGATCATGCTCAATGCCGCCGGTCTGGCCTTCATCGCCGGCGGCGCGCAGTGGGGACACGCAGACGGGCAGGTGATGTTCATCTTTATTCTCACCCTGGCGGCCGCCGAGGCTTCAGTGGGGCTTGGTCTCCTGCTTCAGATCTACTATCGCTTCAAGACGCTGGACGCCGACGCGGTCAGCGTGATGAGAGGGTAACACGGGAAAGAGCGCGTCTCGGCGCGCTCGGGGTGGGCGGGTGAAAAGAAGGTGTAATAATGCTGTCTTGGCTGTGGCTCATTCCCGCATTGCCGCTCGTCGGTAGTCTCACGCTTATCCTGGGTGGA
>JACVSD010000017.1 GCA_014534095.1 Nitrospiraceae bacterium
GAACGTCGATCGGACAATGGGCGTCGGCCAGTTGGGCGCGAGAAAGACCAGGTGCACCTCCGTGGGCCTCGGATGACCCGGCATCTGTAGACAGGCATACAAAGGCGGCTGGAGGCGATAACCTCGGATCGCGGCCTGGAGCAGATGACGGTCTTCCGTCTTGCTGGCTGATCCGGTTTTGAACTTGTAGTCGACGATACGCAACCCATCCGACCCCGGACCGCGGTCGATGCGGTCCACGCGGCCATGAATCAGGATCGGCGTCTCGTCAGGGGTCAGGGGTGGCAGCGTTCCTTGAGCAGCCAGTTCAAACGCCACGGGAGAGAAGCCATCTTCTGCGTGGGTCACTTCGTCCGATTCTACCGCCGCAGCCAGGAGCGCCGCGAGGCCCTCCTTGGCAAGCTCCCATAAGAGGTAATGGCCCGTTGGATAGCGGGCCTCATGTTCGGCCGCGGCTTCTTCGACCGCAGAATGGATGCACCAGGCCACCGAATCGTCGGTGACCGGCTCGGCCGGCCAACCCATGGGAGTCAGGCGCTCGTAGCACCGCCGCAGCGCCGCATGACAGACCGTCCCAAGCATAGACGCATCGAGCCCCTGGCCGATCGACCCGCGCACTGGTGTCAGCTTGAGCACGTCGGCGGAAAAGTATTGAAACGGACAATGCGCATAGCGCTCCAACGGCGTCGGGGCTAAGCCCCGCTCGAGCACCTTGCTCCAGTGCGCATCGAGCGAACCCGTCATCCCATCATGCGCCGCCAGCATCGGCCGCTCGTCTTCCAGGTGGCGCAAGGCTTCCACGCCCTGCCGGAACAACTCGGCCTCGCGTCCAATAGCCGCCAACAGTGGCGAAGCGTCCTGCCCGTCCATCGCCATCCAGAGGGCGAGCTCCTCTGGCGGAAGAAACGTCCTGATGGTCGGACGCTGGTCCACACGATCAGTCAACCGGCGAGGCACCGCTTCGATCGGCAGCTCATTCTCGATGCCACAGAGCGTCACGAGGTCCGTCACATAGGGTGACGCCATCAAGAGGCGTCCTTGGTCGTCGGCCCGTTGATAGGAAATGTGCAGGCGATCGGTGGCGGCTTGCCGCACCAGCGCCAGCAGGACCGCTTCCTCGTCATAACCGGCGAGCTTTTCATCGATCTTGAAGCCGAGCGTCTCGTCGAGGACGCGTCGATGCCGATCGCGGAGAAACGGATCTTCACGGATGTATCGCGGAAACACGGTATCGTTCAGGCCTAGGACAAACAGGGCTTTGAACGGCAGACCGCGCGCCGCCATCACGTCAAGCACCGCCACCCCGCAATGCTCGTCCGGGTCCGGCTGAACCGTCGTGCGCTCAACGGCGTGAATGAGCAGCTCGACGAACTCCGCCCAGGTCAACTCATCACCGATCAGCTCCAAGGCGGTGAGTGCGGCCAACACACGGTCGAGTGCCTCCCAGACTGGCGCGAGCACGTGCTCGGCGTTCTCGTCATCCGTACATTCAGGGCGGCTCAGGTGCCTGACGGCCAACTCGCGAAACGCTGACGCGAGCTGTCCCGCCGTTCCTCTCACGGGAAGGGCTGCCACCGATGCAATCAACTCGGAGATTACCAAAGAGAAAAGCGCGATGACGCCAGGCGGCACATCGAGCGGACCGACGCGTCGGTCGTCGGCCGTCTCCACGGCTTCGTCGCCGGCCCGGCTGACGATCTCCAGCCGGGCCCATTCCTCCACGCCCTTCGTAATGTGCAAGGCGGAGACCGTAAGCTTCCAGAGATCAGGGCGCACGAGGGCCCCGGCCCCGTTGAGGAGATGGCTGCGGTAGAGCGGCGACGTCACCACATCAAGCATCGCCGTGCGCTCAAAGTTATTGATCGGCAAGGTGGCGAGCTGAAGCCATGCTTTGCACAGAGGTGCGTGCATGAGCGGGCGGCCGGTTGTACAACGGAACGGAACACGATGCCGCTCGAAGATGGCATGCAAGGCCGGCCGGTAGGGGTCGAGCGTCCTCGCCACCACACCGATGTCGTCGAAGCGATAACCGTTGGTCTCCACGAGGTCAAGGATCTGACGACAGGTCGACGCCAGTTCCTCATCGACGCCGATCACACTGCGCACAGCCACGGCGGGCCGACGCATAGCGACAAGATCTTGATCGGCAAGACGCACGAGCTGATCTGACGCCGGAATAAGCGGCTCGATATATCGATCGAAAAAGCGTTGGGCGAAACGGAAGGAACGTTGGGGTTCCAAGGGAAAGAACAGCGTGGTGGGCACCGTTTTGCTCAGCGCCTCGAAGAAACTTAGTTGGAGCTGAGTGAGATCATAAAATCCATAATAGAAGGCTTCCTTGACCGTCGCCACGAATCGGGAGACCGGCACCGAGGGCAGCAACGATTCGGCCAGATCATCGGCTGTGCCGACCTTGAGCATGGCGCCCGCTTGCTTGACGGCGCCGTACAGCGAAAACAAGGCCTGCAGCCAGCGGCTCTCGTCCCGGTCGAAATAGCCTTCTTTAAGACCCCGCAAGGCGGAGACCGGATCGACACCGGCGTCTTTCAAATCCCGCACGGTCGACCAGAGCGCGCTCCAGGTTCCCGACGAATAACCGATGTGTTCAAGCGCGGTCAGACCTGGCAGACCGCTTCGCACGATATGACGCACCAATTGCTCGAAAAACAGCTCGTCGGCCACCCGGACGGCCGGAGCCGCGTCCACCTGTTCACGCGCTTCGTCGGCCAGGCGCAAAGCGAGTTGATGAAACGTAAGAAGATGGACGTTTAGAAGCGAGAGGCCCTGTTCGATGGCCAACAGCCGCCTCAGCCGTTCGATCAAGTGACTGGACGGAACGAGGACGGCCAGAGGCGCGACGGGATCGCGCGCCTTAGCCCGGCGGATGTGATCGACCAGAGAACATTCGAGGTGGGGATGAAACCGGCCCGTCACAACGCGAAGCATTAGAAGATGGGAGGGGTGATGGGTGATGCGTGATGCGCGGGAACGGAGGACATTACGGGATGCGTGATGCGTGGAAAGGCGTTCGGTTCGATCTTATCTCTGATCACTCATCCCCCACCGCTCACTACCCGGTTTCAGGGCCGAGCAACTCACCGTTACAATCGACACAGGCCCAATCACCGTCGATAAACGCCATCGGTTCACCACAGATGCCGCAGTCCGGCGGGGGTCCCTTATCGATGATCGGCAAGGGCGGCAATTCGAACTCGTCATCGTCCTCAGGAACCATAGCGATCGAAATCCTTACTCACGGGGTTTCATTTTGAGGAGCAGCGCTTTTTCCGCGCTTTCCCGGCTTGGCACCCCGACGAAGGTCAGCCGTCCGTCGATGATCGTGGCGGGTACGGCGCGAACGGAATGCCGATCTGCCAAGGCTTGCCCATCCTCGGTCGTGATATCGACTTCGCGATAAGAAAAACTGTATTTGACCCGCAGCTGCTTCCAGAGGCTTTTGGCCGAAGGACAAGCCCCGCAACTGGGCGACACGAGCAACATAACGTTCGGCATGCCACACTCCCTCGCGGTTGGAGGGTTGGATCTTAGCACCCGCGGAAAAGGGCGTGCAAGCAAGGCACCCAGCGGCTCATGTAGGAAACGGCACGCGTCAGCCATTCTCCCCCCGGAACCATTTCGATGGATCTCGATGATGGGAATCGGCAGCAACACAAGAGGCACGTGCATCAGCCCGACACAACTCGTCCTCTTCTCTGTGGATTCAGACGAATCTACCAATCGGCCCCCAGCCGATCAATCACAACATGGTGGACGACGGAATACCGCCCCAGCTTCGCCAGATAGACAGCGGTCTCGGCCACATCGAAAGGATCGATCTTCTGACTCTTCAAAATGTCGTCTTGCGCTGCATCCACCAACTCATCCGCCACGGCGGCGGGACAGATCGCGCTGACTTTAATATGGAAGGGACGCCCTTCGTCCGCGAGTGATTTGGTCAAAGCCATGATCCCGTGTTTGGAGGCGCTGTATGTACCGGTGCCGGCCCACGCCTGCATACCGGCGACACTCGACATATTGATGATGAGCCCGCCTCCCTGCTGCTGCATCTGTTTGAAACCAGCCCGGCAGCAGAAGAACGTCCCCCGCAGGTTTACGTTCATCACCGAATCGAACGCTTGCGTCGTCGTGTCCGCCACTCGTCCGCCGCCGCCAATGCCGGCATTGTTCACCAGGATGTCGAGCCGCCCATAGCGCCCCACCGTGTGCTCTATCAAGGAATCGACTTGCCGTTCATCCGCCACATCGGTTTGCACTGCCCATGCCTCCCCGCCTCCGCTCACAATTTCGTCGACCGTACGCTGGCACAAGGCCATGCGCCGCGCCGCAACCACGACCTTGGCACCTTCTGTGCCGAACCTCAGTGCGATGGCTTTACCAATGCCGCTGCTGCCGCCGGTCACTACCGCCACGCTGGCAGCCAAGCGTTGCATGCGGGCCTTACTGCCGCTCCAAATCGAGTCGTACCCCCACTTCGTCTAAATGCTCCAGCAGATCCGACGGATCATGGTAGACGCGATAGGCCCCGGCTCGTTCCAGTTCGTCGCGCCCATATCCGCCCGAGAGCAATCCGATCGACAATGCGCCTGCCCGACGGGCAGCCAGGAGATCCCATACACTGTCTCCCACGATAACGCAGCGGCTCATCGGCGTGCGAAGACGCGCGCCGGCCGCCAAAAACAAGTCGGGGTCCGGCTTCGCATACCGCACGTCGTCGTGCGTGATCACCGGCACGTTGCTGGAGAGCTTCAAGAGTCCAAGCGCATACGTGGCGTTGTGCAGGCGGCTGCTGGTTGCAATGGCATGCGGCACCTCGTACCGGGCGAGGGTATCGAGCAGGTCTGTCGCGCCGGGTAGCACGCGCAGGGAGCCGGCCTGCTTCGCATAGACCTGGTCATGCACGTGCTGCACCTGCTCAGCTTCGGCATTCGAGATTGGCCGGCCGGCCTCCCGCACAAATGCCGACAGGATCAAGCCTCCGCTCATGCCGATCTGCCGATGAATGCGCCAGACCGGCAATTCGATGCCGGCGAGCTGAGTCGCCTCGCGCCAAGCGAGCACGTGCTGATAGACGCTATCGATCAGCGTGCCGTCCAAATCGAACAGGAATGCCAACGGCTCCGGGTCCGGCAAGCCCTCCACGCGGCTATCCTTCCAGCTTGGCGTCCATCGTGATCGTCGTGTTGAGCAACCGCGAGATCGGACAGCCGGTCTTGGCCCCTTGCGTCGCCTTTTCCCAGGCCGCCTGATCGGCTTTGGGCACTTTGCCGGTCACCGACAGATGAATACCGGTCACCGTCCATCCGGCGTCGACCTTGTCGAAGGTGACGGCGGCCGTCGTCTCCAGTTTCTCCGGCACCAGACCGGCATTGCCCAATTGACCGGACAACGCCATGGTAAAGCACCCGGCATGCGCGGCCGCGATCAATTCTTCCGGGTTCGTTCCCGTGCCGTTCTCAAACCGGGTCGAAAACGAATACTGCGTTTTGGACAATACGCCGCTGTCCGTGGAAACCGTGCCTTTGCCAGTCTTCAAATCACCTTGCCAAATTGCTGAGCCTGCGCGTTTCATAGGGCCTCCTTGTGGGTAAACGAGCCGTCGATGAGAGGGTGGCAGCCGCCGTGGCGAGTCAGCGCGACGCGACGTTCCTGACCTGCGCGTCGCGGACGATCTGATCCCGGATCTGCTGGACCGCCTCGGACAACGCTCGGTTGAGCCGGGCGCCTGGAGGGACGCCTTTCGTGGGATTGAAGGATTCACGAAAGGTGGCTTTCCCCGTGTAGGTCCCGACCAATTCGCCGTTGGGCTTGAGGACATAGAGGGTTAGTCCAGCTTCGCCACTGCTGACGTGGCTTTTCAGGCGGAAGAGCGTCGTGACGGTCTGTACCCCCGGCACATAACTCCAGAGCTGCGGCCGGTAATGCTCATGGAGCGCATTGATGCGTCCGGAGATGATGAGGTCGGGCTGCGGATCGTATCGCGTCACGCGCGAAAAAGTCCCTGAGGCTTGCAGCTCCTTCAGCAATTCCGTGTGGATTTGCTTGACCAGTTCCTCGGGTTCCGTGTGCTTGGCACTGCGGCCTTCGAGACCGAACGTCTCTTGTCCTGACAAAAGTTCAGGCGGCACATACAGATCATGCAGTTCGGCCGTGGCATTGATGAAGCCACCCTGCGGCTCGAGCGTGATGTCGGGAACATATCGGTGACCGCAACCGGCCATCATAACGACGAGGACGAGTGCCAGCGGGTGAATGAGGACCCGATATCGCATGCGCCTCCTCTCAGGGCTTTGATTGCTCGTGGGCACAACCATGCATTCGTTCCGAGTGCAAGGAGAGGACCAGATGCCGGTCGGCTCGGCGCCGAGGGACTGCTCGTCAAGTAGCGGCAGATGATGTAATAGAGCGAGCACCGGCCACGGGTGCGGGAGAACATCCGGTAACGAGGGGAAAGACTGTCCTGGTCGAGACAGCTCGTCCGTATCCGCTGCCTCTGGAGGCTACCTCATGTCCGCTTAGCGTCGGCCGATGAGGCTGACCCATCGATAGGTACGGCGCCCCCGTTTGCGGGCTAGGGCCAGAAATACCGTTGCCCAGATACTGCCTATGACGACGAGACGTTCCCCGAACCAACCGCGAGACAGGCGCTCGTGAGAAAAATATCCGGGCAACAGGATCAGGATGGTGACGATCACCGCCATCGTGGTCACCGGCACGGCATCCTCTTCGGCGGACCACAGGGCGATCCACACCACAGGAATCACGAACAATCCATGCCAGGGGAGCACCGCGGAGACGAACAGGCCGTCGAGCAGAGCGATCAGGATCGCAACTGCAAAGACGAGAAGCACAACCCAGAGACTCGTCTTAGGTTCTTTCACGCGTCATTTTCCTCCTGTTGTTCCTCTAGGATACGGCCACTGAGCTTAGCGGCCAGAGACGATGCTATACAACCGGTTTATGAGGACAGATCATTTGAATGCTTGGATGTGGGTCAAGCCGTGCAGGAAGACAACCGATACGATGGTGTATCGTGTCACCTACGGTAGCGGATATTGTGGCGGATCAAGGAGGCGCGGCATGACCGAATCGAGGACGCAAGAGGACGTACAGGGGGCATGGGCAGATCTGATGCACGACATCCGAACCGGCGTACTCCTCACACTTCGCAACGGACGGCCATTTGGATCGCACGTACCTTATATCATCGGAGAGAACTGGACCAGGGTGTATGTGCATCTGAGTCGTCTTGCCCTGCACACCCAGCATCTGCTCATCGATCCCCGCGTGTCACTGTTTGTGGCGGAGCCGGATCGGCCGGAGAAGAACCCACTGGCATTACGGCGTATCAACCTCCAAGGAGCGGCCTCGGTCTTACCAGAAGGCGACTCCTCCTATACCCCGGCAAAACAGGCATACCTGACACGATTCCCTCAAGCCGCCATGATGTTCGGCTTCGGGGACTTCAATCTCTGGGAGCTTCGGATGGATGACGCGCATCTCGTGCTCGGGTTCGGACAAGCCTATCTGAGCCACGCCGACGCTCCCGGTACATGGACCCATCAGACCTCCAAGTAGGTCTGCACATCTCGAAGCCGTGTGATCCTCCGCTTGATCGCCGCACGGTCAGGCGGCGGCCTCGCGGCTCACCGCTACATCCGATGCCCCGACCTCTTGCATGATCCGTTTGGCCCGGTCAATCTCATTTTCATCTCGGCAGTGGACCGCGATGAGGACCCGGCCCTTTTCAAGATGGCCTTCATAGCGCCGAGCTTCATACTCGGGGATGCCGAGTCCGATAAGCCCCCCCGTGAGCCCGCCGACGCTCGCACCTATTCCAATGCCGCTCAGCGTGGCGAGGAGCGGGCCCGCGGCTACGAGCAACCCTAAACCGGGTATCGCGAGCGTGCCCATGCCGGCCAGAAGGCCCAGCAAGCCTCCAAGAACCCCGCCGGCACTGGCCCCGGTCGCGGTGCCTTGCAGGCTCTTCGATTGCTTTTGGATTGCGATTCCTTCGTCTCCTTGATTATGTGCCGCCAAGACCGACACATCAGCGGGCATAAATCCCGCCGTGCGCAGCCGGTCTATCAACTCTGCCGTGTCTGCTTGCGTGTCTGCAATCCCATACACCGCTTTCGCCATGGTCCCTCCTCGTTCCGGTTACCCCGACAATCCAGCTTGATCAGCCACTCCAGGGAATGACATCCGTGATGTCGATGGGAAGTGCCCGCGGTGAGGAGACGCTGTGGCTGGACCGCTCGCCAATGACGGACATTGAGCGTGATGGTGCGCCAAAGGCTCCGGAGGGTCTACTCTGAGATTCCCTGGAGCGGAGGCGGCTCCATGGGTCGTGCAGGGGCATTCGGGATACGGCAAGAAGTGGTGGCGACAGGAGAATGAAAGTCAACGCGAAGGGCTGCGTCGCCAGAGATGACAGAGTGCACTGCCGAGAGCGAAGCCGCCACCGAAAGCCAGACTAAGGATGACCAGAGGAAAGCCGTCGACATTTTGCTCACGCCACCGCACGTGGTCTTCAGCCTGCGGGCCGAGCGTCGCTTCTCCCCCCATCCAGATCGATGCGTCGTCCATATTCGGTTGCAACTCCTTGATCAGTTTCATAGGTCTCCATCCGGGTTGTACGGCTGCCGGGCCCAGGTGCGATTCCAGGATACCTTGTTGAGGCCGGAAAATCACGTGCCGAGTGACACGGGCTCCGCGATTGCCATCGCCTTGCATGTGCGCGGTTCCTTTCGTTAAGGTACTTGCGCAATGGATCATGTTCTCGCGCGTCAGATCGTCTTAGCCTGTGCGAGCGGTCTGCTCCTCCCCTTGTGTTTTCCGCGCTTTGAGCTCGGCTTCCTTGCCTGGGTCGCCCTCGTCCCGCTCCACCTGGCTCTCGACCACATGCCCAAGCGTCGGGCGTTCTGGCTCGGCTGGCTGACGGGGACCATCGGGTTTACCGGGATCATGACCTGGGTCGTCACCGCGATGACGACGTACGGCAAAGTGCCTCTGCCCATCAGTTATGGCATTCTGTTGTTGTTGACGGCCTATCTCGGCCTCTATGTCGGTCTCTACGGCATAAGCCTGGTCTGGCTCCGTGAACTGATTCCCAGATATGGCGTGTTCTTCGCTCCCTGTTTCTGGGTCAGCCTCGAACTGCTCAGAACCTACGCGTTTTCCGGGCTGCCCTGGTCCCTTCTCGGGTACTCGCAATATCGGCAGATCGAAGTTATCCAAATCGCCGATCACTTCGGCGTCTATGGTCTCTCGTTTCTGCTCGTGCTGGCGAACCTGGCGCTCGCTGAATGCCTCTCCTGGCTTATGCCGTTTTTTCGAGGATTCCGCCCAGCCAGGCCGCCGTGGGAATTGGCCACGCTGACGACGCTGCTCATCGTCCTCTCGTGGCACTATGGCGCCAGCGTGACGTCGGATACCCGATATGCCGACCTGCCGCGCTCAACGGTCCGCGTGGGTGTCGTCCAGCCCAACATCGACCAGGCGGTAAAGTGGAATACGGCCTATCGCGACGCCACGATGGAACGGTTTGATCGCTTGACCGAACGCTTGGGCACGGGCATGGACCTCGTCGTGTGGCCCGAAGCCGCCACCCCCTTTATCCTCGAACGGGAACGGGACTACCAGCTGCAACTCATTGCCTGGGCCGATCGCGCGAAGGCCCCGATCCTGCTCGGCAGTCCGGCCCTGCGATTTACCTCCGACCGACAACCCTACCTGCTCAACAGCGCCTACCTGCTGACCCCGAACGGAGAGCTGTTAGGCCGGTATGACAAGCACCATCTCGTGCCGTTCGGCGAATACATTCCGTTGAAATCGTCCCTCCTCTTCTTTCTCGATAAGCTGGTCGATGGGATCGGCGACTTCCAAGCCGGCCCCGGGGCGAGCGTGCTGACCTTCACGCCGCGGTCAGTCGAAAACCCGAGCGGGTCGCGCCCGGTGAAATTCGGCGTGGCGATTTGCTATGAAGTGATCTTCCCCGACCTGGTCCGGCGCTTCGCGGCGAATGGGGCGGAGTTTCTTGTGACGATTACGAATGACGGGTGGTTTGGCGCGTCATCGGCGCCGGCTCAGCATTTTGCCATGGTGGTCTTACGCTCGGTGGAAAATCATCTGGCCTTTGCGCGTTCGGCCAACACGGGCATATCCGGATTCATCGATCCGTTCGGACGCATCATCGAAGCTTCGCCGCTCTTTACGGAAGAAGCACTCCAGGCTTCCATCACGGCCTGGCAACCACGGACGTTTTATACGACGTACGGGGATGTGTTTGCCTATGCCTGTGTGATAATCTGCGCGCTCGTGTGCCTGTTCGCATATTTCCGCACGAAGGAACCAGCCCACGGCACGACCGCCATCACACCGGCGTAACGTCAGAGGAAGGAATCGAGCATGTTGGACGAAGTACAGACTCGTGTCCGAGCCGTTGGAGAACAAGTCGCCGAACTACGGGGGCATCTTTGACTTCGCCCGCATGACGGCCGAATTAGAAGAACTCGAAGCGCAGATGGGCCAGCCCGGCTTTTGGAACGATGCGCGGGCCGCCGCGGCGGTTAGCCGGAAGAAAGCGACACTCGACCGGGATCTCCGTCAATGGCGCGACATTGAAACGACACTGAGTGATATTGACGCCCTGCTTGAACTCGCCCGCGAAAGCGGCGATGCCGGTCTGGAGGCTGAACTCCTGACGGAGCTCGGCCGGTTTGAGCCGCGGCTTGCGAGCCTGCGGGTCGAACTGCTGCTCTCCGGCGAACTGGACGCCAATAACGCCCTTATGGCGATCCACCCCGGTGCCGGGGGAACAGAGTCCCAGGATTGGGCCCAAATGCTTCTCCGGATGTATGTCCGCTGGGCGGAGAACAAGCACTTTAAGGTGGAGACGTTGGACTACCTCGCCGGTGATGAAGCCGGCATCAAAAGCGTCACGATCGCCGTGACGGGCCCGTATGCTTATGGCTACCTGAAGGCCGAGGCGGGCGTGCACCGGCTGGTCCGCATCTCGCCCTTCGATTCGAACAAGCGGCGCCATACCTCGTTCGCCTCCGTATTCGTCTATCCCGAATTGAGCGAAGACATCGACGTGCCCATCGAAGACAAGGATCTCCGGATCGATACTTTTCGTGCCGGCGGCGCAGGCGGCCAGAACGTCAATAAAGTAGAGACCGCCATCCGCATCACGCACCTTCCCAGCGGCATCGTCGTTCAATGCCAGAATGAACGGTCTCAGCTTCAGAACCGCAACGGGGCCATGAAGATCTTGAAGGCGCGGTTGTTTGAGCTGGAACAAAAAAAGAAGGAGGCCGAGTTTAACGCCATCGTCGGCGAGAAGAAGGACATCGCCTGGGGCAGTCAGATCCGCTCCTATGTCTTTCAGCCCTACCAAATGGTCAAAGACCATCGCACGGGGCACGAAACCAGCCAGGTGTCGTCTGTCATGGACGGGGACCTCGACAGCTTCATCGAAGCCTACCTCAAGAAGAAACTGACGAAAGGAAGCGAACCGCTTGCCGCCATCAGCGAACCGGACGACAACCTATAAGAAAGGTTTATCCGGTATTTGGTTTGTCTGGGCTCTCTCGTGCCGAAGGATGAAACCGACCACAAGACCAGACCGACGAGAGAGACCGGAGAGACGAGACGGACCATGGATGAACTGAACGAACAGCGACAGCAACGCATCAAGAAGCTAGACCAACTTCGGGATGCCGGCGTGGCGCCTTACGGTACCCGCTTCGAGGTGAAGGACCGCGCAGGTCACTTGATCGCATTGCACGGTCAGAAGACTAAAGAAGTGCTTGAGCAGGAGAAAATTTCCTGTACCTTCGCCGGACGCGTGGTCGCCCTTCGCCGCTTCGGCAAGGCTGGTTTTGCGGTCCTGCAAGACGGCTCTGATCGGCTACAGGTCTATCTCAAGAAAGACCTCCTTTCTGAACAGGCCTATACCATCTGTGAGCAGCTCGATTTGGGCGACTGGATCGGCGTCAGCGGCATCCTATTCCGTACGAAGACCAATGAGTTCACGGTGGAAGTGCACCAACTGACCTTTTTGAGCAAGGCGCTCCGCCCGCTTCCGGAAAAGTGGCACGGGCTCACGGATGTCGAGACTCGATACCGCCAGCGCTATGTCGATCTTATCGCCAATCCCGAAGTCCACCACATCTTCGCCACGCGAAGCCGGATCATCGCCGGGATTCGCGCCTTCCTCATTGAACGCGGGTTCCTCGAAGTTGAGACGCCGATGATGCATCCGATCCCCGGCGGCGCGGCGGCTAAACCCTTTGTGACCCATCACAATGCCCTGGGGGTGGACCTCTATCTGCGCATCGCCCCGGAACTCTACCTGAAACGCTTGATCGTCGGAGGCTTTCCCCGGGTCTTTGAGATCAATCGGAACTTTAGAAACGAAGGCATTTCGACGATCCACAACCCCGAATTCACGATGCTTGAGTTTTACGTCGCCTATGCGGACTATCAGGACCTCATCGTCCTCACAGAGCAGATGGTTTCCACGCTCGCCCAGCAGATCCTCGGGACAACCGTCATCGACTACCAGGGCAAGGCCATTACGCTGACCCCGCCCTGGCGGCGGTGGTCGTACCACCAATCCATCCTGGAAGTGAATCACCTCGACCCGTCGGTCCTCACAGATCGCGAACAGGCGTTGGCTGCCGCCAAGCGGTTGAAGGTGCCGGTCGATCCGAAGGCCTCACTCGTCGCCATCGTCAATGAGATTTTCGAGGAAACGGTGGAGCCGAATCTCCAGCAGCCGACGTTTATCACCGATTACCCGATCGACATTTCGCCGCTGGCCAGACGGAACGATACAAACCCGACTCTCACCGACCGCTTCGAGCTCTACATCGCCGGCCGGGAAATCGCCAATGCCTTTTCGGAGTTGAACGATCCCCTCGATCAACGCGAGCGGTTCGAAGGCCAGGCGGCGCAACGGGCGGCCGGCGACGAAGAAGCCCATCTTGTGGATGAGGACTTCCTGCGCGCCTTGGAGTTCGGCATGCCGCCCACGGCTGGGGAAGGCATCGGCATCGACCGCCTAGTTATGCTCTTCACCAACCAAGCCTCCATCCGGGACGTGGTGCTCTTTCCGCAACTGAGACCCGAGCAATGAGCGTCGCTCCCGCCATCCTGTCACTGCCTGTCCAAGGAGGCCGCCTGACAAGGCGGCAGCGGCTCCGGCACACCGCCGGAAACTCCTTAGGCCTCACCGGCGGACGGGAGAACTGACCGTGGCCGTTCCCTACGAGATTTTCGTTGGCCTGCGGTATTTGCGCGCGAAACGCCGCAACCGCACCATTTCGCTCAACACCTTTGTCTCGATTGCCGGGATTACGCTGGGCGTGGCGGCGTTGATCGGCACAGTCGGCATCATGACCGGATTCAGAGAAGACATTCAGGGCAAGATCCTTGGGACCACCGCCCACATCATCGTGCAAGAGCGAACCAAAGAGAATATGACCGACTACGACCCCGTGGCCGAGAAAATCACCGGCGTGCCGGACGTGGTTGCCGCGACTCCTTTCGTCTTACGGCAGGTTCTTCTGACGACCCAGTCAGGGGTGCAAGGCATCGTGCTGCGCGGCATCGATCCGCTGCGTGAGGCCCATGTCACCGAACTCGCCAAGAATGTCTCGGCCGGCCAGTTGAGCGATTTGCTGCTGCCTGTGAAAGTGAAACAAACACCCGTCGATGATCCGCAAGGCACCCCCCAGTTGGTCGAAAAGCCCGGCATGATTCTCGGAAAGGAACTCGCGCTGCGGCTGGGAGTGTATGTCGGCGATACGGTCAATGTGGTGTCCCCGGTCGGCCCGATCAGCGCGATGGGCATGGTCCCCAAGATCCGAACGTTTGCCATTGTGGGCCTGTTTCACTCCGGCATGTATGAGTACGATTCGTCGCTTGCCTACATCGACTTGGCCGAAGCGCAGAAGTTCTTCAACATGGGACAGAGCGTGACCGGCATCGAGGTGAAAGTCACCGACGTGTTCCGCGCCCATGAGATTGCCCGCCACATCGAGCATGAATTGGGCTTTACCCACGGTGCCCGCGACTGGATGCAGATGAACCGCAATCTCTTCTCGGCGTTGAAGCTTGAGAAAACGATGATGTTTCTGCTGCTCGTGCTCATCACCATCGTGGCCTCGTTTAACATCGTCAGTACGCTGACGATGATCGTCACGGAGAAGCAGAAGGAAATCGCCATCCTCAAAGCGATGGGTGCGACCAAACGGAGCATACGGCGGATCTTTATGCTCAACGGGCTGATCATCGGCTTTTCGGGGACGGCCATCGGCATTCCGCTCGGCTATGCGTTCCTCTGGTTGATCCAAACTTTCTGGACATTCGACCCGACCGTCTACTACATCTCCAAGATTCCCGTCCATGTCCTGGCCGAAGACGTCCTGCTAGTCGCTGGGTCGGCCATCCTGATCAGTTTTGCGGCGACGGTGTACCCGGCCACTCAGGCGGCCAAACTTGAACCGGTCGCGGCCCTGCGCTATGAGTAACCAACAAGCCATCAGCCGTCCGCGATCAGCGATCCGCTGAGGGGGCTAGAGCTGAGAGCTGACCGCTGAAAGCCGGATCATGATTAAAGTCACGGATCTCCGTAAAACCTTTTCCATGGGAACGCATGAACTGCCGGTCATCAAAGGAGTCGACCTGGAAATTCAGCGCGGCGAATTCATTGCCATTGTCGGCGCCTCGGGCGCGGGCAAGAGCACGCTGCTGCACATCATCGGAACTCTGGACCGCCCGACCAGCGGCACGGTGACATTCGACGGTCAGGACATCTTTCAGTTGTCCGATACGCAGCAGGCCGATTTCCGAAACCGGCGCGTCGGGTTCGTGTTTCAGTTCCATCACCTCCTGCCCGAGTTTACGGCGTTGGAAAACGCCTGTATGCCGGCGCTGGTGCAACGTCGCGATCGGTCCACGGTGGAAGCGGATGCGCAAGCCTTGCTGGCCGAAGTGGGGCTGTCCAACCGCGTGCACCATAAACCGGGCGAACTGTCCGGCGGCGAGCAACAACGAGTGGCGATGGCGCGCGCCCTGATGCAAAAGCCCGATGTCATCCTGGCGGATGAGCCGACCGGCAATCTCGACACCCATACGGGCGACAGCCTCTTCGCTCTCATGCGCGAATTGAACCGGTCCCGCCGCACCACCTTCATTATCGTCACCCATAACGACAAGCTTTCCGCTCAATGTGACCGCATCGTGCATATGCAGGATGGAATGATCGTCAATCCTTGACTGCATCTCGCCTCATTATTAGACTGCACCTCATTTGGCCACTGACCCTCAACGGGGAGGATGAATATGAGCGGAGCTATCCGACGCATGCTTGCGGTCGCCGTGCTCAGTCTTATTCCAGCCCAGGCGTTCGCGGTCGAATTTGCGGTGGTCGGCCCGCGCGCGGCCGGCATGGGAGGCGCCGGCGTCGCGGTCACGACTGATGCGCTGGCGACCTATTGGAACCCGGCCGGTCTTGCCATGACGCAGACCGTCGACATCAGGATTCAAGGTACCGCTCAAGGCATTGACCGTCTGGGAATTGCAGATACGCTGAAAGACCTTGAAGACTTCAACACGAGCGATTTAACACCCGCTAATCAGGCACGCGCCCAGGACATTGCGAATCGGATCAATCGGCCGGGAGCGACCCTGTCCGCCATTGGCGCGGCCGGACTCTACGTCAAGGGACATCTTGGCGAACACGCGTTCGGCTTCAGCGTCGCGGATGTCGCGACCAGCGGAGGGTTCTTATCCACCCCCTTGCAGGTCACCAACGCTGGTGGTCAGGTGAGTGTGGCGGGTCAGATGGCCTTACGCGGATTGGAGGCACGCCAGGCGACATTCTCTTATGCATATGCTTTTGCCGACAAAACGTTTGCTATCGGCATCACTGGCAAACTGATCCAAGGGGCAGCGTACAGTGGCACCATGCCATTGCAGGCCGGCGTCGACGTGCAACTCTCCGACAATTTCGGCAGAGCCAATATTGCCACCACCTATGGCATCGATGTGGGAGCCATCTACCGCCCCGCTTCTTGGCTGCGCTTAGGCGTGGTCGCCAAAGATCTCAACCAGCCTGAATTCGACGCGCCTGATGGTACGAAATACAAACTCAATCCCCAGGTCCGTGGGGGCATCGCGGTCAACCCTTATTCGACCCTGACGCTGACGGCTGACATGGACGTGACCTCCAACCGCACGCTCGTCCCCGGACTGAAAAGCCAGAATATCAGTTTAGGCGCGGAGCAGACGGTGCTGTCGGAATTCCTTTCCCTTCGGGTCGGGGCCTTTAAGAATGTGCAGGATGCCGCCTCAGCGTTTACTCCCACTGCAGGGATCGGCCTACGGATGTATGCGTTGCGGGTCGATCTTGGAGGCGGTTATGACTTTCGCGAACGGGGCGCGCTGGCATCCGGCTCTATCTCTTTAACGTTCTAATGGTATACTCACGACCATGACGATCGTGCTTCCTAAGCCCTTTGTGCTAAGCCTTCTCCTCGGCATCATCGTACTTTCGGGATGCAGCGGCCTACAGGAAATGTGGGAAGGGCCCGGCGCGAGAGTGTTTCGCCCGCAATCCATTGCCGTCCTTCCTCCGATGGCGAGCCAATACGACAGCGCGCGCGAGGACATTCAGGAGGTCCTGGCCAACTCCTTGAGCAAAGCGGGACGGATTGAACGAGTGGTACCGGCCGAGCACGTGACCGATATCTTCCAAGCATCCAAGGAAGCCTTCGATGCTCTGGTCTTTTATTTTTCCCGGCTCGAAATGACCGGGCAATCCGATAAGGAAGCGGCCATCAAGCTCGGCAAGGCATTGCATGTGGACTCCTTTCTCGTTCTCCGCATTAACGCTTGGGAATATGCGAGAAAAGAGGGCGATAACGTGGGGCGCGTGGGCCTGACGATGCGGCTGATCGACGCCACCACCGGCACGACCATTTGGAAGGCCCGTCACGAGAAGGCCAGCAGCTATATGTTTTTCAAGCCGAACTTGAAAGAGGTTGCCGCGGAGCTCACCGACGAGATGATCAAATACATGCCACCCGCCGAGAACCCCGGCAAGCGGTAATCGCACTCTTTCCATTGATCTGCAGCAGCAAGCTTGAGCTGTCTTTAGGTATGGGCGGTTGAGCCGCTTTGAATGGCCTGCTTTAAGGAACCGACGAAGGCTGCCACGGCCGACACCATATCGGACTGCTGCTGATGAGCGGCAATCTGCTTCACAATGGCGCTTCCGACGATCACGCCATCGGCCAGGGCCGCCACTTGCGCCGCGTCTTCCGGAGTGGACACGCCGAAGCCCACGGCGATGGGTGTGGTCGTGATCTTCCGGATCTTCTCGACGTTCGTGCCGACCTCCGACATGTTTTGAATCTTGGCACCGGTGATGCCGGTAAGGGACACATAATACAGAAAGCCTTGTGACTCCTTCGCCACGTACGTTCGGCGGGCCGCCGTGCTGGTCGGAGCTAAGAGATACACGACACGAAGTCCTGCGGCCATGGCGCAGGTTCTGAGCGGGCCGGCTTCATCCGGCGGCATGTCAGGCACGATCAGCCCATCGATGCCGGCGTCGCCCGCAGCCCGGCAGAACGCCTCAAGGCCCATGGCGTACATCGAGTTGTAATAGAGCATCAGAACTAACGGGATCTGCGTGCGCTGACGCAAGGAGGTCACGGCCGCCAAGACCTGTTTCAGAGAAGTGCCGTTACGAAGGGCGCGTTCCGCCGCCTGCTGAATCACCGGGCCGTCGGCAATAGGGTCAGAGAAAGGAACGCCCAACTCGATGATATCGGCTCCGGCCTGCTCGAGCGCCACCACCAGCTGTTCGGTGTCCGCGAGCGACGGATCGCCGGCCATGAGGTAGGCGATCAACGCTTTCTCACGGCGGTCTTTCAATCGCGCAAACGTGCGGTCGAGCCGATTGGTTTCGTCTGATCGGCGATGGGTGATGGGTGACGAATTGGAGCGCGCATCCCTGTTGTCGTTCCTGGTTTTTGCTTTTTGCCCATCACCCATCACTCTTCACCCATCACCTAAAGTGTCACTCCGCGCATCCGGGCCACCTGTTGCACGTCCTTGTCTCCCCGCCCGGAGAGATTGGCAATAATGATGTGCGACTTTTTCAAGGATGGGGCGAGCTTGATGACATGGGCGATCGCGTGGGCGCTTTCCAGCGCCGGCACAATGCCTTCTTCTTGCGCGAGCAGGTCAAAAGCCGCCATGGCTTCTTCGTCTGTGGCATAGGTGTACTCTATGCGGCCCTGATCGCGGTAGAGGCTGTGTTCCGGCCCGACCGCCGCATAGTCGAGGCCCGCCGAGACGGAATGTGTCAGGTTGATCTGTCCGTCATCGTCTTGCAGCAGATACGTCATGGTGCCCTGCAAGACACCGGGCCTGCCGCCGGAGAAGCGGGCGGCATGTTTTCCGCCGGCGATCCCCTGCCCTCCCGCCTCCACACCGACCATCTTGACCTTAGTGTCCCGAAGGAACGCGTGGAACAGGCCGATGGAGTTGCTGCCGCCGCCCACACAGGCAACCAAATACTCGGGGAGTTTCCCTTCGGCCGCCAGAATCTGCCGGCGGGCTTCCTGCCCGATGATAGCCTGGAAGTCCCGTATCATCATCGGATAGGGATGCGCGCCCAGGACCGAACCGAGGATGTAATGCGTCGTGCGGACATGGGTCGTCCAATCACGCATGGCTTCGCTGATAGCATCTTTCAACGTCCGACTGCCGGCGTCCACGCCGGTCACCTTCGCACCAAGAAGACGCATGCGAAACACATTCAGCGCCTGCCGCTGCATATCTTCCGTACCCATGTAGATTTCGCATTCGAGTCCGAACATCGCCGCGGCGGTGGCCGTCGCGACGCCATGCTGGCCGGCCCCCGTTTCGGCGATGATCCGTTGTTTCTTCATGCGCAATGCGAGGAGGACTTGACCCATCGCGTTGTTAATCTTATGGGCGCCGGTATGGCACAGGTCTTCCCGCTTCAGATATATTTTTGCGCCGCCAAGCCGCTTGCTCAGCCGTTCGGCCCGATAGAGGCTCGTGGGACGCCCCACGTATTGTTTCAGATAGTAGGCCAGCTCGCGGCGGAACGTGGGATCCTTCTTCGCCGCTGCATACTCCTGCTCCAATTCGAGCAACGCAGGCATCAGCGTCTCAGGCACATACCGGCCGCCATAGGGACCGAACCGGCCCCGCGCATCAGGGAACGAAGGCATCATTGATTAATGCTCCGACAAGTTGGTTGTGATGAGTATAGTTGGAGGCCTTATACCGACACAAGTCTGGCTGCCTCAATGAATGCTTTCACCTTGGCCGGATCCTTCTTTCCGGGCTGTGCTTCCACACCGCTACTGACATCGACGCCATATGGGCCGACTTGTCGAATCGCTCCGGAGACGTTCGCTGGTGTAAGGCCGCCCGCAAGAACGACGGTAGCTGAGCGGGCTGCTTCCGCCGCCAACCCCCAGTCAACCGTGTGACCGGTCCCGCCATAGGCCTGCTCGGAATATGCATCAATGAGATACCCGCGCACATGGGCGTGCGCCTGGAAGTCGGCCAACGCCAGCACCGCGCCCGGGTTCTTCATTCGCAAGGCTTTGAGGACCGGTCTCCCCAGCTTGGCGCAATATTCGGCGGTTTCTTCGCCATGCAACTGAGCCAGGGACAAGCCGCACTCATCCACGATCGCTCTCACGATCGACAGGTCCTCATTGACAAAGACGCCGACGGACAGGATAAACGGCGGAAGACCGGCCACAATCGTGCGCACGACGGAGGGCTCCACGAAGCGGGGACTCTTTCGATAGAACACAAATCCAAGGGCATCGGCTCCAGCCGACACGGCAACGGAAGCATCCTCGGCGTTCGTAATACCGCAAATTTTTACTTTGACCATGTCTGCGCTATCGCCGCGGTGTCGCTTCGGTTGATTCCACGCCTAGCAATTCACGTAATTTCTGCTCGGTTCGTTCGGCTCGGATCAGGGATTCACCGACCAGCATGGCATGGACGCCCGCCTCAAGCAGCCGCACCACATCTTTGCGGGTATGGATGCCGCTTTCGCTCACGATGAGTTTGTCGGAGGGAATGCGCTTGGCCAATCGGAACGTGACAGCCAAATCGGTCTGGAACGTATTCAGATCTCGGTTGTTGATGCCGATCAGGCGGGCCTCCGGCACCCATTCGAGGACGGTATCGAGTTCACGTTCATGGTGGGTTTCAAACAAGGTATCCATGCCCAATTCTTTCGCAAGCACATGGAAATCGATGAGCTGCCGGCGTTCCAGCGCCGCGACAATCAGCAGTACGGCATCCGCGCCATGCGCTCGCGCCTCGTAGAATTGAATATCTCCCACCATGAACTCTTTATTCAACGCTGGCATTGGGACGGCTCCCTTGATGTCGGCCAGGTATTGAAGTTCTCCCTGAAAAAAATCGCGATCGGTCAGCACCGACAGAGCCGAGGCGCCATGTTCGTGATACCCCTGTGCGATGGACAGGTAATCGAACCGGTCCGCAAACTCGGGCCGCAACAGGCCTTGGCTGGGAGACGCCTTTTTGACCTCCGCGATTAAAGCGGGACTGGTCGCGGTTCTCGTCGCATCAAGCGTGACGGCAAATCCGAGGGTCGGCGGGGCATCCCGGATCATGGCTTTCAGATGTGACAGGTATGAACGGCTCTGTTTGTGCCGGAGTTCCGCTTTCTTATGGCCGAGAATCGTATCAAGAATCATACAGCCTCTGCGCGCGTCGTGTACGCGATAAGCCGATCCAGCGCATCGGCGGCCGCCCCCGAATCAATCGTCCGCTGAGCGAGATGAAATCCTTCCTGAAGCGTTTTAGCCTTTTGTCCAACCACCATCGCCGGCGCAGCGTTCAGACACACGATGTCGCGTCTCGGCCCTTTGCGGCCCTCGAGGATCTCCCGGGTAATCCGGGCGTTCTCTTCCGGCATCCCACCTGAGAATTCTCTGCCGGGTCTGCGGCCGAGGCCGAAATCCTCCGGCGCAATGAAATAGCTGGAGACCACGCCGCCCTTGCCTTCCGATACCTTCGTACGGTCGGCCAGCGTAATCTCATCCAAGCCGTCCATGCCATGCAACACGAAGCAGTGTCGCGAGCCGAGTTGGAGGAGCACCTGACCGAGCACCTCAGTAAGCCGGGCATCATACACGCCGATGACCTGATGGGTGGCGCCGGCGGGATTCGTCAACGGCCCGAGCACATTGAGCATGGTGCGGATGCCCATTTCTTGTCTGGGGCCCGCGCAATGTTTCATGGCTCCATGGTACAGCGGTGCAAACAAAAAGCCCATGCCGACGGTGTCAATGCAGTCCGCCAGTCGGTCGGGCGACAGATCGATCTTCACACCGAGCTCGCGCAAGACATCCGCGCTGCCCGATTTGGACGAGATCGAACGATTGCCGTGCTTTGCCACCGTAATCCCCGCTCCAGCCACCACAAAGGCCGCCGTCGTGGAAATATTGAAGGTGTATGCCTCGTCACCGCCCGTGCCACACGTATCGACCACGATCGACGCGCCTACTTTGATTTTCGTCGCCCGAGCACGCATGGCCCTGGCGGAGCCTGTGATTTCCTCCACCGTCTCGCCCTTTTGCCTGAGTCCCATTAGGTAAGCGGCGATTTGCGACGACGTCGCCGCACCCTCCATAATTTCAGACATCACCTCTTCGGCGTCATCCGCCGAAAGAGGCATCCGGTCGGCCAGTTTGGCTAGTGCGTCTTTGATCATCCGAAGAATAAGCCCAACGGCTACAGCGTGAGAAAATTTCGGAGCAGATCTTTCCCCACGGCGGTGAGAATCGATTCGGGATGGAACTGCACGCCCTCGACACCCAGTGCTTTATGACGAAGCCCCATGATTTCTCCCGCATCCGTCTGGGCAGTGATGTCAAAACAATCCGGCAGATTAACCGGATTTACGATAAGCGAGTGATACCGTGTGGCCTCGAACGGATTAGGTATTCCGCGATAAATGGTTTTGCCGTCATGCGTAATCTGAGACGTCTTGCCGTGCATCAGGCGGGATGCCCTGATCACTTCGCCGCCGTAGGCGGCCGCCAGCGACTGATGCCCGAGGCAGACTCCCAGCATCGGAATCGTGCCTCCGAAACGGCGGATCGTCTCCACTGAGATCCCCGCCTCTGTCGGCGTACAGGGGCCGGGCGAGATCACGATGCGCTCCGGGTGCAGGTCCTCTATTTCATCTATTGAGATTTTGTCGTTCCGATAGACGCGGACATCTTCCCCCAATTCGCCCAGATACTGGACCAGGTTGTAAGTAAAAGAGTCGTAATTATCGATAACCAGCAGCATAGAATACCCGTGAGCCGTGGCGCGTGATACGTGATAAGAGGCGTCAGCGAGAGACTCCCGTCGTCTGCCACGCGATCGCCAGTTTCACTCCAAGCCCCGCTCCGCCAGTTCGATGGCTTTCATCATGGCCCTGGCTTTGTTGCAGGTCTCCTCGTACTCATGAGCGGGATTCGAATCGGCGACAATGCCGGCTCCCGCCTGTATGAACGCCCGATGGCGCGATACGACGACGGTGCGGATGTTGATGCACATGTCCATGTTACCTGAGAAGCCGAAGTACCCTACCGCGCCGGCATAAGGCCCGCGCTTCGTCGGCTCCAACTCCTCGATGATTTCCATGGCACGGATTTTTGGCGCGCCGGAAACCGTTCCGGC
>JACVSD010000104.1 GCA_014534095.1 Nitrospiraceae bacterium
GTCCCCAAGAGTCCTTCACCTGCTGAAGGACCGCCTCTTCCCTTTATCGCCTTATTCACCCTAAAAACAGATCCCACCATGACAGGGAAACCTTGAAGAAGAACTGCCAGGAGGTGATGCGATAGGCGGCTGGCAGGCCATATTGACGATGACCACATTGCCGCTCGCGCCGATCAACCTGCCATTACGCATAGACAGCCTCCGACGGACAGCGCCCACCACAGTGGAATAAAGTCGACATGATGCACCGATCGCGTAGTCGGGTGATGTCGGATGGGGCGATCGTGCGCGATCCACGATCAGAGACTCGTGGCGCCACATAGGGGATATTGTCCACGGCCCTCGAGAGCACCGCGGAGTTTCACAAGACCGCCATGGTCGCGGCTGTCTGAAGGACACGGGACTGAGTTTCAACCGTTCCGTGATGGACAAGGTCACCGGCGCCATGAGCAGGACGGTGGTCACATTATCCAACATGGCTGACTGCACGGCCGTGATAAGCGCAAGCAGCAGAAGCCCGAACAGTTGAGCGCGGCCCAGATGGCCAGCACGTCGAACAAGCCGGTCTCCCGGATGATCTTGACGATGACCACATTCCGATGAACAGAAAGATTACGTTGTAGTCGACGCCGTGCTCACGAGAGACAATCACGAGGATTGCGCGAACAGCGCTGCCTTTTGGATCCGCTCGGCCATGATCAGGAAATAGGAAACGCCGAAAATGAGAAGGGCCAGCGAGAGCGAACATCAGGAGGCAGGCGAACAGCGTGAGGGGAAGAACATCGCCGGTGCAGTATCCAGTGCATCAGTGACCACTGCAACGCCACTTTCTCCTAACCATCGTCTTTTTCCTCTTTCCTCTGAGGGTGCGGCACCTTTAGGATAACGAGATGGCTATGCCCACGATTCCCCAGGAAGATCTCCAGCATCTGATCGCCGGCACCCATTGGAATCCGCGCTCGGTCCTTGGCCCGCACACAGCCCGGATCAATGGCAAGCCTGCCACGGTCGTTCGCGCTTGGTTCCCCCATGCCGCCGCCGTAGACCTCGTGCCGGCCGGCGTATCTGAATCCGTTAAAATGGCACGGGTGCATGAGGCGGGTCTCTTTGAGGCGCTAGTGCCGGCCCCCGTAACGTCGGCCGGCTATCGGTTGCGCATCACCGGCCATGACGGAACGGTCCGTGAAGAACACGACGCCTATGCGTTCGGGCCGCTGCTCACCGATTTTGAACTCCATCTGTTCGCCGAAGGCACCTTCTATAAGGCCTATGACACGCTCGGCGCCCATGTTCGCACGGTCGACCAGATCACCGGCGTTCATTTTGTGGTGTGGGCGCCGAATGCCGTCCGCGTGAGCGTCATCGGAGCCTTCAACAATTGGGATGGGCGCTGCCATCCGATGATGAACCGCGGCGCCACCGGTCTATGGGAATTGTTCATTCCCAACCTGCCGGAGGGCACCCTCTATAAATATGAACTCCGATCCCGCCACGCCGGCACGATCTTGGTGAAGGCGGATCCATATGCCCATGCCAGCGAACTGCGTCCCCGCACGGCCTCGGTCGTGCACACGCTGTCGCATCACGCCTGGCAGGACGGCGCTTGGATGGAAGCGCGCGCTCGGTGGAATCCATTGACCGCGCCCGTGTCGATCTATGAAGTCCATTTGGGCTCCTGGATGCGGGTGCCGGAGGAAAACAATCGTTGGCTGACCTATCGCGAGCTCGCGCAACGGCTGATCCCCTATGTCCAGGACCTGGGCTATACCCATGTCGAGCTTATGCCGGTGACCGAGCATCCGTTTGACGGATCTTGGGGCTACCAGGCGACGGGGTACTTTGCCGTCACGAGCCGGTACGGACCCCCGGAAGACTTCATGGCGTTTGTCGATGCCGCCCATCAGGCCGGTATCGGAATCATCATGGATTGGGCGCCGGCGCACTTTCCGGACGATCCTCACGGGCTGGCCACATTTGACGGCACCCATTTATACGATCACGCCGATCCCCGCTTGGGCTATCATCCCGACTGGCATAGCCGCATCTTCAATTACGGGCGGCCTGAAGTCCGCACGTTTCTCCTCAACAGCGCATTGTTCTGGCTCGACCGGTATCATATCGACGGCTTACGGGTCGACGCGGTGGCGTCCATGCTCTACCTCGACTATGGACGCAAAGAAGGCGAGTGGATTCCCAATCAATTCGGCGGGCGGGAAAACCTGGGGGCGGTGTCGCTGTTGAAAGAGCTGAACGTACTGGTTCACCGCGAATTCCCCGGCGCCATGACCATCGCGGAGGAGTCCACGTCCTGGCCGGGCGTGTCGCGTCCGACGTATACCGGCGGACTCGGATTCACATTCAAATGGAATATGGGCTGGATGCACGACATGCTGGACTACTTCAGCCAGGACCCAATCCACCGGCGGTACCATCAGAATCAGATTACCTTCGGGTTGCTCTACGCCTTTACCGAAAATTTCGTGCTCGCCTTGTCGCACGATGAAGTCGTTCACGGCAAGCGTACCTTACTCGACAAGATGCCCGGCGACACCTGGCAGCGGTTTGCCAATCTCAGGACGCTCTACGGCTACATGTACAGTCATCCAGGCAAGAAGATGCTCTTCATGGGAGGCGAGTTCGGCCAATGGCGGGAATGGAATCACGATGCCAGTCTGGATTGGCATCTGGCGGCGCAAGCCCCTCATGGAGGCATCCATCGACTCCTGCGGGATCTGAACCATCTGTACCGGCGTGAACCCGCCTTCCATGAGATCGATTTTGATTGGACGGGATTTCAGTGGATCGACTTCCACGACGCCGACCAGTCGGTCATTGCCTTTTTGCGGAGGGGCCGCGAGGCGCACGATACGATCGTCTGCGTATGCAACTTCACTCCCGTGCCGAGGCCGGGGTATCGCATCGGCGTGCCGGAGGGCGGGTGGTATCGTGAGATATTCAACAGCGATGCGGAGTGCTACGGAGGGAGCAACGTGGGGAATGCAGGCGGCCTAGCGGCTACTGATGAACCTTGCCACGGACAGCCGCATTCCGTCCTCGTCACCCTCCCGCCTTTGGCCGTGCTGTTCCTAAAGCGGCACGCAGGCTAAGACGGCTTCTTGGCGCCGGGCTTGATATCAAGCACCTTGACATCGAAGAAGAGCGTTTTCCCGGCCAACGGATGATTGAAGTCGAGCACCACCGTGTCGGTCTTGACCTCGGTCACGCGCGGAAACATTGATTCGCCGTCGGCCCCCTTCGCCTCGAGCTGCGTCCCGACCTTCCAGGCTGTTTCAGGAATCTGGGCCTTCTTCACTTCCTGAAACGCTTTGGGGTCAACTGGACCGTAGCCGTCCGCTGGCTGCACGATCACATGTTTCTGCTCTCCGACCGTGAGGCCTTCCACCGCCTTCTCCAATCCCGGCACGATCTCGTGAGCGCCCTGCGTGTACGTAATCGGTTCCTTGCCGACGTTCGTTTCCAACACCGCCTTGTCATCAAGTTTGAGCGTGTACTCGAGGGACACCTGCTTGCCATTCGAGACGGTCGGTTTGGCGCCGCGCTTCTGAGTCTCAGCCATCGCCGCTGAAGCCATGAGCAGAACGCCAAGCACGACGGTCAGAAAAGCGGCTGTCCGGTTCTGGAAACGAATCATGGAAATACCTCCGGGATAGTCAACTGGTTGGCAAAAAATTGTATCTGTTCCGCGCTTGCTCCATGAGCCTAGCACAGTCACTTTTACCGCTGCCATGAGGTCGTGCGCCAAAAAGCCGATGCGGGACAGTTACCAGGTACGGAAGTGACCAGAGTCGAGGTGAACAAATTTTGAACGTGGATAGTAGCCGACACCGCCATAACCGAGTTCGAGCGCGGCCTGCCGGACCGCTTTGGGATGGATCCCGGAGATCCGCAAATCTACGGCCCGCCCCTCCATGTGGAGACTGTTCCGAGCGGCCCGCCGTCCCGACCGCACGAGCAACGCATTATATTCGGGAGAACGGAAACCTGAAATGATCTCAATCTCGCGCTCTCGGCCGAACTTCTCTTGAACGAGATTAATATGTTCAAGCATGCGGACGTCGATGGCGGCCACTTCTCCGGTGTAATGGCATCGGAATATGTGGTTCACGTCATCGAGCGCCTCGAGATCGTACTCTCCCGCTTCATTACGATACGTCACGGCCAGCCGCTCGTTACTCCACACATTGACAAAGGTCAGCCGTCCCTCGGGAAGTTGATCCGCCAAGGCAAGCGACGGAGCGGTCACTCGCCCAGCCGCCATGGTGCACCCGACGAATGCCGTGCGGAGCAAGGTCCGCCTGGTCCAGGCCCATTTCGATTCAGCTTCGGGGGTCACTTCGAGACTCCAGGGATGGGGAACCCGTGCGAGAGATGACTTCGCCTTTTCTATCAAAATGGGCGGAGACGGTCAACGCCTAAATCCCGGGAACAGGCCGGTAATCATGCGACTCATTTGTTCGCGGAACACAAGGATTCGCGATTCAACGCTCTATGAATTTCTTCCTAGACAGGTCATACGGGGCCAGGTAATATCGCGAACATTCTCAGAGGAACGAATGGCGACGATTCTAGTGATCGACGACGAGCAGTCTATTCGGGGACTCTTGAAAGAAGTCCTGGAAAAGGCGGGGCACCGCGTACTCGAAGCCGGAGACGGCCGGCAAGGCTTTGCCCTCTATCAACAGCAACCAGTCGACCTGGTCATCATGGACCTCTTGATGCCGGATACCGACGGACTCGAAGCGACGCTGAAGCTCACCCGCGAGTATGTCGACGCCAAGATCATCGCCATTACCGGCGCACAGGGCGACCGCAATTTTCTCGACGTGGCTAAACTATTCGGTGCCCGCCGAACCTTTGAGAAGCCCTTTGACCTGGAAAAGCTACTGCAGGCCGTTAAGGAAGAATTGCAGTCGTAACCCTTCGTTTGCTTCCTCCCGTCTTCGCTTCTACTGCCCACCCGTCTGGCCGAGCACTACACGGCGCGGGAACGAAACCGCCGGTGTCACTGGCTTTCCGATGTGAGGAACGAGCCGTAGATCTCCTGGATCGGTCAAACAAAAAAGCGATGACACCGCTCAATCAGATCGGCGACAATCCCGACACGATGACGATCAAAAGTGAAGAGGATGGAATGCCGTTTCGCCATCACACGACAATGGCACTCGTGCTGTGGAGCGGCGTCATCGCGATGGCGGGCATGCTGCCCCTCAGCAACTTCGTCGGGCATCCCCATTGGGAACACATCCAGTGGATCGTCACACCACGGCATTGGCGGTCGCCAAAGTTTTATTTCGACGTGGTCGCCAATATCGCGCTGTTCTATCCGTTCGGCCTGCTACTGGCCAGACGGTTTCCCTCAGTCCGCTGGCCGCCGGCGTTCGGCCTCATCAGCATAGGCTTACTCTTCTCCCTGAGTATCGAGTTGTTTCAGGTCTATTGTCACAACCGCCATCCCTCTCCGGTCGATCTCATCAGCAATACACTCGGCACTACAGTCGGAGTCGCGTCCTCCCGCCGGGTCTTTTCACACCCGCTGCTCAACGCCCGTCTCCCCCGCCCTCACTCCCATCCCACCGGATCGTAACCGCGCTCTCGCAAGCAGCGCGTAACGAACTGTCTATAGGCGTCGCTCGGGGAGATCTCCTGAAGAGACTCCGGAGAAAACCACCGGTGGCTCCGCTGGCGGCCCCGATCATTGCCCCCCGGCCGGGATGCCCGACGATCGCTCCTCCCACCGCACCGGCAGCCGAGCCAACCGCTCCTCCCCCTACCGTACCGCCGGCCACTTGTCCGGTTTTCCCACGCCCTGATGCAGTTCCCCCGTCCCGAGCCATCCGTGCGCATTGCTCAATGTCGCTCTGTGCCTGGCCTGGACCGACCTCCTGATAATACGGATTCGGGTACAAGATCGGTTTCGGAGCGCTGCACCCGGCGAGGGCGAACAGTATCATGCAAAGCGGAATAAAATATGGCATCACTTTCCTCCCGGAACGAAGTACCGCGTTATCAGGTGCTCTCGCCATCGAGACCGATCGCGAGGAGATAGGGACTATAGATCCCGGGTACACTTAAGAGACGCACCGCACCAGCAGCCTACCTGGACGCCGAAGACAACAGATTCCAGCACGCCGGTCGGAGGTCCACCGGCGAGTTGCGCGCAATCAGCCACGTCCACACGCCGAACACAACGATTTAGGCAGGAATCGCGACACCCGCGGCTCGAGCAGCGGCATTCTACA
>JACVSD010000133.1 GCA_014534095.1 Nitrospiraceae bacterium
GATGCAGGCAACGACGCGCTTTATAGGATTTCCATCGGCGCGGTTTCTTGCCGGTGTCGCGGCCATGTATACGAGCGATCATCAACCGCATCTACAGACCGACCTGACGATCTTCACCCGCCGGTCGAAAGCCGATGCGACGCCGCCAAACACCATTAGAAACTTCTAATCTTGCTTTAATCGCCTTCTTATTTTCCGCTGTTACTATCCCCACCATCCAAAGAGCACCACGTGGGGCTCCATCGTCACAAGATCACAAGGAGGAAGGTATGAGTCAGACAGCTAGTCGTTCATGGGCAATGCGTGCGGTCGGCGTCGTGGCCGGCCTGGCGTTGCTCGGTTCGGTTGCGTTTGTGTCGGGGCAATACGTCGGAGTGCCGCAGGGTGCCGTTGCGGCCACGACGAGTTCGGTCACGCCATCGGGCACTGAGGTGGCGCCGGGATTTCCTGAAGTCGCCAAGATGGTCAAGCCGGCCGTCGTCAATATTACGCCGGCCAAAACGCTCATCCGCGATCGTGATCGCCGAGAACATCGCGAGGGGCGAGAATGGCGCAATCCGTTCGATCAGATGGAAGAATTTTTCGGCTTTCAATTTCCGCGACGAGGGCCGAAGGGACAGAACCCGTTTGAGCACGGGCCGTTTGGGCCGTTTGAAAGAGGGCCGCGCAGCGGCGGCATGGGCTCCGGTGTCATCATCTCACCGGACGGTTACATCATCACGAACAACCATGTCGTCGAAGGTTCCAAGGAAGTCCAGGTGACGTTACCCGACAAGCGTGAGTTCAAGGGCAAGGTCATCGGGACCGATCCCAAGACGGATCTGGCAGTGGTGAAGATCGATGGACGCGACCTGCCGTCCGTCGTGTGGGGTGATTCCTCGAAACTGCAGGTCGGTGAATATGTCCTGGCGGTCGGCAACCCGTTCGGTCTGAACTCGACCGTCACGTTGGGAATCGTCAGCGCTCTGGGGCGTGGCCGCATGGGGATCACGCAGTACGAAGATTTCATCCAGACCGATGCGGCGATCAATCCCGGGAACTCGGGGGGCGCGCTGGTCAACACCAAAGGTGAGTTGATCGGCATCAATACCGCGATCTTCTCCCAGACCGGCGGGTATCAGGGAGTCGGCTTTGCCGTGCCCACCAGCATGGCCAAACCGGTCCACGAGAGCTTGGCGAAGACCGGCAAGGTCGTGCGCGGCTACATGGGCGTCGCGATTCAGGATCTCACGCCGGATCTGGCGAACTCTTTCGGGCTGAAGACGACGGATGGCGTGCTGATCAGCGACGTCACGGCTGATAGCCCGGCCGAAGAAGGCGGGATCAAGCAAGGCGACGTGATCGTGGAGTACCAGGGCGAGCGTACGGAAGACCCGGCCATGCTTCAGCGAATGGTCACTCGTACTCCGGTTGGAACGAAAGCGACGATCAAAGTGCTTCGCGACGGCCGTGAGAAGCAGCTGACCGTGACGATCGGCGAGCAGCCGGACACCATCAAGACGGCCAAAGCCGAGCATGATGAAGATGCCGAACATGCGCTCGTCGGTATCGAAGTGCAAACGTTGGATCGGAAGACGGCGCAGGAACTCGGGATCAACGAAAAGACTAAAGGCGTCGTCGTCACCGGCGTTGAACGAGACAGTCCGGCCGCAGAAGCCGGGATTCAAGAGGGCGATGTCATTCTTGAAATCAACCGGCATGAGGTTCGGTCGGTCAAAGATTTCGAGAAGACCACCGCTGAACTGAAAAAGGATCAGAACGTGCTCCTGCGGATCAACCGTCGTGGCGCGTCCCTGTATCTGTCGATAAAGGTGTAACATGCGATGGGGCAGGCCGTCCCATCGTCGAACGCCCATCCGGTTCTATTGCCGGTTGGGAGCTGCCTGGGTTCGAGTCCCGTGGCGGATGATCAGCGTACGGTGCGATCGCCCGGAACGTAACCGGCTGCATCAGTGATCAGCCTGGGCACCGGCCGGTGCGTCTCAGTCCTTCATCTCCTACTCAATTCTCCGCCGAGTGGTCGGTTCCGAGTTCGCCACAGCCAATAGAATGGAAGGCCGGCGAGGACCGTGAGAACGCCGAGCAGCGATTGCACAGGTCGCTGGATGACGCTGTAGCCGATGATGATCAGCATAGAAACAATAAAGAGACCGGGCGTGAGGGGATAGAAGGGAACTGAAAACGGCCGCGCCAAATTCGGCTCGTGGCGGCGGAGCACCAGTACCGTGCCGACCGTCAGCGCGCTGAAGGCGGCCAGCACAAAGCCGCTGTAAATGACGAGTTGCTCGAACGTGCCGGTAAGAATGAGCAGCGAGGCCCAGACGCTTTGTAAGGCGATGGCCCGAACGGGCACCCCGGTGGTTCGGTTGATGGTTCCAAAGTAGGGCGCAAATACTCCATCCTGCGCCATCGCCCAATACACGCGCGGACCCGCCCACACCATGGCACTCACGGCTCCGGCAATCGAGACGCACAGCATCACGGCGACAAGTCGCGCGCTCGTCGCGCCCCACAGTGCGGCCGCCGCCTTTTCAGCCACCGGCAGGACCGGCGGTTGGGCAAGCACTCCCACCGGGAAGGCGTACAGGTACACGAGATTCAGCAACAGATAGATCACCGCCACACACGCGGTTCCTCCGATCATGATCCGTGGAATGACCCGGTGAGGGTCGGCGATTTCTCCGGCAATGTAGCCGGCCACGTTCCATCCGAAGTAGGTATAGAGAATGAAGATCAGGGCCACGATGACCGAGCCCGGGTGTGGATCAGCATTCTGAGTCGGCGCAAGATTCGTCCACGTGCCGGCGCCCCAGGTCAACCCGCCAAGGATCAAGACTACAATGGCCGTCACTTTGCTGGTCGTTAATGTCCGCTGCAGCAGGCCGCCTGCGCCCACTCCAGCCGTATGGACGGCGGTGAGGCTCCAGAGCAAGAGCAGGCTCAGCACTTTGGCCGCAAGACCGGTCTCCTCGATCTGTGGCACTGCCCGCAGCAAGTACGACGAGAAGCTGACTGAGGAAGCCGCAATGCCTGCCCCGAAGCCTACCGTAAAGGATGTCCATCCGCTGAGGAATCCCCACAGTGGTCCATAAGCGCGACTCAAATAGATATAGTCCCCGCCTGCGCGTGGAAGCGCCGCGCCCAGCTCGCTGTATGACATGGCGCCGGCGAGAGCCAACAGGGCGCCGATCAGCCAGAGAGACAGAATGAGCCGGGGATCGCCCACGTCGCGCGCGAGAAAGCCGGTAGTCGTAAAGATGCCTCCGCCGATGATATTGCTCATCAGTAAACAGGCCGCCGTGAACCAATCGACGCGGCGTGGCGGCCGTATCGCGGCAGGATCGGAGCCGTGCGGCCCACTCATGATCTCTTCAGCCTAAAAAATTGGAAAGGCTCTTGTTGCATGCGCAGATGATCCTCATCATCCGTGCGAAGCAGGCTTCACCGGCCTTGCTTCTCAATTATCTGGACGATACGATGTTGTCCCACCAATCTCAACCATTTCTCCAAATCCGCTATGGTCGATCGGCATCATTGGTGGCAACGCGGCGTGATTTACCAGATCTATCCGCGCTCATTCGCCGACAGTAACGGTGATGGTATCGGCGACTTACAGAGAATCATCAGTAAGCTTGACTATGTGCAATGGCTCGGGGTGGATGC
>JACVSD010000011.1 GCA_014534095.1 Nitrospiraceae bacterium
ATCGAACGCTATCTCAGTTACGCCGGGGCACCGAATTGGCCGTTGACCATCCAGGCCCTGGCTCTCTTGTACGCCGGGGTCGTCTTTCGTGAATTGAGCCCAGCCGAACGATGGCGGCGGACCGGCCTGTCGATCCTCAACAGGCAGATTCTCAACGAGGTTTCTCCCGACGGGATCTGCGTCGAGCCGGCGTCGTCTCATCAGCGCCGTCTGTTGGAAGCATATCTGCACTATCTGATCCTGGCCGAGCGCCAGGCGCTGCCCGTTCCGCAGGACGTTCGTGATCGCGTGCAGGTGCTGGTCGATGCGTTGCTCCATCTACGGCGCCCAGACGGATTTATGTTGCGCGTTGGAGAGCCAGACGGGGATTGGGTGCTCCCGTTGTTTTCCAGAGACGCCGATGACTGGCGCGCTATGTTTGCCCTGGCGGCCGTGGTCTTCGACGACGGCCGGTATGCCTGGGCGGCCGGGGACGAGGCTCCCGAACTCCTCTGGTTCGCAGGTACGGCGGGCGCCCAGCACTTCCAGCGTCTCACGCCTGAACCTCCGCAAGAGGCGCCTTCTCAAGAATGCGCCCGCGCCGGGTATGTGCAAATGAGGAGCGGATGGGACCGGCACTCGCACCAGTTGATGCTCGAGGTCGGCACGGAAAGCGGCGCGCTCGAAGAGGAGACCGGCGATCTGCTGGGCGTCCAATGTTCGGTGTTCGGTGAGCCGATCCTCATTGACCCTCAGTGGACGGGCCAAGCCGGTCATCGCGAGTGGCAGGACTTCGTGCGACCCGGCAGCACGCATAGCACGATCCTCATTGACGGTGTGCCACCCCTTCAACGCCCTGGACCGGTTCACAAAGGGCCCCGTGCGGTGTTGCGGCAATGGTCGCGTAACGAGCGGTACGAATTGGCCGATGCCAGCCATGACGGCTATCGCTCGCTGGCCCAGCCGGTGGTGCATCGGCGACGGGTGTTATTCGTCAAGCGAGCCTATTGGGTCCTTATCGACGACATACAGGGGCGCGGCCGGCACCGGGTGGAATTGGCCTTTCATTTAGCATCGCGGTCGGTCGACCTCGATGCGTCGCTCTGGGCCAGGGTGTGGACGACGAAGGGCCCGGGGCTTGCGATTAAACCGTTTGCGGGAGTGTCGTTGCGCGGTGAGGTGCAAGACGGCGTGAGGGACGCTGGCGGGAGCCCCCCAGGAGCTGCAGCACTGGTGTATCGCTGTGAGCACGAGGTGCCCCTCCGTGTCGTCACGTTGTTGTATCCGCTCCGTGACCGCCAGACGGCGCTGCCCAACGTCCGACCCTTCCTCGACGAGGAGGGTAATCTTTCGGGCCTGATGCTCGATGATCCCGCGGCGACCATCCTCTATTCCGATCATTCCGTAACTGTGGAGGCAGCCTGAGCTATGTGCGGCATTGCAGGGATCGTGAAACTGAATCTCGCGGAGGCGGTGGAAACGTCGCGGCTCACGCGCATGAGGGACGTCCAGCGGCACCGGGGGCCCGACGGGTCCGGCTTGTGGACTGACGAGGGCGTCGGACTGGCGCACCGCCGTCTCGCCATTGTGGATGTGGCCGGCGGCCATCAGCCCATGACGAACAAGGACGAGACGCTCTGTATCGTCTTCAACGGAGAGATCTATAACCATCCGCAGCTGCGTCGCGACCTGGAAGCCCGCGGCTATCATTACCGGACTCGGAGCGATACCGAAACGATCCTGCATCTCTATGACGCCTTCGGGGAAGGGTGCCTCGAGCGGCTACAGGGCATGTTCGCCTTCGCGCTCTGGGATCGCAGGAGGCGACGGTTATTGCTCGCCAGGGACCGCCTGGGCATCAAGCCGCTGTATTATGCGTGCACGGATCAAGAACTGCTGTTTGCGTCGGAAATCAAAGGAATCCTCGCCGCGGACGCGTTTCGCCCGGAGTTTAACGAGGCCGTGCTTCCCGAATTGCTCGCCTCACGGTTTGTTGCGGGGGAGCAGACCTGTTTCCGACGCGTGCGCAAATTGCTCCCCGGACGCATGTTGTCGTGGTCCCCGTCCGAAGGGTTCCGGGAACGGCGGTATTGGCATCCGCCGGTCCATAATGACTGCTCGGCAGCCGGCATGGAGGAGCGCGGGCACCTCGTGCGCGCCAAGCTGGAGTCGGTCGTACGCAGTCATCTCATGAGCGATGTGCCGGTTGGACTGTTCTTGTCCGGGGGCATCGATTCCACCGCGCTCGCGACCCTGATGGCCCCCGCCGTCCAGCATCCCCTCCATGCGTTTTCAGTTGGGTTCGCCGAGGCGGAGGCCAATGAGTTGCCGTACGCGCGCATGGCCGCGACGGCCGCGGGAGCCGTCTATCATGAAGTGCTGGTGTCTCCGCAGGAGTTCTTCCAGGCGCTGCCCAGGCTGGTATGGCACGAGGATGAACCAATTGCGTTTCATTCGAGCGTGCCGTTGTATTTCGTCTCCCGGCTCGCACAGCAGCACGTCAAGGTCGTCTTGAGCGGCGAGGGGGCCGACGAGCTGTTCCTCGGTTACGATTATCGCTACCGCGTGACGGCGCTGAACGAGCAACTCGGCCGATGGTACTGGCGGGCGATGCCGGCGGCGGGGCAGCGGGGGGTGGCGCAGATGCTCCAGAGCCTTCCTCGCCCCCTCCGGCGCTACGCCGAGCGGTCATTCCTGGCGTTTCCTCCCGGTCCGCGGGGCTTGTTCTTCGACAACTTCTCAGTGTTTCCGACTGCGCTGCAACGCGGCCTGCTTCGGGATAAAAGCCTCCTGGTTGCGCATGATCCCCATGCGGAAGGCCTCCGCTATTGGGACGAGCATCAGGAGGGCTCGCTCGAACGGATGAGTTATGTGGATCTCCAGACTCATCTCGTCGAGTTACTGATGAAGCAGGATCAGATGAGCATGGCGGCGTCGGTCGAAAGCCGTGTGCCCTATCTCGATCATGAACTTGTGGAATTGGTCGGCGCCATGCCGGGACGGTTTCGCCTGGACGGCTGGCGGACGAAGGCCGTGCTCCGCGAAGCGGTCCGCACCGCGATTCCGGATGAGATCCTGACCAGGCGGAAAATGGGATTTCCCGTTCCTTTAGGCCAGTGGCTCAAGGGACCTTTCTGGCCGGTCGTCGAGGATCTCGTGCTCGGGCCGCGCGCGCAGGCCCGTGGCTTGTTTCATCCGGCTGCCGTCAAGCGGCTGGCGGAGGAGCACCGGCAAGGCATCCGCCAGCATACTGACCGGTTGTGGCTTCTCATGAACCTCGAGATGTGGCATCGGCTGTTTCTCGACGGCGAGGATCCGGTCTCGGTCTCCTACGGGGCGAGGGCGGCCATGTGTGCGCCATAAGGCGTTAGTTGTTGGGACGACGCGTGAGGCAGAGTCGTCTATGGGGGCCTTCATTTCATAACAAGTGAGGTGTTCCATGGCATCGTTAGGGGCAAGCGACTGGTTGTGGAAGCCGGACACGGGATATTACACTGAGACGGCCGAGGATGTGCTCAAGAACCCCTATCTGCCGGATCCGGGGTTCCTCCAGGACCGCCGGATCATGACGGTATTCACCGACTATGGGAAGATTTCCGCGGAATCGGACGTCCTGGAGATTGGCTGCGGCCGGTCCCCCTGGCTGCCGTATCTCGCGCGCACGACCGGCTGTCGGGCCGTTGGGGTGGACATTGAACCCCATGCTGCGGAATTGGCACGCGCCAATATGGCCGGCGCCCAGGTCCAAGGGGAGATTTTTTGCCGAGACGCGTTCGATGTGCAGGCCAATGCGGATCTGATGAATCGTTTCGATTTAGTGTATTCGCTCGGTGTGGTGGAACATTTGGAGAATGCCCCGGAGAAACTGGACATCTTGGCGCGGTATCTGAAACCCGGCGGACGGCTCATGACGCTCGTGCCGAATCTTCAAGGCCTCAATTGGACGCTTCAGCGGCTGGGCAGTTTGCGGGTCCTGCAGGCCCATGTCGTCTACACCGCCGAGATGTTGAAGATCGTCCATGAGCGCGCGGGCCTGCAGAGTGTGACGGCAGATTACATTGGGTTTATGAACGCCTATCTCTCGTCATCCTTAGGAGAACCGGCGCTGAGGCAACGTCTCCACCGGGCCTGTTGCCGTATGCTGGCGATCGCCACCGCCTTGTGGACCCGGAGTTCGGCGCCGACGCCGGAATGGCCCTGGCTGGCCCCGATGGTGTTTTGCGTAGGCCGGCGCATTGAAGCCGAGAGTCCGACGACCATGTTGAGCGCTCCCGTCTTAGCGGGCCAACGCTGAAGCGCCTCCGAACGCCGAGAGCTGCACGAGCACGCAATGAAAGGCGGCTGTTATGATTGAGGGACAGTCGATCATCTGCTTTTCGCAGGATTGGCAGGGCGATCCCACCAGTAAAAAACATATCATGCGGATTCTGGCCAAGAAGAACCGCGTCCTATGGGTGAATTCAATCGGGATGCGTCGTCCGACGGCTGGCGCCCATGACGTCAAACGGGTGTTCACGAAGCTTCGCCGCATCGTCGCCGGCTATCGGGAGGTCGAACCGAATTTGTTCGTGATGGACCCACCGGTGTTGCCGTTGCCCGGTGTGGCGGTGGCCGAACAGCTCAACCGTGTTTTGTTGGCCGCATGGCTGCGGCGACTCGGGCGTCGCCTGGGAATGAGCCGGCCCATTGTCTGGACGTTCTTGCCGAACGTGAATTGGGTCTTGGGTCGGCTCAACGAGCGGATGGTCATTTACCATTGCGTCGATGAATATTCCCAGTTTTCCGGGGTCCCGAAGGACCTGATCGTTCGGATGGAAAAGGATTTAATCGGGCGGGCGGATCTTGTCTTCACATCCGCCGAGAAGCTCTGTGAAGAGCGGCGTCAGCTTAATCCTCACACGCATTTTGTTCCGCATGGCGTCGATGTGGCTCATTTCAGCCGTGCGCTCGAGCCTTCGACCGAAGTGCCGGCGGATCTTCGGCCGCTGCCGAAACCAGTGATCGGATTTTTCGGGCTGTTGGCTGATTGGGTCGATCTCGACATGATGGCGGCACTGGCGCGTGCCCGGCCACAGTGGTCCTTCGCACTGGTCGGAAAGAGCCAGACGGATTTGAGCATGCTGCAAGGGCTATCCAATGTGCACCTCCTCAAGCAACAGCCCTATAGCGCGCTCCCGGGCTATTGTCGTGGCTTCGACGTGGGGCTGATCCCTTTTCGCATGAACGAGCTGACGCTCCGCGTCAATCCACTCAAGATGCGCGAGTATCTGGCGGCCGGGCTTCCGGTGGTTTCAACACCGTTGCCCGAAGTCGTGCGGTATACAGGGCTCGTGCGGATTGCGACTCACGAAGCCGGGTTCCTGGAAGCCATTGAAGCGGCGCTCTCGGAACGGTCGCCGGCCCAGGATCGGCAGCGCGTGGAGGCCATGCGTCAGGAAGGTTGGGAGGCACGCGTGGCCGACATGACCAAGATCATTCAAACCCGAATGGCGCAAAAGGTGTGACGATGAATAACCGAGTCTCAGCGTGGGCGGTCATCTTGACGGCCGTGATGTGGAGTTCGGCTTTGGGCTGTGCGGGTGCCAGGGCGGAGGTCTCTGGCGCGGCTCAGCCGCCGCAGTTGCCTCGGGAACTGGTCGATACGTCGATGCCTGTCTCCAAAGGACGGGTGATCAAGGTCCCTGCGGGTGGAGACTTCCAGGAGGCGCTGGAGGAGGCGCAACTCGGAGACACCATTGTGTTGCAAGCCGGGGTCATCTACAGGGGCCCCTTCACGTTACCGGAGAAAAAAACCGGTGCCGGGTGGATTACCATCCGGTCCAATATTGGCCCCCCTCAATTGCCCCCTCCCGGGACCCGCGTGCACCCCTCGCATGCTTCGCTGATGCCCAAGCTGGTTGCGAGCCGGGGCTTCGTCGTGAGCGCGGAGAAACGCGCGCATCACTACCGGTTCATCGGCATTGAAATGGCACCGACCGAGGATACGTTTTTGTATGGCATCGTGTCGTTGGGAAACAACCGGGAGCGCGCCATTGAGGATCTGCCGCACCACATCGTGATTGATCGCTCGTACTTACACGGCGATGCAAAGAAGGGGAGTCGTCGTGGCGTGGCGATGAACGGCCGACATCAGGCGGTGATCGATTCGTATCTCTCAGACTTTAAAGAAGAAGTGCACGACACGCAGGCCGTGGGCGGTTGGGCGGGCAGCGGTCCGTTCAAGATCGTCAATAATTTCCTGGAAGCCAGCGGGGAAAACATTTGTATCGGAGGGGGGGATCCGAACATCCGGGACCTGGTCCCGAGCGATATCGAAATCCGACAGAACTATTCCACGAAACCGCTGAACTGGAAACCCGAGGAACCGAACTACGACGGCAGCCAGTGGCGGGTTAAATTCCTCTTTGAGTTAAAGAACGCCCGCCGGGTGCTTATCGACGGCAATATTTTCGAGTACAATTGGCAGACACCCGGATACGGGTTCGGGGTTGTCTTCACGGTCCGGAACCAGGAAGGCACGGCTCCCTGGTCGGTGATAGAAGACGTTACCTTCACCAATAACATCGTGCGGCATGCCGCTAGCGGCCTCAATATCTTGGGGTTTGACGATCATCATCCGAACAATGAGCCAACGCGTCGCATTTTGATCAAGAACAATGTGTTCGAAGATATCGGCGGCCCCCGATGGGGAGGCCGGGGCCGGCTGTTTCAACTTCTCAGGGGCACACAGGATGTGGTGATCGAGCACAATATCGCGGCGCAGACTGGGGACATCGTGGTGGCTGACGGGGAGCCTCATCAGCACTTCGTGTACCGGTACAACATCAGTCCGCACAATGACGATGGCATCACCGGCGCCGGGACCGGCGTGGGGGAACAGGCCCTTAGCAAGTACTTTCCCAACGCCCTTGTGGCACATAACGTGATCATCGGCGGAGATGCCCGAAAGTATCCCGATAAGAATTATTTTCCGGATTCCACGGACGCCGCCAAAGTCGCGGGCCTTTCGAACGGCGAGTATCGAGTGTCCCCGTCGAGTCCTTACAAAGCCCGGGGAGCGGATGAGGACCCGGGTGTCGATATCCGGGCCTTATGCGCCGCGTTGGGAAGCAATGCCGGAGGTGAAAAAACGTGCAAGACGGCCGCGTACGCCGGCCCGGCTCAGTAACGCAGCCAGCGCATCGATCGCCGCTGCTCGACATCTTTTTAATGGACGGAATGGGATGGGAAGGACCTCTATGACCTCCAGATCGTTCGGAGGATTCTGATATGGACATTCTCGGCATCTCAGCCTACTACCACGACAGTGCCGCTTGCCTGGTACGCGACGGGCACATCGTGGCCGCGGCACAAGAGGAGCGGTTTACACGAAAGAAGCATGACCCAGGCTTTCCGACGAACGCGATCCGGTATTGCTTGCGTGAAGCCGGGACATCGCTGGCCAATGTGCACTCGATCGTCTTTTATGACAAGCCGCTCCTCAAGTTTGAACGCTTGCTCGAGACTTATCTGTCGTTTGCGCCAAAAGGGCTGACTTCGTTTGTGACAGCCATGCCGGTGTGGCTCAAGGAAAAGCTCTACCTCAAGAAACTGTTACGGCGTGAATTTGCGGCGGTGGAGGAAGGCCTGTCGGAGTCGCAGGTTCCGACGCTTCTCTTCTCAGAGCACCACGAGTCGCATGCCGCCTCGGCCTTCTTTCCTTCGCCCTATGAATCGGCGGGCGTGCTGTGCATGGACGGGGTCGGAGAGTGGGCCACGACATCCGCCTGGCTGGGGGAAGCCAACCGCTTGACGCCGCTGTGGGATATTCCCTTTCCACACTCCATCGGCCTGCTGTATTCGGCCTTTACGTACTATACCGGGTTCAAAGTGAACTCGGGCGAATATAAAGTGATGGGGCTGGCTCCCTATGGGGAGCCGAAATACGTCAAGGCGATCTACGATCATCTGTTCGATTTGAAACCGGACGGCACCTTCCGTCTTAATATGGAGTATTTTGACTACTGCACGGGTCTCAAGATGACGAGCGACCGGTTCGACGACCTGTTCGGCGGTCCCCCGAGGAAACCCGAAACGCCCCTGACTCAGCGTGAAATGGATTTGGCCCGCTCGATTCAAGAAGTCACCGAGGAAACGATGCTGCGTCTCTCGCGCACGCTGCACCAGGAGACGGGTGTGCCGTACTTGTGCCTCGCCGGCGGCGTGGCCCTGAACTGCGTCGGGAACGGCCGCGTGCTGCGAGAGGGCCCCTACCAGGGTCTGTGGATCCAGCCGGCGGCCGGAGATGCCGGCGGCGCCCTGGGAGCCGCCTTGTCGGTGTGGCATCAATATGAAGGCCGCCCGCGGACAGTGCGCCGGAACGATGCCATGGCGGGGGGATATCTCGGCCCCGCCTATTCCAACGACCAGATCGAACAGTCGCTGAGGCAGCTGGGCGCGTCCTATGTGAGGATGCCCGACGACGCCTTGTTCACGCGGGTGGCCCAAGATCTGGCCGCCGAAAAAGTGGTGGGGTGGTTTCAGGGCCGCATGGAATTTGGGCCCCGCTCCTTGGGCGGGCGCAGTATCCTCGGCGATCCGCGGAGCGCAAACATGCAGTCCATCATGAACCTGAAGATCAAGTACCGAGAGTCGTTCCGCCCGTTTGCGCCGTCGGTCTTGCGCGAGCGGGTCGCGGACTATTTCAACCTCGATTGCGACAGTCCGTATATGCTGCTGGTCGCTCCCGTCAAGGAGAGCCGCCGGCGGCCGGTCACGAACGAGCAGCAAGGCCTCTGGGGCATCGATTTGCTGAACGTCCCGCGTTCCGATATCCCCGCCGTCACCCATCTGGATTATTCGGCCCGGGTGCAGACGGTGCACCGCGAGACGAACCCCCGCTATTACCGGTTGCTCCAGGCGTTCGATGAATTGACAGGCTGCGGGGTTCTGGTCAATACCTCATTCAATGTGCGCGGCGAACCGATCGTCGGCTCTCCGGAGGACGCCTATCGTTGCTTTATGCGGACGGAAATGGACGTGCTCGTGCTGGAGAATTGCGTGTTGTACAAACAGGATCAACCGGCGCTTGCGGGTGATAGCGATTGGAAGAAGGAGTTTGAACTTGATTAAGCGCTCAGAAGGAACGCAGCCATGAACGAGCGACTCAAGATCAAGCAGCTCCGAAGCTTTGGGTTGACGGTGGGCGGTGTATTTCTTGCCATTGGGCTGTGGCCGGTTCTCTGGTCCGGGGCGGAGCCCCGGGTCTGGGCACTCGCCGTCGGAAGCTTGCTGGCGCTCTTCGGAGGAGTCCTGCCTCGCGCACTGGAACCGGTCTATCGCGTCTGGATGGCGATCGGCCATGCCATGGGTTGGGTGAATACGCGGGTAATTTTGGGCACCTTCTTCTACGGGATTCTGACTCCGATCGGATGTATCGCACGGGTGATAGGGCGAGATTTCATGGTGCTCAAACCGACGGATCCCGCTGCGGTGTCCTATCGAGTGGTGAGGACCGCACGGCCGGTCTCCCATGTGCGACATCAATTTTAATTCAGAGGTGAACCAATGGGCGAATTTTTCAGCGAGCTATGGGCGTTTACCAGGGAGCGTCGGAAGTTCTTGCTCCTTCCGATTTTTGTGATCTTGCTGCTCCTTGGTGGTCTCATCGTCTTCACGCAAGGCTCCGCAGTCGCACCGTTCATCTATGCGATTTTCTAGCGCCGTCGTGGGCAGGCTCAGCGCGTGGCTCACGGACAGAAGAGGAAGGGATAGCGTATGAGGATTTATCGGAGGGTGGTGTGCCTCAGGTTGCCGATGTAGGACCGCCTGCAGGACAAGCGTCCCTCTTCCGATCCGCAGTCCACAAAACCCTGTGGCTTATCCTCCTGCTGGTGATCGAACTGACAGTGCTGCTTGCCGTAGGGGAGTGGGTGTCCTCGTATTTCTTGCCGCCGGGACACCACTATCTGCATCCTCAACCCATTATGGATCCTCACGCCACGAGGATGTTCCAGTACAGAGCGCATCAACACGCCTTCACGATCGACAAGCCGTTTGTGACGAACGCGCTGGCCTTTCGAGATGAAAGGGAAGTGCCTGCTCCGTCCTCGGAGGATCTCCGTATTCTGGCTGTCGGGGATTCTATGACCGCCGGGATCGGTGTCTCGACTGAACAGACGTATGTTCGGCAATTGGAATCGTTGTTACGACCGCAAGCCGGTCCGGTTCGGGTCATGAATGCCGGCGTCGGGGGGTACGGCACCTGGCAGGAACTGGACCTCTTGAACGAGAAACTCGACCTGGTGAAGCCGCAGATCGTCACACTGCAAGTCTACTGGAACGATCTATACACGAAGCCCGCGACGGTCACTCCCATCGTCGGCGGAAAGAACGGCGAGTCCGAAGACGCGGTGCACGAGTATTCCAGGGTGTTCAAGCGGAGCCGTGTCCTGCTGTTCCTGCGAGAGCGCTGGGCCAGCCTTTCCAATAGGTTTTCACCGAGCGTCGATTGGACACATCGCGAGCACATCTACAATGGGGTGGATACGCCTTATGTGGCCAAGGCCTACAGTGAAATGGAGGGGCATCTCCGAGAATTCGCGACGCTGCAGGCGCGTGGAATGGTGCCCATCGTCGTCATTCTGCCTATGCCCATGCAAGTGCAGCAGCCCACTCAGCCGCCGGTGCACATGCAGGAGCGAGTTCAAGCCATGGCGGCGCGTGCAGGTCTTCGCACGGTAGACCTCCTGCCAGCGTTGCGTCAGGCCTATGCGGCCAATTCGAATCTGTATATCGCCTGGGACAACGAGCACTTCACGCCCGCAGGCCATCAGATCGTCGCCGAGACGCTCCAGCGGTACTTCAGTCAGGAGCATGTGCTCACCTCTCGAAACGGCAACTGATTCGTATCGCGACTGCGATCAGGTATCCTGCACTCTGATTAGAGTCGCTCGTGTCCCTGCTAGGCATTACCCGAGCCTTCCTTCAATATCCTGAATCGCTTCCAGAATACACAGGGGGTCCTCCCAGCCGTGGTTGCTCTTGGACCATGCTACGGATGATCGCATGAACATCGACACCACCACACTGCTCATGGGCGTCACCGTCACGGCCTTGGGCCTGTTCGGGTATACCTATCTCGGCTATCCCTTGGTGCTTTGGATTGTTGATAAGCTGACGTCTCCTATCCGCACCGCTCCTGACCGGCCGATTCGATGGCCGACGGTGAGTGTCGTCATTTCTGCCCACAATGAGGCGGCCGCTATTGGGAGCAGGATCATCAATCTACTCGAGCAAACCTATCCCCAAGACCGCCTGCAGATCCTCATTGGCTCCGATGGCTCCACCGATGGCACCGCGTCCTATTTGGCGCAGCACAGATTTCCTCATACGCAATGTATTGCCTTTCCGCAACGCAGAGGGAAAGCCAGTGTGCTGAACGACCTGGTCGCGCGGGCGACCGGCGAGTTCCTGGTGTTTACCGACGCCACGACCGTGTTTGATCTCGATGCGATCAAGCAACTGATGGTCGGCTTTGCCACCCACCCGAGCGCGGTTGTTGTCGGTGGACATCTAGATATCCGCTCAGCAGACCCGTCGAAAAACCAGGATGGCCTCTACTGGCGGTATGAGATGTTTCTCAAATCGCACGAGTCCCGGGCCGGCGCCGCGTTGGGCGTTAGCGGCGCAATCTATGCCATCCGGAGAACGGACTATCAGCCGCTGCCTGCCCGAACGATGGCGGACGACCTGTTGGAGCCGTTGCTGATCCGGCTCCGGACGCAGGGCGACGTAGTCTTGCATCAGGCGGCGAAGGCGTGGGTGGCAGCTCCGAAGCGGGTGACAGATGAGTTTCACCGGCGGGTGCGGACCGGGGCCGGCATTGTACACGTGTTGTTCCAAACATGGCCGTTGCTGCTGCCCCAATGGGGGAAAGTCGCCTTGGCGTTATGGTCACATAAAGCGCTTCGGGTTGCGGCGCCCTGGCTTCTCTGCTTAGCGATGGTTGGCAATCTTTGGCTTTTGGACCATGCCCTGTACCGCGTGACGTTCGCCGCCCAACTGGCCCTCTACGCCTCGGCCATGGGGGCCGGTCTGTTACGTCCGATTCCGTTCGTCGGAAAAGCGGCTCAGGCGGCCCGATATTTTCTCGTATTGAACGCCGCACTGGCCGTCGGCGTGGTCAAGTTCATGTTCGGCAGCGCAACTCCGACCTGGAATCGAACTCAACGGCCGGCAGAACCTGTAGCGTTCCCATCGGCATGGACCGCGCTGGAGACGGAGCAGGCCGCTCATGAGGAACGGCCGGCTGCTTGAGCGTGCGTCAGTAGTCGAATCTACCATCCGCTTCAATTGGGATCATCGGTCGTTGCACCGCGTTTCGAGCCGCGAGCGGTTCACAGCAGTGTCGCTGACACCAGGCAGTGCGGCTGTTTAAGAGTCGACGGATGTGGGCGAACAAACGGTGCGATGTCCGGGACTCCGTCCGCTCGAATCCGAACCACCGGGAACCTCGACAATCAATCAGGCAAGTATGAATCCAAGTGAACTGCTGAAACGACTCGGAGTGCAGGCACCCGGTGGCGGCGAGACGCCGCTGGCCATGTTCCACCTGCACACACGTCGATCCCATGACTCCTCGCTTTCACCCAAGAGTTATGTCGACTTCGTCAAGCAGCATCGTGTCGCGCTCATTTGCATCACCGACCACGGCACGACCGAAGGTGCCCGAGAGGTAGCGCGGGCGCTGGCCGAGGCGGGTCTGGGGGCCTCCGCGCCGATCGGCATGGAGGCCTATGCCAAAGAGGGGCACCTGGGTTGTCTTGGGATTCAGACCACCATTACGGCGCGCCTCGCTCGCGACATCGTGCAGGAAGTCAGGGATCAGGGCGGAGTGTCGGTCTACAACCATCCCTGTCAGTATGGACGAACGCCGGATATGCGAGTCGCGGAACTGGTGGACTTCATCGAGTACCCGAATAATCGGACGTCGGCTGCGGACAACTTTAAGGCGCTTGAACTCGCCATCCAACTCAATAAACCGGTCCTGCCCGGTGCCGACGTGCATCAATCCAAAGAGCTGAGCCAGGCGCTGGTGCATCTGATTCCCGCGGCCACGGATCAGGGTATTGTGGCGACGCCCTTACCTGCCGTCGGGCGTTCCTATTACGACAAGGTGTCCGAGGTGTTATTGAAGACCTTGAAGAATCGCAAACCCGACTACGTCGTCAGCGCCCTCCGGCACATCCTTCGGAAAGCAATGGTCAAACATGGAGCTGCATAACTTCGTCGCCCCGCGCTGCGCGTCACCGCTGGTGCTGGTGCTTCAGATCGACAACCATATCGGCTTGACCGTGGCCCGCGCCTTGGGTCGCGAAGGCGTGTCCTGTATCGGCGTGTCGTACAACGGCAAAGCGTTCGGTTGCTACTCGCGCTATTTGGAGGGCTACGCGGTCTGCCGGCCTGCCAATCCCGGCGAGATGATCGCGGTGACCATGGATCTGATCGCGCTCGCCAAACCGAACTTCGTCATGGCGGTCAGCGAGTCGCTGATGAAGCAGCTCAATCAGCAGCGGGCCCGCTTGCCGGAGAAAACAGAATTGTTGTTTGCCGAGCAGCACATCCTCGACCAGGCCTTTGACAAGTCCCGGGCGCTCGCGCTGGCACAGCGCCTCGGCATTCCGGTTCCCGCTTCCTATTCCGCTGAGACGATCCTGAGAGAACAGGCGCTCCCGGCGGGCGCCACCTTTCCCGTGGTCCTCAAGCCGCCGCGTCCGTATGAGCAGCCTCCCTGGAAAGCCATGAACTTTCAATATCGGCATTGCGCCTCGACCGGCGACGTGCTCCGCGTCCTGAAGCCGTTCGCCGGAGCACCATTCCTTCCACTTGTGCAGCAGTATTGCCCCGGGTATGGCGTCGGCATCGAGCTGTGCATGCATGACGGCGAGCCGATTGCCGCCTTCCAGCACGAGCGCATCCGGGAGAATCCTCCATCGGGAGGAGTCAGCGTCATGCGCCGGTCGGCGCCGCTCTCCGAGCCTCTGTTCAACGACGCGGTGCGTCTCTTGAAGGAGATGGGATGGAAAGGCGTGGCGATGGTCGAGTTTCGATATGATCCCGCGACCAAGCAGCACTGGCTCATGGAAGTCAACGGACGATTCTGGGGATCGCTGAGCTTGCCGGTGCAGTGCGGGGTCAATTTCCCCTTTGTCCTCCTGGAATCAATGGGGTATGGACGCGCGCCCGAGACCAGGCTGGGCGATTACCCGGTCAACGTCCGATGCCGGCAGCTCAGCGCCGACCTCCACTGGTTATGTACGGTTGCCGGTATGTCGAGCAAGCGTGTCTATCGGGACACGGGCCGGAGCAAGTGGCGCTGTATCAGCGAGGTCCTGTCCGATTTCCTGCGGTGGCCCTATCATGACGTCGAATGGGCCGAGGACCCGCTTCCGGCGGTGCATTTCTGGAAGGAGCGCTTCAAGAACCTGATACGTCGATAAGCCCAATTTATGTACGTTTATTACACGGTGGATACGGAGTTTTGGCCGCGCGATCCCGAGCATCCCGATTTCTCCGAGGTCGAGGAGGATGTTCAGCGGGACGTGTGGGGGCACACGCGAGACGGAGAATATGGCCTTCGGTACCAGATGGATGCGCTCGAGGCCGAAGGGCTGAAAGGCGTCTTTTTCATTGAAGCGTTACATGCCTTGAAATTCGGAGGTCGATACCTTCGCGACATGGTGCAGACCGTTCAACGCCGCGGGCACGAAGCGGCGCTCCATATTCATTCCGAATGGCTGCGTTGGGTGGACGCCCATCCGCTGGAGGGGGTGAACAGCCAGGTGCTTCAGAGCTTTTCGCCCGCGCAACAACAGTGGATCGTGACTCGCGCCGCGCAATTCCTCCGGGAGAGCGGCGCGACCGGGATCGCGTCTTTTCGGGCCGGCAATTATGGGGCAGACCGGCACACCCTGCGCGCGCTCGCCGCCGAAGGGGTGCGCTATGATTCGAGCTACAACATCGTATTCCTGGGACCGCAATGCGGCCTCCACGCCGAGGCGCCGATGACTCGTCCTCAGCCGATGGAGGGCCTCATCGAAGTGCCGATTACCTTCATTCGAGACTATCCGGGGCACTATCGCCCCATGCAAATCACGGCCGCGTCGTTCGCTGAGATGCGGGCGGCGTTGGAGCATGCGCACGAACGCGGATTTCCCTCGTTCGTGTTCGTGTCGCATGGATTCGAATTGATCCGCCGGCGTACCGACGGTCGGGGGGAGGCTCGGGGCGACTCCATCGTCCGCCGGCGTTTCGATGAGTTGATCCGGTATCTCGGACGGAACAAGGACCGGTATCACGTCACGACATTCGCCGACACAGATTCGGGTCGCCTTCTCACCGGCATGGCGGACCAGTCGCCGGTTAAGGGATCGACCTGGCGGACGTCGGGCCGCATTGTTGAACAGCTGCTTCGGAGAGCGGTCGCGTGCAAACCGGCGTGACCAGCGGCGCTCGCCTGATGGCGAGACGCCGCCCGGCCTTCGGTTAATCGATTCGAAGGTTCTGGGGAGCCGACGGAGGAGTCGTATCTCCTCCGGCTACGAGGGCTTGAGAAGGGACTTTCACTAAAAACGCATCCAGCCGGTTGCCGCCGAGATTCGTCGTCCAGACGAAATACCGGCCGGTCAGATCCAAATTGCCTTTCGGCATCTTGCCGTAGTCCCCCGCGCAGCATCCTCCGGCTGCATCGAGGTTCGTCATAATCGGTGCGACGACGAGTTGCTGGTACGACGTGTCCAGACGGAAGCACGTCACCTCGTTTTGAAGGGCTGTGCGGTCCGCGCCGCTGCCGCAGGCGAATTGCTCGTTCAGAGGCGCGCCGGACCTGGCGTTCGTATGCGAGACATGGACAGCCGCGCTCACGTTCCAATTGACATTGTAGAAGACGGCGGGACCGGCGGTCACAAATGTCGGCGCGAAGCTGCGCGTCATCTGTGCATTGGGTAACGAGCTGAACGGGTCACCGCCAAGGATGTAGCCGTACCCCATGTCGAGGTGCCCCATCGCATCGTAGACCGTTCTCCGTGCTCCGGATTGCAGGTCGATGAAGACGTTGTCCATGATGTGATTCCCGTTCAACTCGTCGAGTAACACCACATAGCGTCCGCTCTTGTCCAAGTTGCATTCATCCAGTGTGCCGGTCCGGGGAAAATAGGACATTTGCCGACTGCTTTCGTTGAACACGACGCAACCCAGCACCTGGTCGCTTGCGCCATCCCGCACGGATGCGATGTGGACGCGATCGTCATTGCTGGAATGCATCTGCCAGAGATACCGGTTGCTGCCATATTGCGTGCCGATATCGAACACCGTATCGAATTGTCTGGAAACGACGTCATAGCGGAGCATTTTGGTTCCATCATTCATATAGAGTTTGTTGGGCATGCTGCCGCTAAAATACCAACCTTCCCCCGAACTCGACAGAAACCGGCTGCCAGTGGGGAACAACGGACCAACCTTTGATATGGCGTCGGTCGTCTTGTCGTATTGAAACAAGGTGGGTCCGGCTCCGCCGCGGGATGTCATCAAGGCCACAAAGATCCACATGGTGTTGCTGTTTTGATGGGCGTTGGTATTGCGCCAGTAGGAGTAGCTAACCCACGCTACGCAATCCTGTCCGCCGCAATCCGAGGCGTCCGTGATGCGGATCGCCCTGGTGTTATAGGGCGAAGGGAAGGTGAACGCGCCGCGTGATGGCGGGATGAACGACTGGATATAGGACGGAGACCATTTGGTCCTGGATAGGTTTCCTTGCCTTTCGACTAAGCCTCCGGGAAACTGATTCGCGGTCTGCCCGATCACGGACGTGCTGGTGCACAGCAACAGGAAAATGATCAATACGCCGCTTCGTCTCATCGCAGCCCAGTTCATACCGAATGACATTGCCGTGTCTCCTGGTTGATCCGCAGGCGGTCGGCTTCCAAGGAAGCGTGCGCCTGTTCTCCTTGGCGGCAAGGTACCACCGGTGTCGGGAGAGTGAGGCAAAGCCGGTAAATGCTTTGTGAAAAATCGCCTTAGATGGAGTAAAGAAATGGTAAAAAGAAGCGGCTCGGTGGCCGAGCTAGAGACAGACTGTGTCGGCGGGAAGCCGTCCGGCGCCGCATGAGATCAGCCACCTGCTGGGCGCCGGACAGCCGCTCACTGCGCCAGGAGTTGAGCGGGCACTTTGACCAGCAGGGCTTCCAGACGATGACCGGATAGATTGGTGGTCCAGAGAAAGTACTCCCCGGTCACGTCGAGATTGCCATTCGGCATCTTATTGTACGTTGTCTTCCCTCCGGGAGCTTCGAGGCTTGTCATGACGGGCGCCACGATCAGCTGCCGATCGGTTCCGTCTAGCGGGATACACGTCACTTCATTTTGCACACCGGAGACGTCGGCATTGCTGCCGCACACGTACTGATGCTCCATCGGCACGCCCGCCTTGGCGTTGGCGTGGCTGCGATGATTCAAGGCGGCGATATTCCAGTTGATGTTCGAATGCACGACGGGGCCTTTGGTCACCGTGCGCCCCAGCACCCATGTTTGGGAGGCATTCGGCAGCGGATTCCAGCTGTCGGCACCGACAATGTAGCCGTATCCGAGGTCGGGGTGACTGACCGCACCGTCCTCACTGAGAATTCTGGCCACCTCGGTTTCGCTAGCCAGGTCGAAAATGCGCATGTCGGCATCGTAGCGGCCATCGACGTTCTCCAGGCTCATGAGCCAATGTCCGCTCTTGTCCACTGTGCATTCCTCGAACATGCCCACCTTGCCAAAAAAAGCCAGCCGGTGCGCGTCCTCGTGATACACGACGCAGCCGAGCGCTTCGTCGGTGCCGGAGATCTTCAATGTGGCCGAATGGACCAGGTCGTCGTTGCTGGAATGCATCTGACTGATGTACTTGTCGTTGCCCCACAGGCTGCTCACGTCAAAGACCGTGTCGAAGTGTTTCGCCTGGACGTCGTAGCGCAACAGTTTGGGCCCGTCGTTGATGTAGAGAGCGCTCGGCATGGAGGCGCTAAAATACCAGCCGCTGCCGCTGTTCCAGCTGAACTTGCTCGTCGGTTCGAAGAGCGGCCCCACTCTCGCAATGGCATCCTTGCTCTTGTCATAGCGGAAGAGGGTGGGACCTTCTCCCCCGTTGCGTCGATCGAAACTTAGAAACAGCAGCAGATCGTTGCTGTCGACGTGGTTGTTGGTATTGCGCCAAGACGCGTGACCAAGCGGATGCAGACAATCAGCGCCGGCGGCGCAGTCGGTCGGATCGGTAATGCGCACGGCTTGCGCATGATAGGGTGCAGGAAAGCGGAAAGCTCCCCGCGTCGGCGGAATGGAGGACCGGATCTGGTCCGCTGTCCATTTAGCTCGCACGCCGGTGGTCCTCGTTTCCACCCAGCCTCCGGGCGTCTGAGCTCCCACGGAAGCTGGAAAAGCGCTGAACGTTCCGCACAAGAGCCCGCACAGTACTGCAAGGCAACCGAATCGTGACATCGTGACCTCCCCCATCCCTGAAAGACTGGACCAAGCGCGCGCGGGGTGCGTCTCGGCCAGCCGTCTGTCGGGAGCAACCTAGCATGATCATTTCTTTGCCAGGGAAACGGAGGGTTAATGCGAAACGAACGTTCCGAAAAGTGTCTGTAAAAAGTATGTAAAACCAGACGGCTCCTACAGTGAGGATGGAATGATGACGTTTCAGGAACTGCAGGCTCTCTGGAGAGCGGACCTCTATCGGCACACCGGAAGCACGGCGACGGCAGACTTGCTGAAGCATTTGCTCATTTCGGACGGGGATGAGCGTTTTAGTGACGGATTCAAATACACCTTCTATTTGCGTCTCTGCCGGTATCTGTTGCCGCGCAAATCGTCCTGGCTGGTGAAGCCGCTGTTTCTGCTCGCCCGCTATGTCTTCGTTCACTACCGGTACAAATTCGGCGTGTCGATCTCGCACGGCACGCAAATCGGACGCGGGCTCTATTTCGGTCATATCCGGAATATCGTGATCAGCGATCAGGTGGTCATCGGAGAGAATTGCAACCTCAGCCAGGATGTGACCATTGGAGCGACCAATCGGGGATCCCGCAAAGGCACACCCATTATCGGTAATAATGTCTACATCGGTCCTGGCGCAAAGATCGTAGGAGCGGTGCGGATTGGCGATCACGTGGCCATCGGCGCCAATTGCGTCGTCACCAAAGACGTCCCGGACCATGCCGTCATTGTCGGGGTGCCGGGCCGCGTCATCTCGTTTGAAGGATCGAAGGACTACGTGTGCAGAACGGACATCGATGCCCACATGGCTCGGACCGAACGCCGACATGCCCTGAAGGATTTATGGCGGAAGGTGCGATCAGAATCACGCGCCTGACACTTCACGGGTAAGACCGCAACCGGACTGATATCAGCATCCTGATCCAGTCGGTTCCATGACACCGGCCCCTCCAGAGCCCACCGGTCGGCCGGGGCCGCCAATATTCCCCCTGTCACGCCTTCCCACCCCGATCAGTACCCTCTTCATTCTGTTCTCCGGTAGAATCACTGAAGCCTTGCCAAATCGGCCACGGTCCTATGGAGGACACGGGTAGCACGTACACTGTCGAACGTTCATCATCAAAGCGAGGAGGTCTTTTGTGATACGAAAAACTATGTCAGTCGCATTGCCGCTGGCCTTGTTGATATGGCTCCAGCCTCAGAGCGGCGCAGCTTGCCCAGCCGACGATTCGAAGGCGGCTCTGTCGGTGAGCGAGGAGCAATCGCCGGGCATGGCCGAACCAGAATCCCCGGAGATGCGGGCGAGCATCGTCGACCGGGATGGAGACCAATTCATCGCCAAAACCGAAACCGGCGATGAGTTTCGTTTGCCGGTTGAGGGAGCGCCACCCGACACGAGCGTGGGTGATGTCCTCCGGTTAGTTCCTGACCCTGACTCTCAAACCATGAATGTGTTCAAAGCCGATCCGGCCGATGACCGCCAGGAGGAGAATCCGTCGTCGCAGCTTTGAGAAGTCACGAGGGATGAGTGCTGAGGATGAGGGGCCGTGATGCGTTATGCGTGGAACGCGGTACAGGATTAGCGATGCCCGACGCACCTTCGGATTAATGCTGCCCGATGAAGGTGTTCAACCAAACAAACCAGATAAACCAAACCAACCAGAGACAACCTAGAGGAGCCAGGTCCGTCGTACACGGAAATCCCGCTCTATGGCCCGCATTGAACTGGAGCATGTCGGCAAAGATTTTGGCACCGTGGAGGTCCTCCACGATATCTCGTTGGACATCGAAGACTCCGAGTTCATGGCGGTCGTGGGTCCGTCGGGCTGCGGCAAATCAACGCTGATCCGCATGCTGGCGGGCTTCGAACGACCCTCCACCGGAGCGATTCGTTTTGATGGCACGCTCGTAAACGACATACCGCCTGGCCAACGGGGCGTCGCCATGGTCTTTCAGAACTATGCGCTCTATCCTCATATGACCGGGCGCGACAATATCGCTTTTGGTTTGCGCAATCTGCGCACTCCTGAGGCTGAGGTGCAGAAGCGGGTCCGCACAGTGGCCGAGATTCTCCAGATTGAGCCGCTTCTGGACCGCTTGCCGGACGAATTGTCGGGTGGTCAGCGCCAGCGCATTGCGATCGGACGCGCGATCATCAGAAATCCGAAGGTCTTTCTGTTCGATGAGCCGCTCTCGAACCTTGATGCCGCGCTTCGGGGTCACATGCGCGTCGAGCTCGCCCGTCTCCACCGGCGGTTCCGGGTGTCGACGGTGTACGTCACGCATGACCAGATCGAGGCCATGACGCTGGCCGACCGCATCGCGGTCCTGAACAAAGGCCGGCTGGAACAGGTCGGACCTCCGTTGGCACTGTACCACCGGCCGAAGAATCTCTTCGTCGCCGGGTTTCTCGGCTCGCCGCCGATGAACCTCTTGCCCGCCACGGTGCTCGATGTGACGGCCGGCTATGCGGACATGCGTTTACATGCAGGCGGTCAGTTGCGAAGCCGGGTCGATGCTCGGGCGCTGCGGGCGCACGCATCGGTTACCATCGGCATCCGCCCGCAACACATGCGGTTTACGGACAAGAAGGACGGACTGGCGGGACGGGTGAATGCGGTGGAGCGGCTTGGCAGCCGGACGGTCGTCTATGTGACCCTGGGCCCTCAATCAGCCGGTGCGATTGACTGCATTATTGAAGAAGAGGCGCAGTCCCTCCGCTACGGTCACGCGTCTGAAGCTCCGCCGGCTCCGGACACGGTGGTCCACGTCACGGCGCCTCCGGAGTCCGTCCATCTGTTCGATGAACAGGGCCTGGCGCTGCCGATGCTGGAACCTGCCGAACCGGTCACCGTGCCATAACCACGCTCATGCCCCGTCGATTCCTACCGTCTCGCGACACTTGTTACGCCCTCGCCTTCGTTTCTCCCTTTCTTCTTGTGAACCTCGCCTTTCTCGTCGTGCCGTTTGTCCGCGGATTGTGGATTAGCCTTCATGACTGGGAGTTGCTTGGCGGGCAGGCGGGGATGCGGCCCTCCTATGTCGGCCTCCGGAATTACCAGACCCTTCTGGACGACGGCCTGTTTTGGTCGTCGTTGTTACATACGGCTGAATTCGTGGTCATGGCGGTTCCCGCAATTACCGTCGTAGGGCTGGGATTCGCCTTAGCGCTGAACCGGCCGCTCCGCTCGTTCGCCTTCTTCAGGAGCGTGATCTTCCTGTCGGGGGCCTTGTCGGTCAGCGTGCTGACGCTCGTCTGGTTGATGGTCCTCAATCCGTCCCGCGGCCTACTCGGACAGGTGCTGCTGATGGCCGGCCTCGGGCCCCTCGATCTCCTGGCCGATCGGCGGTTTGCCATGCCGGCTCTCGTCGTGACGACCGTGTGGTGGTCCGCCGGGTTCCCTATGGCCCTGTTTCTGGCCGCTCTCCAGCAAATCCCGCGCGAACTTTACGAAGCGGCGCAACTCGACGGCGCCGGCAACTGGAGGACCTTCCGCAGCATTACGCTGCCCGGCATCATCCCCACGGTCTGGCTCGTCGTCCTGATGGAACTCATCCTGCAGGTCCAAGTGTTTGGGCAGGTGCTGCTCATGACGAAAGGCGGCCCGGCCAATTCCACGAAGGTGCTTGTCCAATACATATACGAGACCGGTTTTCGCGATTGGCAGGTCGGCTACGCCGCCGCCATGGCTATGGTGCTCTTCGGCATCATGGTGGTCGCCTCGCTGTTTCAATTCCGCCTTCTCAGGACGCGCGAGGGGTTGCGATGATGGACGGCCGGACGCCGAGGCTCCGCTTCATCATCATGACCGTGTTGGCCGCGCTGTGGGCGCTCCCTCTGGCTTGGGTCTTGCTGCTGTCGCTGAAGCCGAATGACGTCTTGCGGCAAGGCGGCCTTGAGTTGTTTCTGCCTTATCCGCTGACGATCGAGCATTATGCGACGTTGATGTCCGTCTCGCAGACGCCGGGCTGGTTGTTGAATAGTGTCATGGTCGCCGGCTCCATGACCGTGCTCACGCTGACGCTCTCGACGTTGTGCGGGTATGCGCTGGCGCGCATCCCGTTTCGGGGGCAGCGCACTCTGTGGCTGTTCATCCTGGCAGGGCTGATGATTCCCTCACAAGCGGTGCTCTTTCCGCTCCATGAACTCTTCGCGCGGTGGAACCTGCACAACACACACCTCGCGCTGGTGGCGCCGCATCTTGCCGTCCCGTTCGGCTCTCTCCTCATGATGCAGTTCTTTCAAGCCGTCCCACGCGAATTGGAAGAGGCCGCGCAACTCGACCATGCGGGCCGGTTTACCATCTTCTTCACCATCATGCTGCCGCTCTCCCGGCCCGCCCTGACGACGCTCGCTGTGTTCACCTTCCTCACGGCCTGGAACGATTTCTTTTGGCCCTTAGTCTCGGCGACCGACACGGCGTCTTATACGATCACCGTCGGATTGTCCTCGCTCCAGGGCAACTTCGCACAGTCGGAGGGCCTGGGGTTCATTATGGCTTCTGCCATCTTTGCGAGTGTTCCCATTGTCGTGGTCTATCTGTCGTTTCAGCGTCATATCATCCGGGGCTTTGCGTTCGGGGGGAAATAGTGACGAGAAGGAATGTGGCCGCCGCGTTGATGCTGATCCTGTTGGCGGTGATCGTCGCCGTCCTCGGGGCAGAGGCGCTACGGAATCAGCGCGAGACGGACCCGTCCGTCGCAGGGCCGATCGACCTGACGCTCTACCGGTTCTTCGGGGGATGTTCCGATGAGTATGCGCATGTGACGGACGTCGCGTTGGCCGTCGGCGAGTGCGGGGTGATTCAGGTCCTTACCAACCGGTTCAACGCCGAGCACGATGGTGCCATCGTCGTGCGGACGCAGACCGCGGAGTGGAGCGGATACTACGATCGTTTGAGCGCCGCCTATGCGGCCCGGCGTCCTCCGGATATCGCCGTGATGAATGGCAGCGTCTTGCCGGGTTTTGTCAGTCACCGGCTCGTGCGACCGCTGCATGAGGCGTTGCTCGAGGCGGGCGTTGCGCTGGAGGATGTGATCGAGTCCGCCCGAGCCGGTGTCACGTTCAATAGCGATATGTACGGCCTTCCGTATGACCTGCATGGCCTCCTGTGGCACGTCAACCTTGACCTGTTCGCCGAGGCCGGACTGATGGATAAGCGAGGGCCTGTCCTGCCGAGCAGCCCCGAGGAGCTGCTGGAGCAGGCGCGCGCGGTAAGGGCGACCACCGGGAAACGGTACATGGCCATTCCGTCGCAAACGGATCCCATGCCCACCTGGATGTTCGAAACGTGGGTATGGCAACAAGAGGCCGAACTGATCTCCGAGGACGGACGGACGGCGACGATCGAGCGTGGGGAGGCGCGCCGGGCGCTTGATTTGCTGGCGCTCCTGTACGAGCGGGGAGTGGCCCATGCGGGACAAGACTATGCAGGCGCGGAGCAGGCGTTTCTGAACGGGGAGGCGGCGGTGCTGGTCAACGGCACGTGGGTCGTCGACAGTTACTATGCGCAGACGGCTCGGCCGCAGACTGCGCTACGACGCTACGCGCCGCGCACGGTGCCCCGGCTCTTTTATACAGAGGCCGCCTGGACGGACAGCCATGTCTGGGTGCTGCCTCGCCATGAGCGACGTGATGCCCGACGAGAGCAGGCCGCGGTCAGGTTTCTCGCGTATCTGTTCGAGCATAGCGACGCATGGGCCAAGACCGGCCATCTGCCAGCCCGACGAAGCGTGCTTCAAAGCGCGGAGTTTGCTCGCCTGGCCGGGCGGGAAGGCTACCTCTCGACGGCGTCGGTTGCCCGCGCCTTGCCCAAAGTGGAACGCCATCGCGCCGTGCAGGACGCGCTCGCGCAGCAAGTCAATGCGACGTGGCTCCTCTCCCTCCCTCCGGGTGACGCCCTGCGGCGGGCACAGGAAGACGTGCAGCGAATTCTCAGGACCGGCTATCGATAAGGCATTGGCGGCGGCGGATGCGCAGGAACCGACGGGAAGGGGCTATTGAGCCGACTGTGGAGACTGAGAAGATTGCGGCAAGGGGGAGGAGGGATCGAGCCGGTAGCCGACATTCCGCACCGTGAAGATTCGTTGGCCTTCCGGACCGAGTTTATTGCGCAGGCTCCTGATATGCACGTCGATCGTCCTGGATTGTAAGTCCGCATCCTTGTGGTGGCCCCAGACCGATTCGAACAGGGCATCGCGGCTGAGCACCCGCCCGTTCGTCATGATCAAGGCGCGCAAGAGACTAAACTCCTTGGACGTGAGGTGGATCGGTTTACCCTCGAGCGTGACTGTGTACCGGTCCAGTTGCATTTCCAGACTGCCGACCTTCAGTATTCTGGCCGGCTCTTTTTCGGTAGTACGCCGGAGCCGGCTTTTGACTCGCGCGATGAGTTCATTCGCTTGGAAGGGCTTGGTGATATAGTCGTCGGCGCCGATTTCGAGTCCGATGACCTTGTCGGTCTCTTCTTCCTTTCCGCTGAGAATGATGATGGGCAGGTGAGCCGTGACGGGATCGGCGCGTATGCGCCGGCACACTTCGAGTCCGTCGATTCCCGGCAGGATCAAGTCCAGCAGCATGAGGTCCGGCTTTTCCCGGCGCACGGCCTCCAGGGCTTCCAGCCCGTCCAGCGCCGCCGTCACTTGGAAACCTTCCCGTTCCAGCAGGGAGCGCAGGAGGTTGACGACGCTTTCCATGTCTTCAACGATTAAGATTTTGTGCATGTGCGCGCGTGCCCGCCGCCACCGGATTACGGATCAATCAACCGGCGGCGGATCGAGTAGCGAACGAGGCTGGCCGTATCGTGGATATCCAGCTTGTCCATGATGCGGTTCCGGTGAGACTCCGCCGTCTTGACACTAACTCCGAGCAGGCCTGCGACTTTCTTCGTCGTCAGCCCTTGGGCCACTAGCTGGAGTACTTCTCGCTCTCTTGTCGGGAGCGGATCGGGCGGCAGCTCGGATTTGGCCAGATACGCTTGAATGACCGCTTGGGAGATGCCAGGGCTTAGGTAGAACGAGCCGCGGGCCACATCGCGGATGGCCCGGACGACATCTTCCACTGTCTGTGTCTTGAGGAGGTAGCCCTTCACTCCGGCGCGGAGCGACTCCATGACGAAGGCATCGTCAGTGTGCATCGTGAGCAACAACGATTTGGTATGAGGAGAGACCCGGCGAATTTCCCGGACTACGTCCAGCCCGTTCAACATGGGCATCATAACGTCTATGACGGCAAAATCAGGTTGCGTCTGCTCGGCAATGCGCACCGCCTCGCGGCCGTCCCCGGCTTCACCGACCACCGTTAAGCCGTCGCGCTCCAGAAGCGCTCGGACGCCTTGCCGCAGCAGGTTATGGTCGTCCGCGAGCATCACTCTGAAGGACATGGTTGGCGCTTCTTTGGCGGGTTCTCCCGCAATCGCTCGTTCTGCTCGGCGCCCTGCACTCACTGTTCCGACCGGTATCCTTTCGATAATTTCTTGTGTCACTTCTTCTCTCCTTTGCTTGACGGCCCGCCTCGTTTCAAAGTCGGCGCACCGACGCCCCGTTGCTTCACAGTAAGCGGGTTGGTGTAATCGGATCACTAGGTGAACCCCCAGCAGAATGGCTTCTGTGCCCCCAGCCTCAAAAACTAGGGGAAGGCCCAGTATAGAGGCGGATCCGTCTTGTATACAGTCACGCCATGACGAGCCAGAAGACCAACTCGCTGATTGTCGCCGTGTGCTGTGTCTGTGACCAGGTGGCGGAAGACGGATCGCAACCCCAAAACCGCTGGACTAACCTGGAAACGTATCTCCACGATCACGGGATAGCTGGCGCCGATTTCCAATTGAGCCATACCTATTGCCCATCCTGTTATGCCGACCAAGCGCTTGCCTGGCAGCTTCCTCCGCGCGCCGCGTAAGAATCCGCACCAGCATCACGCCCTTATTTTCTAGCTACGGTCGAAGATTTCTGCCATTCGAGTCTTGATGAGGCCGCTATACGGGCCCCTCCTTTGGGGTCTACTCCTCACGTGCGTTGAACTTAAACCTGTGCCACGCGGGTGGACGATCTGTCTGTTGAAGGACAGATTGGCTGATGGCCGATTGAACTATCCCTGAACACCGGCCGATTTTCGGCATGATTTCTCACACCTACGAGTACGTGACGCTCGGTCTGATGTTTGCGACTCTGGCCAGTGAGGCATGTGTTGCTATCACACCACCACTACGGGAGGGAGTATCCATGGCATGTTCACACCGTGTCTTCACAACTTTAACGGCCCTCGTCATGGCCGGCATTGGAG
>JACVSD010000127.1 GCA_014534095.1 Nitrospiraceae bacterium
GCTCTCTCCTCTAGGTCGCTTCTACTCGTAGCCCCTTCCTTCGGGAAGGGCAGGATTGAAACACCTGTTCACCCGGCACGCCCAGCCCGTAGCACCCTTCCATCGATAAGGATGAAGATAGGAACATTGCCTCGTATGGTGACTATGGATGGGCCTGCCCTCATAGTTAATTCTGAGTTTGGCAGTTAAAGTCCGCCTTCTGATCGCCGATATACCGGCTTGGGCGTTGACGAGTAGGATTTCGGCATCATCCCGGCTAAGATGCGACATGCCTCGTCGGAATCAAGTCGGCCAAGCGAACCTCACGGCAGTCCTCACGCTCGTCGGCCTGATCGTGGCCTCCGTCTGGGTTTGGAAGCGGATACCGCCGGAGACACAAGATTACCTGCTGGACAATATTGTTCCGATTGCCTTCATCGGGCTCCTGTTCATGGCCGTTTTGTGGACCGGGCTTCGCGCGGTACGCCGGCGCCGCCACAGGCGCCATGAGCTTAATCGGCTGTTGGTGGAATTTGAGCGCGAGCAATCGGCAGGGAAGCGGCGTGAGCTCGCCTTTGCGCTGGTTGAAACCAACCGCTATCGATTGGAAGGCTTGGAGCGCGTGATGCCGGCCCTGGCGGATGTGTTGATGACTACGCTGAAAACCGCTCTCGGAGATAAACAACATCGCATTCGGGGCATGGCCGCCAGCTATCTCGGAGCCCTTCAGGACAAAAGAGCGATCCCGCTCCTTCTCGCTTCATTACAAGATGATCATGCCTATGTTCGCGCGTGTGCGGCATTGGGCTTGGGCCGGATGCGAGCGTTAGAAGCCAAGCCGAAGCTGACCACCGTAATGGAGGAAGACTGGGATCAAACGGTACGAAGCCGGGCGAGGGAGGCGTTGGAGCGAATAGGGACGTGAGACGGCGACGGGTCCTCCACGTCTTCGGTGAAGTCGGCAGTCACCTGTTTCAGGCGCCGGCAGAACAAGGAAGTTTTGAAACGCCGCGCTAGCGGTCTTCCGTCCGATTCTTATCGCCTTTGAACGACAGCAAAAACCGCCGGATGATAGCTTGCTCCAGCCGGCCCGTACGATGTGCCGGCGCCGGGATGCGCAACAGCAGGTTGATGAAGCCCGGCTCGGGGAGTTGAATCGTCACGCGGGGTTGGACCGATGGCGCGTCCAACCAGGCTCTCCCTTCGAGTTGCTTCATGTGTTTCTCCGCCTCAGGCATGAATGACGCGCACTCGCTCATCGCGATCGCAAGGAGAAGTTTCTCCGCCCGTTGCCAGTCATCCTCGATGGTCATCGGTATGGTGATGGGATGGACGATAAATTCTTTCATAAAGGTCTCGTTGGCGACCGGATGGCTGAGCAGCAAACTGTTCGGAAACACGACCGCGCGCCCGGTATATTGGGAAGACGTATGGCCGGGGCCAATCTCCAAGACCGTCGTTGCCAGCAGCGTCTGATCGACCACGTTGCCGCGCGTTCCCTGAATCTCGATGCGATCCCCAAGGGTATAGGCGTTGGTGCCGGCACGCAACACCGCCCCACTGAGACAGAGAATGAGCTCCTTGGTGGCCAGAACTACCGCCACCGCGATGGCGACCAACGAGACGGCAAAGGTGCTCAATTCATGAAACCAGATGAAAGCCAGACCGGTCACGAACATGAGCGCCATGGAATTGCGGATGGTCAGCACCCACCGCCGGCGGGTCTCCACCGAGAGCCCTGCGCTCCGCAGCACGGCCCGTGTCAGGACATACCGCAGAACCAGGACAATGGTCAGCAGGATCAGAGACTTGAAAATGTCGGGCAGCACTGCACTCTCGGTATAGGCCCACCAGCTCATGTCAATCTCCTCTTCGTCGCACGTTCCGTTGCTTCATGCAATGGTACAATGGGCTGCCATGCCCGCGGGTCAAGTCACCATACGACAGCGTCTCATGCACATGCTGACCGAGGGGCTTCATTCTTCGCGGGAATTGGCCGAACGGCTAGCCATTCCGGAACGGCAAATCGAAGAGCACCTCCGACACGTGGCTCGGTCGGTGTCACGGGATCCGTCTCGGCGGTTCGTCTTATCTCCCTCGTCCTGCCACGGTTGCGGATTTGGCTTCCGTGAACGAACGCGTTTGACCCGCCCCAGCCGGTGTCCTCGATGTCGAAGTGAAGACATTTCGGCGCCTCGATTCGGGATCACGTTACGTCCGCCACGGTCACGGCTGAAGAAAGGTCCAGTATGAGAACGTGGCGGCTTGGCCTAGCCGGATATGGCGGCCGTCGATCACGTTCCAGACCAGGGCATGTTCGACTAGAAAGCGCCGGCCGTTGCGTGAAATTCTCACACCACGATAATCTTCGATGAATCCACGCTCGCTTGCCAACGCAAGCATGCGTTCCCGCTCCAGCCGGTTCCCGGGCTCCGCCGTGAGTCGAGACGGTATTGTCCGAAACTGCTCCCAACTGGCTTCCCAGAGGTCCAACGCCGCACGGTTCCCATAGTTGAGAATCGGATCCGTTTCGATGCCGTGAGAGACGACCACGAAGGGCGCCGTAAAGAGGCGGTGCGCTTGGGCTTCCGGAGAGCCTGCCCGTTCCACAAGATCCCGGTTCGCCCACCGATGATAGCTATTGAGCAGCACTTGACACCAACCGACCATGGCCGGGGCCATCCACCACGGGCTCTGGTCGGCCATCACCGATTCACTATGCGCGTCGCTGCTCATCGTTGCCCGGTCGGCCGTTCTTCTCCGTGATCTTACTCAATTTTCGCAGGAAGTGAAATTGCCGGCGGCGGTTAACGAACGGAGGGCTTGGTCAGATCATTATTTACCCTGTTGTTGCCTGCATTAACATCGATTCCCCCAGCGGGCGGCGGTTTGTCGAGATGGCGGACTTGGAACGTGCCGAAGGGCTGAATCTGCTCATCGGCGGGCAACTGCTTGCGGTCCCAGCCTCCGCCGAGCGCGCGGAGGAGGGCGACTAAGGATCTCAGTAGTTCAGCCTTGATCTGGACCGACTCGATGCGCGCCGTCAGCGTGTTGACCTGGGCGAAAATCAGCTCGAGGCTGGACGCTAGTCCGCCCTGATAAAGCTCCACCGTGAGATTTTGTGCCTTGAAGTTGGCCCCAACAGCGGCGTCTTGCCGTTTGGCCGCGACGGTCAGCCGGTTTGTCAGGCTCAAATTGTTCTCGACTTCGCGAAAGGCATTGAGCACCGTCGAACGGTATCGATCTTCCATCTCGCGATAGGCCGACCAGGACCGCTGCAATTGGGCGCGGCGATAACCACCTCGGAAGACCGGCAGTTCCACGATAGACCCATAGGACCAGAAGGCGCCGGCGAGCTTGACGGCATCGAAGCCGACGTCAAGGAATCCTCCCTCGGCTGAGAACCGCACATTGGGGAAAAAAGCGGCGCGGGCGATGCCGACGGCGCGGTTCGCCTGTGCCATCTTGCGTTCCATCCCCGCGATGTCGGGCCGGCGCTCGAGCAAGGTGGACGGAATGGTTTGTGGAATCTTGAAATTCGCCATGCGAAGGTCGTCGACCGGCGCGATCCTAAAACCGGCCGGCGCCATATTGACGAGGATAGCGATTGCTTGTTCCGTCACTTGACGTAGGCCTTGGATCTGCGCGTATTTCGTCTCGGTACTGAAGAGCACAGACTCAGCGCGGGCAACATCAAGCGCCGAAGCGATCTCGCCGGCGAACTGAGCCTTCACGAGGTCAAGCGATCGTCTGTAGAGGTCGATCGATTGCTCATAAATGGCCACCTGCGCGTCGAAGCCGCGCAGCGTGAAATAGTTCGCGGCAATTTCCGCCTGCACGCTGAGACGCGCAAGCCCATAGTCGGCGGCACGCTCTTCGGCGCGGTAGATCTCGACGCGCGTCGCATTGCGGATCGCCGACCAGAAGTCGGGCTCCCAGGACGCGATCCCCGCACCGGCTGCCATGGGCCCTGTGATTGGAATGTCGGGGTCGCGACGGGTGGAATCGACCGTGTTCTTATTGTCTGTGGCTTTCCCACCCAACCCGATCTGCGGAATCCGCTGCGCGCGGACCTGCATCATGACGTCGCGGGCCTGGACGAACCGCTCTGCGGCGGCCTGCAGATCAGGATTGGCCTCCATAGCCTGATCTTCCAGCTTGTTCAGAACCGGATCGTTGAACAGCGTCCACCACTCTGGACGCAGCTCACCATCC
>JACVSD010000137.1 GCA_014534095.1 Nitrospiraceae bacterium
CGTGCGGCGGCGGCGTCTCCGGGGTCTGCCATTCGAGCGTGGTTGCACGCCATGGATTCCCTCCCGCTTCCTTGCCGTACCGCAAGCTCCAGAACAGGTTGAATAGGAAAACCAGCTGCGCTGCGCCGACGATCAGGGCCGCGACCGTGATGAACGCGTTCAGGGTTTGCGCGGACTCCGGCACGAAAGTGGTTTGGCCCATCTCGTGGTAGCGGCGTGGCATGCCGAGCAGGCCAAGGTAGTGCATCGGGAAGAAGATCGCATAGGCGCCCAGAAACGTAATCCAGAAATGGAGCTTGCCGAGCCCGTCGTTCAACATGCGTCCCGTCACCTTGGGATACCAATGGTAAAGCGCACCGAAGATCACAAAGATCGGTGCAACACCCATCACCATGTGGAAATGGGCTACAACGAAAAGTGTGTCCGAGAGAGGAACGTCGACGACCACATTGCCGAGGAAGAGGCCGGTGAGTCCGCCGTTGACGAAAGTGACGATGAAGGCCAGCGCAAACAGCATCGGGACGTTCAGATGAATGTCGCCGTGCCAGAGGGTCAGCACCCAATTGTAGACCTTGATGGCTGTTGGGATCGCAATGATCAGCGTGGTGGTGGCGAAGAAGAACCCGAACCATGGATTCATGCCGCTCACATACATGTGGTGTGCCCAAACGACGAAGCTCAGCGCTCCGATCGCTACGATGGCCCAGACCATCATGCGGTAGCCAAAGATGTTGCGGCGGGCGTGAATGCTAATCAGGTCGGACACGATCCCAAAGGCCGGAAGAGCGACTATATAGACCTCTGGATGCCCGAAGAACCAGAAAAGATGCTGAAATAGGATTGGGCTCCCCCCTCCATATTGCAGCTGCTCGCCCATAGAAACGAGAGTCGGCATGAAGAAGCTGGTGCCGAGCACTCGGTCGAACAGCATCATGACAGCGCCAACGAAGAGCGCCGGAAAGGCCAGGAGGGCCAAAACCGTCGCCGTGAAGATGCCCCAGACTGTAAGCGGCATCCGCATCAGCGTCATGCCGCGGGCACGGCCCTGAAGCACCGTGACGACGTAGTTCAACCCACCCATGGTGAAGCCGATGATGAAGATGATGAGCGACGTCAGCATCAGGATAATGCCCATCTCGTATCCGGGCGTGCCCTGGAGAATGGCCTGCGGCGGGTAGAGCGTCCAGCCGGCCCCAGTTGGACCGCCTGGAACGAAGAAGCTCGACACGAGGACGAGTACCGCCACGAGGTAAATCCAGTAGCTCAGCATATTGAGATACGGGAATGCCATGTCGCGTGCGCCGAGCATGAGCGGGATGAGGTAGTTGCCGAAACCGCCGAGAAAGAGTGCAGTGAGCAGGTACACCACCATGATCATGCCGTGCATGGTGATGTATTGCAGATACTGGCTCGGGTCGACGAAGGAGAGAGTCCCCGGGAATGCGAGCTGCCACCGCATCAGCCAGGACAGCACGAGAGCGACGAGACCTATCGCCATGGCGGTCAGGGAATACTGGATGGCTATGACCTTGGCGTCCTGTGAAAAGACGTACTTTGTAATCCAGCTATGAGGATGGTAAAGCTCGACCTCGGCAACTTCCGCCGGTGGGACTGGTTCGGGGCCAATGACGGCGTCGACCATAGGGTATCCTCCCTCTCCCTGCTCTCCTACTTATTGGTAGGCATGAAATTTGCCTTCATGATTGTGGTCTTTCCGGAGAGCTCTGCGAAGGTCCTCTGCTCTCCGAGCCAAGTCTGGTAAGCGGCCTCGTCGGCCACCACGACGGCGCCGCGCATCTGAGGATGCCCAACTCCGCACAATTCGGCGCATAAAATGTCAAAGGTTCCGGTCCTGGTTGGGGTGAGCCAGAAGTACGTTACTGAGCCCGGCACCATATCCATCTTCCCGCGGAATTCTGGGACGTAGAAATTATGCAGGACGTCGGTCGAACGCAGCAGTATTTTGACTGGTTTGTCGATTTGCAGGTGCAAATCGCCAGTTTCGATCACTACATCATCTTGGCCGAGCGGGTCACGCGGATTGAGACCAAGCGGGTTCTCATCGCTTATGTTGCGAACGTCTGACGTGCCGAGGCGACCGTCCTTGCCGGGAAGGCGGAAGCTCCACGACCACTGCCGCGCGACGATCTCCACATCGGTGGCCTCGTCCGGCACCGTCACGAATTGGTGCCAGACAAAGAGGCCTGGCGCCAGCATGGCGGCGACACCGATCGCCGTTGCAACGGTAAGCGTCCATTCGAGACGCTTGTTCTCGGGCTCGTAATGTGGGCGTTCCGGGCCGCCGTGTCGGAACCGGTAGACGCAATACGCCATGAACAGAACGACCGCGACAAAAACCACCCCTGTGATCCAGAACGTGATGATTAGCGTGCTGTCGATATAGCCCCAGTTCGATGCGATGGGCGTCCACCACCAGGGGCTCAGGGTGTGGAACAGCACAGAGCCGACGGCAATCAAGATCAATGCGAGCACAATTGGCATCACGTCCACCTCCGGCTGAAGCCTCGGATATACGCCAAAAGGCCATTCCGTTGGATCCCGAAGTACGACGGATGCTGCGCCGCATGAATCTGCGGGGGGTGCTCTCCGGTTGTTCCGGCTTGATCCCTGAAGAGCGTGTCGACCTGGCGCAAAAAGATCGGGCGGGGTCTGTTCAGCCCAACTGCACGGGCATGAACGACTCTGGTTCTTTTATCAACGGTGATCAACTCAACCGTCATGATTGAGACCCCACATCACCAGACCGGGTGATGTCCATGGCCTTCATGAGCTGACCGCCAGCTCAATCGGCTGGAACGGAGCACAGCTCGAGTAGGTATGATCAACCTAAACAGGCAAGGTGTCAAACATTTGAAGTATGCAATCGCAGGCAACAGCCTACAGCGTCGGACAGGAATTTGAACTCGCGGATTTCTGCACCGAAGCGACGCTGAACCCATCTCCGAAACGGCCCCGGGTGCGTCCACTTAAACGTCCGACGCTCTAGATACCAATGCTATCGCTGAGCCCACCGCGTATCCCCTTGCCTGATACCAGAGGACTTTCCGCGGCCAAGGACAGTGGCGCCGGGATCAGCTGGGCTCGCCATACCTTTCGCGACTGCGAAACGTCGCGACAGAAGCGGAGGCATCCCGGAATCGTATGAGAGCCTTAGCGCATCACACGAAATTGGCGAGTTCCTGTTCACCCCTCGTGAAACGATTGAGCTTGGCGAAGAAATCTTCGAGGATGTAGCGCACGTCGATGGAATGATAGACTTTAATCGGGCGGTTTGCACCTGTGTGGACGTAGTTCATGTGACTATTGAATTCGGGTGCCGGCAGCCATTCTGACCTCCCGCCATTCGGGTTCAGGATTACAGATAACGCTGGCGTATCACCGAGTGACCGGTGCTCAATCGGGCCGACATGGCGCTCCAGGTTGAACTCAATCAACTGCTCCACCAAGTATTTTCCGAGCGGACCTTTTTCGTACACCCGCTCCC
>JACVSD010000052.1 GCA_014534095.1 Nitrospiraceae bacterium
ATCGCGTGGTCATTGCCGGATCGAAGACGCTCACGTGAGCGCCCGTCATGGCGTCCGATTTGCGCGCCAGCGCCGGGTTTATTATTGCCGGGTTAGCGGCAGACGGAGTCACCGAAGTGCAGCGCGTCTATCATTTGGACCGTGGGTATGAACGGATCGAGCAAAAGCTCGGGGCGTTGGGCGCAGTGGTGGAGCGCCGCAAGACGCGACCGCTTCAGGCTCGAACGCCATGCTGACCATTGCCCTATCGAAAGGAAAGCTAATTGATTCCGCGCTTGCGCTATTCCGGCGCGCCGGATACGAAACGGCGGCGCTGTCCGGAGAAAGTCGCCGCCTCATTTTTCCATGCCCTGAGATCGATATGACGTTTTTGATTGTCCGGCCAAGCGATGTGCCCACGTACGTGGAATACGGAGGAGCGGACGCGGGAATCGTCGGTAAAGACGTGCTGATGGAGCAGGAAAGTGACGTCTATGAGCCATTGGATTTGGGGTTCGGAGCGTGTAGAATCTCGGTCGCCGCGCTCAAGGGTGAGGGATCGTGTGATCGGTTGTCCTCAAAAATCCGAGTGGCGACCAAATACCCCAAAGTTACCGAGCGCTTTTTCAACCAGCGTGGCATTCCGGTCGAGGTCATCAAACTCTACGGCTCAATCGAGTTGGCGCCTGTCGTCGGTTTAGCGGATCGCATCGTGGATCTGGTGGAGACTGGCGGCACGCTCAAGGCGCATGACCTAGTGGAAGTGGACGTGATCGCTCAATCGTCGGCGCGTTTTATCGTGAATCGGGCCAGCCTCAGGCTGAAACATCAACCGCTGATGGACTTGATCCACAGGCTTCGAGCGGCGACAGTCGCCGGCGCGACGGTTGAAGGCAACGGTCGGCGGGCTACCGGGCGCAACGTCAAGAAACGAACGGCGCGCGCATGAAAATCGTTACGCAAGCGGACCGCGGGTTCCTCCCCAGTCTCAAGAAGGCGTCTTTGCGCGGTCAGACGGCTGGCGCAGCCGTCGAGAAAGTGGTGCGCACCATTCTTCAGGCCGTCCAGGGTGGCGGCGACAAAGCCGTCCTTCGGTATGCCAAGCAGTTCGACAAGGTCTCGTTGAAGGCGGACGAATTGCGGGTGACATCCGATGAAATCAAAAACGCCTATTTCCATATCCGCAAAGACGAGGGGGACGCGCTTCGTTTTGCGGCGCAGCGCATTACCGCCTTCCATGAACGGCAACGGACCAAGACTTGGATGTACCAGGACGATGATGCCACGCTCGGGCAGGTCGTCACTCCGATCGACGCCGTCGGCGTCTACGTCCCCGGCGGCAAGGCTGTTTATCCGTCCTCGGTCCTGATGTGTGCGATCCCGGCCAAAGTCGCGGGAGTGGAACGGATCGTGATGGTGACACCCCCGCAGAAGGGTCCGATCAATCCCTATCTATTGGTCGCCGCTGATATCGCCGGCGTCACGGAAATCTATCGGGTGGGCGGCGTGCAAGCGACGGCGGCCCTAGCCTATGGCACCAAAACCATCGCCAAAGTAGACAAGATCGTCGGCCCGGGCAACATCTACGTGGCCACTGCGAAGCGATTGCTTTACGGCACCGTCGGCATCGACATGGTTGCCGGTCCGAGCGAACTCCTGGTCGTCGCTGATGACGATGCCAAACCGGCGCATGTGGCGGCGGATCTCTTATGCGAGGCGGAGCATGATGAGGACGCCCAGGTTTTTCTTGTAACGACATCCGAAAGGCTGGCGAAAGACGTCTCCAAGCTGTTGGAGAGCCAGTTACTGGGACTCCAGCGTGAGAAAATTGCGTCCAAAGCCATTGCGCGCCATGCCGTGGCCTTTGTCGTCACCACCATGGAAGAAGCCATTGCCGTCGCCAATGAAATTGCCGCCGAACATCTCACACTCTCGGTCGATAACCCCTTCGACTACCTTGAGAAAATCAAACACGCCGGAGCGCTGTTCCTGGGCCGCTATACGCCACCTTCTGTCGCAGATTACATTGCCGGGCCCAATCATGTCCTACCCACCGGAGGAACGGCTCGTTTCTTCTCCCCACTTTCGGTCAATGACTACGTCAAGGTGAGCAACATAGTGCATTATACGAAACAGGAACTGGCTAAAGTGAAAGATCCATTGATCCGATTGGCGACTATGGAAGGCTTCGATGCGCATGCCAAGTCGGCTCAGAGCAGGTTTTCATGAGAAAGGATGGCGCCCCCCGCTACGCATCCCTCCATCGTGCCACAAAAGAAACGGACATTACTGTCGAATGGACCCTCGACGGGAGCGGGCAGGGCAAGATCGAAACGTCTATCCGCTTTTTCGACCACATGCTGGAGTTGTTGGCCAAGCATGGGTTCTTCGATTTGACAGTGCTCGCGAAAGGGGATATCGACATTGACGAGCACCACACCATCGAGGATGTCGGCATTGTCATGGGTAAGGCATTCCATCAGGCACTAGGAGAAAAGGCCGGCATCAAACGCTTCGGGTTTGCATCCGCCCCACTCGATGAAACGCTGGCCCAAGTGACCGTCGATCTCAGCGGCCGACCGTTTCTGGTGTACAACGTGAATTTGCCAGACCGCAAGATCAAAGCGTTCGACCTGGGGCTCTTCGAGGACTTTTTTCAGGCGTTCGTGATTCATGGCGGACTGAATCTGCACGTGAACCTCCTCTACGGCCGTAATCCGCACCATATTATGGAAGCGATATTCAAAGGACTCGCCAAAGCGCTTGACCAAGCCACCATGCCGGAGGAGCGCTTGGGTGGAAAAGTCTTGTCGACGAAAGGAATGCTCTAGCCGACATTAGAGGTGGAGAGCGGTATATCCGGGGCCGGTTTCTGAATAGGGAACCGGCCATTTTTGTTTCGCTCGACTTCGGCTGGAAAGATCGGTTCATCGCGTGATGGTGGCTGCGCGGCCTACGCTGTGGCGGTGTGTGGCTGTGGCAGGATCACTCAGGTTGCGGTATGGTTAAGGCCTTTCGGTGAAACGGGGTGCACCCGCATGATTGCGATCATCGATTATGGCATGGGGAATCTGCGTAGCGTGGCCAAAGCCTTTGAGGCTGTGGGGCACTCATCGGCTGTGACCCGTGATGGCCGGATGATTGGCAATGCGAGCCACGTTGTGTTGCCTGGAGTCGGTGCATTTGGGGACTGCATGGCAAACATTGAACGCTACGGGCTCGTCGAACCGATCCGTCGCGCGGTTCAATCCGGCAAGCCCTTTCTTGGGATATGTTTGGGTCTTCAAGTGTTGTTCTCAGAAAGCGAAGAATTTGGCTTCCATGCAGGGCTCGGCATTATTCCGGGTAAGGTGAAGCGGTTCCCTCCTGATCCGGCGCTGAAGGTGCCTCATATGGGATGGAACGAAGTCCACTATCGCCCAGGCTGTCCAGCCTTTGAGGGCATCGCGGATGGCGCACATTGGTATTTTCTTCATTCGTACTATGTTGCGCCTGATGAACCGGAGGTAGCCGCCGCAATGACGACGTATGGGACTGACTTTGTGTCGGTCGTCTGGCGTGACAATATCGTGGCATGCCAGTTTCATCCCGAAAAGAGTCAAGCGGTGGGACTACGATTGATCAAGAATTTCGGGACCTGGAAGTGAGGGCCGGTTCCGGTCGTTCCCAAAGCGCTGCTCTTGCGGCCTGTTTCATTGTGTTAACGATGATTGGGCCTGGATGCAGCGGATCGAAGGTGACGATCAAGTCCTCGGCCCAACTGCCTCGCTATCCTGTCCGCTCCCTTGTGCTCGTACCGTTTGCGTCAATCGCTACGCCGCAACTGCGCGACCAAGGTGATCTTGCGCTGTCGACGCCACAAGGAATTCGTCGCTCCGATATGTCGGTGTCCGAACCGCGAAGTGCCGACTTGGTGCTCCGCCAAACCACTACGGTGCCGCCTTATGCGTCGGAGAAAATTACAGAGCTTTTTTGGAGCCGGCTCCAAAAACGGGCTGGCTTGCGCGTGGTTCGCGCCAGTGCCGACGCGGCGAAGCGATCGAACGCGGATCCGCCGCCAGCCACGCTCGCAGCGATGGCGGTGAACGAGGCGAAGCGGTTGAAGGCGGATGCGGCAATGCTGGGCGAGGTGTTCGTCTATCAGGAACGCGTCGGAAGCCGGCTTGGCGCCAACCCACCGGCCGCGGTCGGTTATGAGGCGAAGGTTGTGGCGGCCGACGGTCAAGTGCTGTGGGTGGGCAATTACTATGAACGCCAGCGACCGATGATCGAGGACATGTTGGGATTCGTTCAACGCTGGGGGGCCTTCGTCACGGCTGAAGAGCTGGCTCGCTACGGGGTCGAGCAAGTGCTGGAACAATTTCCGTTCGGAGAGGAAGGAACGCAATAACGTGTTGGTCATCCCTGCGATTGATGTCAAAGACGGGCGTTGCGTCCGGCTGCGACAGGGCGATATGGCGGCCGAGACCGTGTATTCCGATGATGTGCCGGCGATGGCCAGCCTCTGGCAGGACAGCGGCGCGACGCTCATTCATGTCGTCGATTTGAACGGAGCTGTCGACGGGGTACCACGGAATTTGCCGCAGATCGAAGCGGTGCTCGAGACGGTCAGCGTGGCGGTACAAGTGGGCGGCGGCATTCGGCACATGGAGACCGTTCGGCGTTATCTCAACGCCGGCGTGTCTCGAATTGTCCTGGGCACGGCGGCACTGACGGACCGAGCTTTCCTTGAAGCGGCCTGTCAGGAATTCCCTCGGCGTATTGTCTTGGGCCTCGATGCGCGAGACGGAAAGGTTGCGGTGAAGGGTTGGACGGCCTTGTCGGAGACGAAGGCCATTGATCTCCTGAGCGCCCTTTCCAGTATCGCGCTCAGCGCTGTGATCTACACCGATATCTCCCGCGACGGCATGCTGAGCGGACCGAATCTGCAGGCTCTGGAAGAAGTGGTTGCATCTTCATTGTTCCCGGTGATCGCGTCGGGTGGAATCTCGCGCCTGGAGGATCTCCTGGCTGTGCAGGGGCTCGGACCGCGCGTCGAAGGGGCTATCGTCGGCAAGGCGCTGTACGACGGCAAATTGGATTATCGTGCGGCGCTTGCAGTGGTGTCCGGGAGCAGGGTGTGACATGGTCCCCGTATGCTGAAAAAGCGCATCATACCCTGTCTGGATGTGAAAGACGGTCGCGTGGTTAAGGGGGTGAGCTTCGCCGATTTGCGGGACGCAGGGGATCCTGTTGAGGTCGCGGCGGCCTATGACCGTGAAGGGGCCGACGAACTCTGCTTTCTCGATATTACGGCGTCGTACGAAAATAGGAAGACGATCCTCGATGTGGTCGAGCAGACAGCCGCGCGGGTCTTCATGCCGGTCACCGTGGGCGGTGGCGTGCGGACGCTTGACGATATCCGCGGCTTGTTAAATGCCGGGGCTGACAAGGTCAGTATCAATACGGCGGCCGTCCAGCGGCCTGAATTCGTCGAGGAAGCGGCTCAGCGTTTTGGCACGCAGTGCATCGTCGTGGCCATCGACGCTAAACGAACTGCCCCCGCCCTGTGGGAAGTGTTCACGCATGGTGGCCGGAACGGCACCGGCATAAATGCGGTTCACTGGGCGAGGAAGATGGAGACGTACGGGGCCGGCGAGATCTTGCTGACCAGCATGGATCAAGACGGCCAGCAAAGCGGGTACGATCTCGGTTTGACAGCGGCGGTCTCGAGCCAGGTCTCTATTCCGGTGATCGCATCTGGCGGCGTTGGCTCCCTGCTCCATCTCTATGAAGGATTTGCCGCGGGCCAGGCGGATGCCGTTCTCGCGGCCTCCATCTTCCACTTTCGACGTTTTACCATACTCGAGGCGAAGGCCTATTTGGCAGAGCGTGGCGTTCCTGTTCGCCTCGAAAATGCGATGGTGACGGGATCATGAGCCAACTCAAAAACAAGGGTTTCAAATTCGACGAGCAGGGGCTGCTGCCGGCGGTCATTCAGGACTGGGTGGACGGCACCGTGTTGATGCTGGGGTATATGAACCAGCAGGCGATAGCCAAGACATTGGACACGAAGTCAGTGCACTTTTGGAGTCGGTCGCGGCAGACGTTATGGGAAAAGGGCGAAACGTCGGGCCACCGGCTCGCGGTGAAAGAGGTGTTTATTGACTGCGACCACGACACCATTCTCGTGAAGGCGCAGGCGGCCGGCCCCACGTGCCATACTGGAACACGAGCCTGTTTTTTTTCTCGGCTGACCGCCGGCGGCGCGGCTGGCACCGAGACGAGCGAGGAGTCTGGCGGAGGAATTCTAGAAGCCGTCTTACGGACGATTCAGGATCGCCGTTCCAATCCTCAGCCTGGGTCTTATACCACCCGTCTTTTCGAAGGCGGCCACGACAAAATCTTGAAAAAGGTCGCCGAAGAGGCCGGCGAGGTCTTGCTGGCCTCAAAAGGGGGGAAGAGAGAGGAGATCATCTACGAAGTTGCTGATCTTTGGTTCCATACGCTCATGGTGCTGGGTTACCACGATGTGCAGGTCAGAGAAATCTATGACGAGCTGGGCAAACGGTTCGGTACATCAGGGTTGAGACCGGGCCGGTAGGTACAGCAGCAGGAGGATGTGGTGAGCGATTGTCTCTTTTGTCGCATTATCGAAGGAAGTCTTCCTGCCAAGGTGGTGTACCAAGACGAGTACACACTGGCCTTTGATGACATCAAGCCGCAGGCCCCGGTGCACACGCTCGTGATTCCGAAACGCCATGTGCCCTCGGTGCATGACTTGGGAGAGCCGGATCAGGACTTGCTGGGACGACTTCTGGTGATCTGCAACCGAGTGGCGAACATGAAAGGGTTGTCGGAGCCGGGCTTTCGCCTCGTGATCAATACGGGTCGGGACGGAGGGCAGACCGTGTCGCACGTACATTGTCATGTGCTTGGCGGACGGCATCTGGGGTGGCCGCCGGGCTAGTTCCTGAACCCATCCGCGACTAGGGCATGACAGAGGGGGCCAAGTTCAATGGCTCGTTAAGGGATTTCCTCGTGTTTGACAGAGTTTCGAAGTGTCTGTTACTTTGAATGGTCTATTTTCCCGATACTTAGCAACCGGTCCGCCCGGTCCCCTCAGGCGGGTATACAGGAGCTACGAACTCTCGTGGGCCGAGGCTTGATTGCTGACGAACTGATCAACCAAGTCAAGGACCGGGTTGACATCGCCGACGTTGTAAGCCACCACGTGTCCTTGGCCAAAGCAGGACAGAACCTCAAGGGTCTCTGCCCATTCCACCAAGAGAAGCATCCGTCGTTTACCGTGAGCCCGTCCCGGCAGATCTTTCACTGCTTCGGGTGCGGTGCAGGCGGCAATGTCTTTACATTCTTGACCCGTATTACGGGTGCTGCCTTTCCAGAGGTGGTCCGCGATCTTGCACGCAAGGTTGGGATCGACATTCCGGACTCCGGAGTTTCGGGCCATATGGCCGGGCCGCTCAACCGGTTGGAGCAACTGAATCAGGTGGCCGCCGCCTGGTTCCAGCGGAACTTGATCCATCATCCGTCCGGCAAGGGTGCGCTGGACTATCTGACCAGTCGAGGTATTGAGGCGAGTACGGTGAAGCAGTTTGGAATCGGAGTGGCGCCGAACGAATGGGACGGTTTGCTGAAGGCCCTGACGGCACAAGGATTCGGACCGTCCGATCTGGTTACCGCCGGGCTCATTGTTCCTCGCGATCAGGGGACGGGGTTCTACGATCGATTTCGAAGCCGGGTGATGTTCACGATTACCGATCTGCGCAAGCGCGTCGTGGGATTCGGCGGGCGCGTGCTGGGTGACGGTATGCCCAAGTACCTCAACTCGCCGGACACGCCGTTGTTTAAGAAAGGGCAGACCCTCTTTGCCTTTGACCAGGCGCGGGATGCTATCAGCCGGACTAAGACGGTCATCGTCGTGGAAGGGTACTTCGATGCCATCGCGCTTCATCAGGCCGGACTGGCCCACACCGTCGCCACGCTGGGCACCGCCTTGACCCCCGAGCATATTCAGACGGTGCGGCGGTTTGCCACGAATGTCGTGTTGCTGTTCGATCCGGACGCGGCCGGAGTGCGCGCGGCCTTGCGCGGGCTGGACCTGTTCGTCAACAGCGGCCTGGGCGTCAAAGTGATCACCCTTCCGAGCGGAGAAGATCCTGATACGTTCATTCGAAAGCAGGGGCCAGAGGCTTTTGCCGGGTTGGAATCTGCCGCCCCCAGCTTGTTGGATTACGCCCTCGATCATAGTTTAATGCAAGCGGCCGGAGGCTCTTTAGAGGGACGTATCCGCAGCGTGGATGAGCTGTTGCGTATCTTACAGAAAAGCGAACATCCCATCGAACGAGAAGAGCGCATTCGCGTCGTGGCGGAGCGGCTCGGGATCAGTCAGCACCGGTTGATCGAGCGGTATCCGGCGTTGCTCGAAGCGGACAAGCGCCCCGCTGGGACCACCGAAAACCGACCGGCCCCCCGGACGACTGCGCCCATCTTTAAGGGTGCGCCCGAAGAGCGGGATCTGGCTCTCTTGCTGCTGCAAGGCAAGCTCTCGGCCCACGATGTTCGCCGCTTACGACCCGACGCCTTCACGGTCCCGGCTTGCCGGAAGTTGGTGGAGTTGGCGCTCGCGGAGGTCGATCCGGATGGCCGTCTCAGGATCCGGTCGTTGCTGGACGTGGCCGTCGAGGACCCGGAGTGTGGCGGGCTGGCCACCGAGTTGTCACTCAAAGATGAGCATTACGATGACGTGTCCGCCCACATCAACGACTGCTTCGAACGGCTGGAACAGAAACGCGTAGCGCTAATCTTGCGGGACCTCATCGCGCAGCTGAAGACAGCGGAGCGGGAAGAACGATGGGACGATGCCCGCACTATCAATGTGCAAGTGAATGAACTACGGATGCGGAAAGCCGGCACGCCGACCGCCGGTATCGTTTCATTGGTGAAGGAGTAGTTATGCCGAAACAAGAGTTGCTTGGTGAGGTGAAGAAATTGATTTCGATGGGGAAGGAGAAAGGATTCCTGACCTACGACGAATTGAACAACACCTTGCCGGCGGAAGTCGTGTCCTCGGACCAGTTTGGCAGCATCATGACGATGTTTGGCGAGATGGATATCGAAATTGTCGATGCGCCGGAAGGTGAGCGGACGCAGAAGCGATCCGATAACGGGGATGCAAGCGACGATGGGGAAGAAGCAGAAGTCGAGGTCGACGAGGAGAACGAAAAGCCGATCGATTTAACCCCGGGTGCCTTAAGCCGGACGGACGACCCGGTTCGTCTCTATCTCAAGGAAATGGGTAGTGTCGCCCTGCTCAGTCGCGAGGGTGAGATCGAAATCGCCAAGCGCATTGAAGAAGGCAAGAAGGACATCGCGTCGGTGATCTATGGCATGCCTATGACCATCGAATTCGTCCTCGCGCTGCGGGATCAGCTGAAGGACGCCAAGATCGACGTGCGCGAAATTGTGCCGGTGCAGGAGACAGAAGAGGATTTCGATGAGGAGCAACAACCGGTCGAACGCGACTACGAAGAGCTCAGGGTTAAAACTCTGGACGCATTGAACGCGGTGCGCAAAGTGTCGCTCGCCTTGAAAGCGCTGGCCGAGAAAGGGCGGCATATCGGGAACGACCCGGCCAAACAAAAGCAATATAAGAAGCAATTCGACGAGGCGCGTCAGCAGGTCGTCGATAAGATCGAATCGGTCAATCTACACGGCGTCCTCAAAGATCGGATGGTGCAGCGTGTCCGTGATCTGGCGCTGCAAATTAGGGCGGCTGAACGGGAAGCGACGAGTTGTCAGCGACGGATTGGTGTCGGAGGCGAAGCCGGCGCCGAACTGCTTAAAAAGCTGTGCCGGACCAGGCAGGACTTTCTCGCGGTCAAGCGCAAGACCGGCATTTCGGAAGAGGGCCTGACCGAGATTAGGCGGGTCTATCAAGCCGCCAAAGCGAAGATCCAACAATTGGAAACTGAAGAAGCTCTGGCCTCGGCCGAGGAAATCAAGGATGCGGTCAAGCATCTCGACGTGGCGGAGGAAAAGGTCAAGCGCGGCAAGGCCGAGCTGGTGGAAGCGAATTTGCGCTTGGTCGTCAGTATTGCAAAGAAGTACACCAATCGGGGCCTGCAGTTCCTGGATCTCATTCAGGAGGGCAACATCGGCTTGATGAAGGCGGTGGACAAGTTCGAGTACAAGCGCGGGTATAAGTTCAGCACGTACGCCACTTGGTGGATCCGACAAGCCATCACCCGTGCCATCGCGGATCAGGCGCGCACGATTCGCATCCCGGTCCATATGATTGAAACCATCAACAAGCTGATTCGCACCTCCCGGCACCTCGTCCAAAAGCTGGGGCGTGAACCGTTGCCTGAAGAGATCGCAGAGCGCATGGATCTCCCGCTCGATAAGGTGCGAAAAATCCTCAAGATCGCCCGTGAGCCGATCTCGCTCGAAACGCCTATCGGGGAAGAAGAGGACAGCCATCTGGGAGATTTTATCGAAGATAAGAAAGCGGTGTCGCCGTTGGAAGCAGCGATTCGGTATGATCTTCAGCGGCAAATCAACAGCGCGCTGGAGACCTTGACCCCACGTGAAGAAAAGGTCTTGCGGAAACGGTTCGGCATCGGAGAGGCCACTGATCACACCTTGGAAGAGGTGGGGCAGGATTTTGAAGTGACGCGCGAACGTATTCGTCAGATCGAAGCCAAAGCTTTGAGAAAACTGCGCCATCCCAGCCGGAGCAAGAAGCTCCGGAGTTTCGTGGAAAGCCTCTGAGCGGGAATGGATCTTGTGGATTTGACTCCATCTCTCGGCGGCCATAGAATCGACCGCCGCCCGGATGGATGGCTCCTCCCGGTGTCCGGCTGGGCCCATAGCTCAGGTGGTTAGAGCGGCTGACTCATAATCAGCTGGTCCTAGGTTCAAGTCCTAGTGGGCCCACCAAGAGGAAGATTCCTGCTGAAGAGGCCTGCCCGGTCGGAAAGGGTCCGTTGAATCCTAAGCTTACCCCGCTCGTTGAGTTGCAGAAGTACGATCTCCGCATGATGGAGATCCGTGATCTCCGTCATAAAATCCCGGATCGCATCCACGCCGCCGAAGCGCCTCTGCGGGAGGCCGCACAGCTCCTGCATGAGACAAAGCTGGCTCTTGATGCGCTGAGCAAAGAGCGGCGTACGCACGAGAAAGACCTCGAGATCCACGAAGCGCACGTCCACAAAATGAGGTCGCGACTGTCGGAGTTGAAGACCAACAAGGAATATCAGGCGCATTTATTCGAGATCGACTTGGCGAATAAGAAGCGCGGCGATTTTGAGGAAAAGATTCTCGTCTCCATGGAGAAGATCGATCAACTCCAGCGTACTGTGACGGAGACGCAGGAAAAGGTTCAGACGCTCGAGACGGCATTCGCGGAAGAGAAGCGGGCGCTCGATGAACAGGACCGTGTGCTGGCCTCCGAGCTGGCCGAACTGGAAAGGCGCTATGAAAGGGCGGCGGCGAAGGTCGAGAAGTCGCTCCTGGAGCGATATTCCCAGATCAAGACGGCCCGAAAAGATCACGCCTTGGCGGCGGTGCGAGGCGGGATATGCTCGGGTTGCCGTCTTCAAATCCCTCCCCAGTTGATCGCGCAAGTCAAACGGTCCGAGGATCTGCAAGTCTGTCCCTACTGCCGGCGTATGTTGTATTGGGAAGGAGAGCCGGGAAGCGAGGAGGCGGCCAGGTCGTTCGGACTGGCGACGGATTTAGAGATGGGGGAGTCCGTCTAACCCATTGATCGTCTGTCTGCTCTCCTTACTCGCTCACTGCGGGCGATTCGCAATCCAATCTTGAAGGGGGCTGTATGCCGAGAGTGATCGTGCGCCAGGTTCTGCGCAGCATTGCGGTGGCCATCCTGTGCTCCATGACGGCGATTGTGCCATCCCTGATCGAAGCGGAGGATGGCGTTCAAGGGATGTTGTCCCTGGATGGGATGTCCGTGCCGGACATCGCGCCCTTGCCTGCCTACGTGCCGAGCCCTCCCACCAATCTGGGCTATCTTCCGAAAGTCGAACTCGGCCGCAAGCTGTACTTCGACACCCGGCTATCAAAAAACAACTCGGTCTCTTGTGCCTTTTGCCATAATCCAGGGACGGGCTTTGCCGATGCTCGGCAATTCTCTATCGGGGCCTTCGGAACGGCAGGCGGGCGCCAGGCACCCACGGTCTATAACACCGGGTTCTTACC
>JACVSD010000111.1 GCA_014534095.1 Nitrospiraceae bacterium
ATGCTCAATGACGTCCTGTCTGGGAGATCGTTGTGGACTGCGATCCGGTTGTTTATGACCGGGTCGGACGGGGTGGCGCCTATCGGTTGGGAATCGGCCTTGCTGCGGTTTGATAAAGTGATTGCGGACAAGGCGTATGTCATTCTCGCTCTGGTTTCCCTCTGTGGGATCGGACTGCTGGGCTTATTCTCGCCGGCCACGGCTCCCAAAATGAGAGTGCTGTGGTGGGCTGCGACGCTCAATCTATTGTTCGCTGTCAGTTATGGAATCAATGATCGCTTTACGTTCTTTTTGCCGGGTGCGGCCCTTTATGCAGTTCTCGGCGTGGCCTTTATGTTCAGACGATCTGCCGTATATAGCCGGGCCCACCTTCTCACGCTGGCTCTCATCCTCGTTCATCCATTGATCTTAGTGAGCACGGCGGTGTTGGCGAGCAGCGGATGGATCACGCTTCCGGCGCATCCGTCCAAACTCCCGTTTCGGGATGATACGACGTATTACTTGTCACCCTACATCCCCGATAGATCGGCAGCAGCCTTTGTGCATGCCTACGAGGAGCAGGTCCCGGAAGGATCGGCGGTCCTTGCCGATTACACGCCTATGGGGGCGCTCCGTTCGGCTCAGGTTATCGGGCAATTCTTACACCGGGATCTCATTCAATGTGATGAGACCGGTCTCACTGACGAGGCTCGCCGGCAATGGCCCAAGACCATGTATCTTGTCCGGAAGAGTTATTGCGAAGCGTTCACGAAAGAATACAAGGCTGAGCCGACCTCTATTGGCTGGATTGTGAGCCGGTGAGGTGTCTTATGAGGACTGGCCTGGTAGATCGTTACGGCGGAACTGCTTACTCTGATTCCCGACCAAGGGCTCAACGCGGTTAGCCCGTGCAAGAACGCCGCATCCCTGCGGTTCCTCGCCCAGCAGACTGCTCGGCCGACCAGCGTAGGGTTATGGCGTTTGTCGCGATGGGGGATCGGATGATGTTGTCATTGGAGCGTCCAAAGCCCGATCCATGGCGGTGCGCTTCTTATGAGCGGCGGAGCCTGTTTTCTTTCTGGCCAGCTTCTCTCGCGCCCAGGTCGTGTATTCGATCTGCAGGATCATCAAACGGTTTTCAACAAACAGCTGTTCGCTTTCCGTCAGGTGTTGATGCGTCCGAAAAAATAGCCGGAGTTCCTGGACCGACTCGTCGAGACGCTTCAACATTCTTTCGGTATCGGTCACCATATGGGGGCACTATACGGACAAGGCCGCTGTCGTGCACTCGCGAAACTGCTGATGAGGACTGATAGTTCTACTGGGCCCACTTTAGGAGGGGATCAGCTCGAAGAGGGCTGATGCGGATGGTCTTGCACCGTAGGGTTCGTTCCGCTACAACTCTTCCCCATGATTGCCACGGTTGAATGGAAAGACGGGGCGGTCCGATTGCTGGATCAAAGCCGCTTGCCGGGCACGGTCAGCTATCTGGACTGTCGGGATGTCGAGAGCGTCGCCCGGGCGATCCGCGAGTTGAAGGTGCGTGGTGCGCCCGCGATCGGCGTGACGGCTGCCATGGGAGTGGCGCTGGGCGCGCAGGATCTGAGGACCGCGGATGAAGCGACGTTTCATGAGTCCATGCTGGCTGTCTGCGACCAATTGGCTGCGACGCGTCCCACCGCGGTGAATCTCTTCTGGGCCATTGAACGGATGAAAGTACGGCTGGGGCAGCTCAAGAGCCAGCCGCTGAGCCGGGTTCGGGAGGCGCTCCTCCAGGAAGCACAGGCGATTCACGACGAGGATATCGCGCTGTGCAAGGCGATGGGGCGGCATGGCGCCGAATTGATTCGTGACGGGCAGACTGTGCTGACGCATTGCAACGCCGGGGCCCTGGCGACGGCCGGCTATGGCACGGCCTTGGGAGTGGTTCGGGCGGCATGGGAGCAGGGCAAGAAGATTGAGGTGATCGCCGATGAAACCAGGCCGGTCCTTCAAGGCGCCCGATTGACGGCTTGGGAACTCATGCAGGATCACATTCCCGTGACGCTCATTACTGACAACATGGCCGGCGCCCTGATGCGGCAGGGCCGGATTCACCTGTGCGTGGTCGGCGCCGATCGCATTGCGGCGAACGGAGATGTGGCCAATAAGATCGGCACCTATTCGGTCGCGGTACTGGCGAAGGCGCATGGCATTCCGTTCTATGTGGCCGCGCCTTACTCGACGATCGATTTGACGACCAAGTCGGGGGACGACATTCCGATCGAACAGCGCCAGACGCTGGAAGTGACGTCGATCCATGGCAGCCATCCGGTGGCGCCGGACGGCGTCGCCGTTTATAACCCGGCGTTCGACGTGACGCCGGCCGAGTGGATTACCGGGATCATTACCGAACGCGGCGTCTTCAAGCCCCACGAACTCGCTGCCCGATTTGCCTCCTAACCTTGCCCCGAGACCCCTGATGGATGGACTGGCTCCCGATCTTCTGCTCAGAGAACTGCGCCGTATCAAGTGGCTGCTCCTGCTGATCCTCGTGACAATGCTGAGTCTGCCGGTGTTCCTCCTGTACGTCGGGTGGGAAGTGGCCGCGTTGCTTCAAGAGAACCAGCTCGATGACGAAGGCGGCAGCGTCGAAACCGCCACGGAAGACCTTCTTCGGCCGGGCGTTGCACAAGGCCGGTTTATCCATCGTCCTTCCCGAGACGATTGAACCGGGAATGAGCACGATCACCGGCTCGCCAGGCACCCTGCCCGTGTCCTTGTCAGCGCTGACTGCCATCGCATGGAAAGGCGACCTCATAGCGGCATGGCGGGTTTCTCACTCAGTCGATCGGTCTTGCGAGCGTTTGGCGGAGGTATGAATTACCGATTGCTTGTAAGACCGTTCATGACTACCATGTGTCCATGATCACCGTCCGCGTCGCAGATTTGAAGAGCAGACTCAGTGAATACCTCCGCAAGGTACGGGCTGGACGAACGGTCACCGTGCTTGACCGCAGTACGCCGATCGCGCGGATTGTGCCGTATGAGGAGCATGGACAATCATTAACCATCCGAAGTCCTTTACCCGGCTCGCCGTCATTGAGGGAAGTGTCCTTGCCCCCGCCGCTGCGATTTCGTCGCGATATTGTCGCGCTGTTGTTAGAAGAGCGACAGGGCTGAGTAGTGATCGCCTATCTCGATTCCTCCACGATTCTTCGTATTATTCTGGGGCAAGCCAATGCATTGAAGGAATGGCGATCGATAACCAGGGGCGTGGTGTCCGCGCTGGTCGAAGTCGAATGCTTGCGCACGTTGGATCGATTGAGGCTGTCCGAAGGATTGGACGACGCGGAGATCGCCTCGCGGAGAGAGGCGGTGTTCCGTCTGGTGGAAGCTATGGAAGTGGTCGAGTTGACCAGGCCGGTCTTGGCAAGAGCCGCTCATCCCCTGCCTACCGCACTCGGTACGCTGGATGCCATCCACATCGCCACTGCTTTACTGTGGAAGGATCGGACCGAAGCGGATCTTGTGATGGCGACGCATGACGAGGCATTGGCCACAGCAGCGAGGGCAAGCGGTCTCCGCGTGCTCGGTGTGTCGAGATAGGCCATGGACGTATACCGGCAACCATGGCCGGCTTTTTGGAGCGCTAGTTGCAAGGGCATTGTGAGCTTCTTATAATGCGCGCGATATTTCTCATTGATCATTTAACCGTGCGGAGGAACCGTAGAGCCCATGAGTGAACGAACGTTAGCGATCATCAAGCCTGATGCGGTAAAGAAGAACGTGATGGGCGATATCCTGAGCCGCTATGAACAGGCGGGATTGAAGCCGGTGGCGATGAAGTTGATGCAGATGTCGAAGCCGACGGCGGAAGGATTTTATGCCGTGCATAAAGCCCGGCCGTTCTTTGACAGCCTCTGTACCTTCATGTCGTCCGGTCCTGCACTCGTGATGGTCTTGCAAGGTGACAACGCGATCAAGAAGAACCGCGAACTGATGGGTGCCACTGATCCTGCCAAAGCCGAGGCCGGGACTATTCGGAAGGCCCATGGCGCGAACATCGAGTTTAATGCCGTTCATGGATCCGACTCTCCGGAAACCGCGCAATTTGAGATCGGCTATTTCTTCCCCGGCATGGAGATCTTCAGCTAGGTGGACGGTGTCATGCCGCCGCCGGCGTATGGCGGTGCCGGCGGTTCTGCCGAGGCTCCGGCGTGACGATTCTCGTGTGAAACGGTAGTTCCAGGCGAGCCCTGCATGTTTTCGCGCTCCGTTCGGAGTCCTCCGGGCGCATTCCTTGACAAACCCCGGCGAGGCCCACTACGATCCGAACCCGTTGTCCGCTTTCATGTTGAAGAAACGAGGACTGTATGATTCCAGCCGATCTGCGGTATCACAAGGAACATGAATGGGTGCGCCTCAATGGCACGCAGGCCACGGTAGGCATCAGCCATTTTGCGCAGGATGCCTTAGGGGACATTGTTTTTTTGGATCCCCCGAAAGCCGGCGCGGTCGTGAAGGCAGGGCAGCAGATCGGCGAGGTGGAATCCACGAAGACGACATCCACGCTCTATACGCCGGTCAGCGGGACGATTGCGCAGGTCAATACAGATCTGAAGGACCATCCGGAAGTCTTGAATTCGGATCCGTACGGCCGGGGATGGATTGCCGTGATCGAATTGGCGAACCCCGCCGAAGTCGATCAGTTGATGACGGCCGAACAGTACGAGCGCTTTCTCGCCTCTCAAAAACATTGACCCGCTTCTACTGTACTCATGACGCAGGGGATGCGGCCGTCGATGACTGCATGACACCGTGGCGCATGCATCCATGAGTACATCGACCCACATTGTCATTCTCGGCGCCGGGCCCGGCGGCTACGTAGCGGCCATCCGAGCGGCGCAACTCGGTGCGCGCGTCACCGTCATCGAGCGGCACGCCCTCGGCGGCGTGTGTTTGAACTGGGGCTGTATTCCGAGCAAGGCCCTGTTATCCGTCATTGAACTCGGCGACAAATTGAAAAAATCCGAAGACCTCGGACTCCTGCTGTCTGCGCCGCCCCGCTACGATCTGGCGCGGATGGTGGCCCGGAAAAACAAGGTGGTGGCCGGCCTCGTCAAAGGCATTGGCACCTTGTTCAAGACCTGGAACATCGACCTCGTCATCGGATCCGGCGAATTGCTGGACGCGCGTACCGTCGAGGTCACCGGCGCAGACGGAACCAAGCGGACGGTCCAAGGCGACGCCGTGATCATCGCCACCGGCTCGTCCTGGCCGGCGCTGGCGCAATTTCCCATCGACGGTCGGCAGGTCATCACGAGCCAACACGCGCTCGACCTCGAGGTGGCTCCCGGACGAATGGTGATTCTCGGTGCCGGCGTGGAAGGCTGCGAGTGCGCCTCGCTCTTTAGCGGGCTGGGCACGCAGGTCACTCTGGTGGAATTGCAGCCGCGCGTGTTGCCGCTCGAAGACGAAGAACTCTCCACCATGATGGAGCGGGAGCTGAAGAAACGCGGGGTGGAGGTCCGGACCGGTACGACCATTAAGGCGGTGGATCACACCGCAGTGCTCTCCGTCACGCTCGCCGACGACACGAAGGTGGACACCGATGTATTGCTGATCTCGATTGGG
>JACVSD010000089.1 GCA_014534095.1 Nitrospiraceae bacterium
GGTGTGGGTCTTCTTTGGCACGGGTCGTTACTTTGGGAACGCCGATAAGATCGACAACAGTGTTCAGCGCCTCTATGGCATCAAAGATTCCGCAATGAACGGGACCTGTACGCAGACAAGTGTGACCAGTTGTCTTGACGACGATCTGGTTGACGTGACGAACGCCGTTGTCTGTGTCGTGTGTGATCCCAGTACGAATCAAGTTACTGATCCCACCAATCCCGGTGTCACCTCATTTAGTGGCACCGGAACGACCTCGATGGTCGGCCTTGTCCAGAGTAAAGACGGCTGGCGGGTCACGCTCCCGATCGGGTCAGGAACCAACGCAGCCGAGCGGTCGGTCGTGAACCCGACGTTGATTGGCGGCACGGTCTTCTTTCCCACGTTCGTGCCGACGAACGATTTCTGTGCCTCAACAGGTAATAGTTACTTGTTCGCGCTCTTCTATAAAACGGGGACTGCGGCCACGACGCCATTAGTCGGTACAGCGGCGGCCGGGAGCAATGTGAACGTCACAACCAGGATTGACCTTGGCGTCGGAATGGCATCCTCCATGTCCGTTCAGATCGGCTCTCAAGGATCGGGGGGACAGGGGGCCGGCGGAGGCGGTGGAGGGTGCAGCGGCGGCATGAGCGGAGCCATACAAATGAGCACGGGCGCCGCCAGCAAACCATGCACCAGCGCCGGGGACTATTACAGCCGGTTCGTCAGCTGGGTCCATCAGCGGGATTGATATGCCGGCGTTGTAGATTGAGCGCGCTAATGCCCTAATGGCTAAGGTCTACCGGATAAGGAAGGAGATGACAGAAGTGCGCCGCATGACCGTATTGTTCCTCTCCCAGGCAGGTGGGCCGTTATTATTCGTTGGCGTAGCACTCGTGCTCTCCATAGTTTCCTGCAGCGGTGGGTCCTCTCCGACTGCCTCAACACCCACGGTGTCATCGTCTGGGAACCAGCCTCCCGTCATAACATCGGCCCAGTTACTCCAGAATCCTCTTTCATTGGATGCTCCTATTGCGGTGCAGATCCATGCGGAAGATCCGGAACGGGAAGCCGTAACTTTTCAGTATCAATGGTATGTGAACGGCGTCGAAGCAAAGGGCCAAACCAACGCGACCTTGCCAGCGGACTCATTGCGGCGCGGACACATGATCACGGCACGGATTGTTCCTTCCGATGGGACGCAGAAAGGTAATGCGTTTTGGACCGAAGCCGTACCGGTTGGCAATACGGCTCCCCGGATCAGTTCCGTGACTCTGGCGCCCCTGGCGGCCATGGCCGGGGCGACCCTGCAAGCCCACGCCGAGGTCAGTGACCCTGACCATGACCGCGTAGAACTTGCCTATCGTTGGTACAAGAATAATGACGTCATCAAAGAGGGCGAGGACGCGTCTCTTGAAACAACCGGCTTTCGATCGCGAGATCAGATAGCCGTGGAAGTGACGGCGCGAGACCCTAGTGGGCTTGGCAACGCAATGCGATCCGATATTCTGGTGCTCACAAACAGCCTTCCAAAGATTCTGTCCACACCGCCGCCCTCCACCACGTCTGAGCGTTATGAGTATGCGGTGAAAGCCGTTGACGCAGATGCGGATAAGCTGGTGTACCAGCTGGATATGGCGCCGCCAGGAATGACGATCGACGAACAATCCGGCCACATCGCTTGGCAGATTCCATCCGGCCAGCATGGAACCTTTCACATAAAAGTGATCGCGCGCGATGGTCAGGGGGGAGAGGCGCATCAGGAATTCGATCTGCATCTCTCGATCTCCTAACTGACCCTTGAGCACCGTCATTCCGCTTGTCTCCCCTTTTTCCTCTCTGTTAGAATGACACCGGAGAGAGGGAACTACTGCATACGTGCGTAAGCTGAAACTAAGGGAAGGCACAGATACGGCATCGCTGTTCGGTCATCATGATCGGCATCTCAAGCTGATCGAGGATGAATTGGGCGTGCGGTTGTCGGCGCGGGGAGAAGAACTGACAGTAGATGGCCTTCCAGAAGCCACCCGCCAAGCTGAACGGATTTTATTCGAACTCGCCTCGTTGACCCATGAGGGTATGACTCTGCAGCCGGAGGATGTAACGCATGCGCTGACCGCATTGCGCCAAACGCCCGAAGCGCCCATCAAGGACGTGTTGGGTGGCACGTCGACGATCGTCACCAAAAAGCGGTTCATTGCTCCGAAGTCCCCCACACAAAAAGCCTATATCGAAGCCATTGAAAAGCACGATATCGTGATTGGCATTGGCCCGGCAGGGACAGGTAAGACGTACCTGGCGATGGCGATGGCCGTCAGTGCGTTGCTGAAAAAGGAAGTGAGCCGGATCATTTTGGCACGTCCCGCGGTCGAAGCGGGAGAAAAGCTGGGCTTCCTTCCCGGCGACATCTATGAAAAGGTTAATCCTTATCTGAGGCCACTCTATGATGCGTTGTTCGACATGCTCGATATGGACCGCGCAAATCGGCTCATCGAACGCGGCGATATAGAGATTGCCCCGCTGGCTTTCATGCGGGGGCGGACGCTCAACGATTCGTTCGTCATCCTCGACGAGGCACAGAATGCGACGGCGGAACAAATGAAGATGTTTTTGACCCGCCTTGGCTTCCACTCCAAGGTGGTGGTAACGGGAGACATTACCCAAATTGACCTGCCGACCGATCGCGTATCGGGACTCATTGAAGTGAAGGATATTCTGCGCGACATCAATGGCATCCAGTTCGTCTATTTCGACGACAAAGACGTCGTGCGGCACCGCCTGGTCCAGGACATCATCAAAGCCTATGATCGCCATCAGGCCATCAACTCGGAAGGCAAGGACCGGTCATCATCTTCACGCCATTCCACAGGTACTCACCGCAAGTCGTCCATCGCATCCGCCAAGGACCCGAGCCAATCGCACTAAATGGCCCCTTATATCAGGGTCCGTTTGACCAAGAGCAAGATTCATCAGGCCCGCTTCAGGAGGCTGGTGACACAAGTGCTGTCGGCGGTCGGCGAATCAGGATCCGAGCTGAGTATTGAGCTTGTGGGAGATCGCCGGATGCGGCGTCTCAATCAGGTGTACCGTCATAAAGACCGAACCACCGATGTGTTGGCGTTCGCCATGCGCGAGTGGGACAGCCCTTGTCCGGCCCTCCTGGGCGATGTGGTGATTTCCGTCCCCACGGCACAACGTCAGGCGTCCGAGGCAGGACGATCTGTGGATGAAGAACTCACGGTTCTACTCATTCACGGCGTGCTGCACCTTTGCGGATATGACCACGAGCGAGGCGACCGCGAGGCGGCGCGCATGCAGCGAAAAGAACGGACCATTTTGAAAACTCTCCGGCCTCTGCCCCGTCTGATGGCTGAGGCGTCAGCAAGTACGGACCACTGACCATGGGATGGTTCCAGAAGCTCAGCGAAGGATTGGGTAAGACCCGGAGCGCGGTGAAACAGTCGCTCGATCGCTTTCTCGGGCGGCCCCCGGATGCGGCGCTGATTGAAGAACTGGAGGCGGCGTTGCTCGGTGCGGATCTAGGGGCTCGCGTCGTCGATCGGTTGATCGAGCAGGTCAATCAGCAGGCCCGCAGTATGAGCGGGGCCACGGCTGAAGGGCTTCAAGGCATGTTAAGCCGGACCCTCTATGACGTGCTCAAACCGGTGTCCGGATCGACATTAGAGGAGTTAATCGAGAACGGGCCTAAGCCGTATGTCGTTCTTGTCATCGGCGTGAACGGGGTCGGTAAAACGACGACAATTGCCAAAATAGCACAACGCCTTTCAAAGGCCGGCCGTCGGGCGTTATTAGTAGCCGGTGATACGTTCCGGGCGGCCGCCATCGATCAATTGCAGGTATGGGCCGATCGCGTTGGAGCCGAGGTCATCCGTCAGCGGCATGGGGCGGATCCGGCAGCGGTAGCTTTTGATGGCATCGTCGCAGCCAAAGCCCGGGCGGCTGATGTGGTGCTGATCGATACGGCCGGTCGCCTGCACACCAAGTCCAACTTGATGGATGAGCTGCGCAAAGTGAAACGCGTGATCAGCCAGGAATTGCCCGGCGCACCGCATCAGGTGCTCCTCGTTTTGGACGCGACGGTCGGGCAGAACGCACTGGCGCAAGCCCGGCAGTTTCATGAAGCCATTGGGGTGACCGGTCTGATTCTCACCAAGCTGGACGGCACGGCTCGGGGAGGCATCGTCGTGGCGATTGCCGAGGATCTCAAGATTCCGGTCCGTCTCGTCGGAGTGGGCGAGGGTGCGGAAGATCTACAGGACTTCAACGCCGAAGCATTTGTCGCGGCATTCTTCGGCCCATCCACAGCGAGTTCATAACGCCGCATTTCGTTCTCATCTGAGCAACCCCGTGTTATTCTTTCCTCACTGCGTGCGACGACCGTGCGGTCTTCCTGCGTGACGGGAAAGGTCGGGTGACATGATTCCAATCCTTATCGTTGACGATGATCAAATGAACTGCGATCTCCTGCAGAATGTCTTCACACGCCATGGCTATCAGGTCATCTCAACGACCAACGGCCCGGAAGGCCTCGCGCTGTTTCAAAAGCATGCGCCGCGGGTGACCCTTCTGGACCTCCGCATGCCTCACATGGACGGGTTGACCATCTTGAAGGAAATCCGCGCCATGGATCCTCACGCGCCGGTCATCATCCTCGGGGGGGGAGCGACGGAAGTGCAGGAGAATCAAGCCCGAGCGTTACGAGTCACGGATTTTATCCGAAAAGGGCTCTCCCTCGACATTCTGGTAGAGGCTGTGAATCGGGTGGCGCAGCTTCCCCTCCGTCCCAATCCAGCGCCGCTTCCGGAGGGAGGACACGAGCCGCAACAGATCGATGAGTCCATCCTGGTCGTGGACGATGATCCGCTGGTCCGGGATCTACTTGTGAAGTTCCTGAGCCGTCGAGGATACCGCGTCCTCGGCGCAAAGGATGGATATGATGCTTTGCGCCTGGTCGACGACACGCCTCCGGATGTCGTTTTGCTCGACATGATCATGCCAGGAATGGCCGGTATCGAAGTGCTGCAGGCGCTGCGGGCAAAGGAATATCCCGGCGGCGTTATCATCATGACGGGAAGTCATAACGAGGAACTGCTGGAAGAGGCGTGGGCCTTGGGACCGCAGGAAGTGCTGGTCAAGCCGATCGATCTGGAGCGCCTGCTCACGGCGATCCAGCTTGTGCTCGTGTGCCGCGAGTGCTAAAAGTTTCCCGATGTCCATCGGGAATGTGTCTCTTCCACTCAGCTTGCTGTTTCTGCTCACCGCCGCCACCGCGTGGGGGCAGGACGTTCCATCCGGACGTGCAGAGGTCGTTCATCACCAGCTCGTCGTGGAGCTGGATCCGGCGACGCACGTATTGACGGCTCAGGATGAAGTTACGATTCATGTCCCGGGCGGACTGAGGACGCTCACCTTTACGCTTGCCCCATCGCTGCACGTTGACTCGGTCGCGTTGGGCGGTCGCCCTCACTCCTCCGGCCGCGTGCAGCCCGGCGCGTCTCTTCCTTATACCACCGAACAACTCAGGGAACCTTCCACCCAGCGGGTGGTGGTCACGCTGCCGGAGGCCTGGCAACGAGAACGTGCGGTCCTGACCTGGACCTATCACGGCGCCATCAACGATCCGCCAACCGAACCGCGGCATCTGCGATTTGTCACGCCGAGCGAAACCGCTGGCCATATCGGACCTGAAGGCGTCTATCTCAGCAGTGAAACCCAGTGGTATCCGGACATGCCGGGATCATTCAGCTCGTTCGCGGTCACGGCTGAAGTACCCGCTCAATGGACCGTCGTCACGCAGGGAACGCTCACCCAGGAGGTTCTGCATGACGGGAAGAACGTGTGCAGCTGGCAGGTGCGGGACCGTTCCGAGGCGCTCACCCTGGTGGCCAATAAGTTTGTAAGCAAGACTCGTGAATGGCGAGGCCCGGAGGATCAACGGGTGCAGCTCGCGACCTTCTTCTTTCCCGACAACGCTGGTTTGGCCGACGAATATCTGGATGCGACGGCGAAGTATCTGGATGCGTATGTATCGTTGTTAGGCCCGTATCCATTTCACAAATTCGCCGTGGTGGAAAACTTTTTTGCCAGCGGGCTGGGCATGCCTTCCTTCACGCTCCTCGGCAGTGGAAGCATCAAGCGGCACTACGTGCAGCCGTATGCGCTCGGCCATGAGATTGTCCATTCATGGATTGGAAATTCTGTGTTCAATCGGTCAGACAGCGGCAATTGGGTTGAAGGGCTCACCACGTATTTGGCGAACTATTACTGGCATGAGTTATCCCATGATGCGCCGCAGGCGCGGGAGCAGCGGCGGATGATGCTTCAGGGATACAGCCTCTACGTGTCACCGGACCGGGATTATCCGGTGGCACAGTTCGTCCGGAAGAGCGATGAGCACGATAACGCCATCGGCTATCAGAAAGCGGCCTTTATCTTCCATCTGCTGCGTCATGAGATCGGGGATGAAACATTCTGGCGCGGGGTCAAGAAGCTCGCGACACATTATAAGAGTCGGTCGGCTGATTGGACCAGTCTGGAACAGGTCTTCTCGCAAGAAAGCGGGAAAGACCTCCGGTGGTTTTTCGCTCAGTGGATCGAACAGTCGGGTGCACCGGTGATATCACTTGGAGATGTCAGGACCAGCCGTCTGCCGAGCGAAGCGACTGGAGAGCGATGGGAACTCACAACGCAGATCCGACAGGCCAGCCGGCCGTTCCGTGTCGCTCTTCCTCTTGAAATTACTATGAATGACAAAATCGAAAGTCGCTGGATCACGATCGATGGCGCGGACACTAGCGTCAAGTTGCAGCTGCCGGATAGACCGTTACGGGTGCGGCTTGATCCGGAGTGGATGACATTTCGAC
>JACVSD010000054.1 GCA_014534095.1 Nitrospiraceae bacterium
GACATTTTGCAACGAGCCGCCGGCCGCCCCGGACACATCTTCAATCTAGGCCATGGTATCCTGCCTACCACACCGGTCGATCACGTCGCCGCGACCATCGACATGGTTCATAAACTCAGTCAGCGCTAGGTCCAGGCGAGCATCGCATGCCACGGTCAGCGAATCCCGTCGCCGTTTTGCTGATGGCCATGGGAGGCCCCGACTCTCTCGAGAATGTCGAACCATTTCTGCGCGACGTGCGCGGTGGCCGTCCGACGCCGCCCGAACTGGTCGAAGAGATCCGGGAGCGGTATCGCGCAACCGGCGGCAAATCCCCGGCCGTTGGCATTACCCGCGAGCTCGCCCGCAAGCTCGAACAGCGCCTCAATCAATCTCGCCCCGATCGGTACAAGGTCTATGTGGGTTTGCGGCATTGGCATCCCTTTATCAAGGAGGCTTATGCCGAATTGGTGAAGGACGAGCCGGAACAGATTATCGGTGTGTGCCTGGCGCCGCAGCGCTCATCGCTCAGTACGGGTGCCTATCAAAAGAAAGTGGAAGAGGCTCGGATTGCGCTTGAGAGCCAATGTCCCGTGAGTTATGTCGGCAGCTGGAATCGGCACCCCAGGTTCATTGCCGCGCTCGCGGGGCGCATCAAAGAAGCCTTGCTCAAGTTCCCATCGGGCGTGCGGGCCAGCGTGCCCGTCCTCTTCACGGCGCATAGTCTTCCCGAACGGATCATCGCGATGAATGACCCGTACCCTGAAGAGGTCCAAGGCACCGTACAGGCGGTGACGGCCCTGTTGGGATCGCAGCCGACGCGGTTTGCCTATCAGAGTCAGGGACGATCGAGTGAACCCTGGCTAGGCCCAACGGTGGAGTCTGCGCTGGAGGCCCTGCATGGTGAAGGCTGTCGGGATCTGCTGGTCGCCCCCATCGGATTTCTCTGTGATCATGTTGAAACGTTGTTCGATATCGACATCGAGTTAAAGCAGATCGCGGCGAGCAAAGACATGCAGCTGGAACGGATCGCCATGCTGAACGATGCTCCGGCATTGATCGAGACGTTGGCCGACGTGCTGGCTGCGCACGAATCATCCTATTGCCTCCGGTCGTGAGTCGCACCCGCACGGTGGCCATTGTCGGCGGTGGTATTTCGGGCCTGGCCACCGCCTTTTCATTGCAGGAACAAGCTGCGGCAGCCGGCGTACCGCTCAACTGCATCCTGCTCGAAGCCGGATCCTCCTGGGGCGGTAAGATCGTCACCCACCGAATCGGCGATCTTGTCACCGAAGCCGGACCGGATTCATTTCTGTCACAGAAGCCGGCGGCGCTGGAGCTGTGCGCGAAACTGGGACTCACCGATCAGCTCATCAACACGAAAGAAACGAGCAAGAAAGCGTTCGTCCTCTGGGGGGGGCGGCTGCATGAGCTGCCTGAAGGGCTGATTACGTTCGTGCCGAAGCAGCTCGGTCCGTTTCTGCGCAGCGGTCTGCTGAGCTGTGGGGGACTGGCCCGTATGGGGATGGATATCGTCTTGCCGCGAGGGCCTTCGCAGGGGGATGAGTCGCTGGCTGCGTTCTTCCGCCGCCGGTTCGGCGCGCAAGCGTTTGAGCGTGTGCTCGAGCCGTTGATGGCCGGCATTTACGCCGGCGACGCCGAGCAGATGAGTCTCAAGGCGACGTTCCCGCGTTTTTATGATCTCGAACAGCAGTACGGAAGCGTCATTCGCGGCATGATGGCCGCGAGAGCGAAGGCGGCTGCGCCAACATCACACACTCCGAAGCGCACGATGTTTGTGAGCCTGCGGCGCGGGTTGGGCGACCTGGTTTCGGCCTTGACGGCTCGGCTGACCCAGCAGGGTGTCGACCTTCGCCTCGGGTGTCAGGTGGATGCGCTCCGGGTCAGATCGCATCAGCCCGGCCGCTGGATGTACGACCTGATCTTGCATGACGGATCGGCTCTCTCTTGTGAAACGCTGGTGGTCGCGACACCCGCATATGTGACCGCAGGGTTAGTACGGCCCCTGACGCCCATCGCAGGCGGGTTGCTGGAGTTGATTTCCTATGCGTCCACGGCGACCATTGCCATGGCTTTTCCGGCCGCGACGGTGATGGGTGCGGTCGAAGGCTTTGGATTCATTGTCCCGCGGAAGGAAGGGCGTGAGCTGATTGCGGCGACGTGGACCTCGCTCAAGTGGCCGCATCGAGCGCCGCCGGACCAAGTGCTGATTCGGTGTTACGTCGGTGGGGTTGGACGGGAGGGTATCCTGCAATGGGACGATGCGCAACTGATCGCCCGGGTCCGTGCCGAGCTCTCGGCCATCTGCGGCATCCAAGCGGAGCCGACGTACGCTGAAGTGAATCGATGGTGGAAGGCGATGCCGCAATACACCGTGGGGCATCTTGACCGCCTCACACAGCTGGAGGCGGCCCTCAGCCGGTATGGCGGATTAGTGATCACCGGAGCGGCTTATCGCGGAGTCGGCATACCGGATTGCATCCGGGACGCCGCCCACGCCGCAGAACGGGTTCTGCGGTATCTCTCCCAGCCGGGTGCTCCGCTATAGGGCGTCTCTTGTTATCGTAGAAATCATGTTTCTATAGTACGTGTGGTTTCGGGATGGGAGGAGTGTCGGAACATGCAATCGATGGATAGCAAGTTGGTCGTTTCCGATGTCAGCGGCCCGTTTCGAGAGCCGCGAGAACCGGTGTTCTCCTACGACTATTCCATCCAGCGGCAGACCTGGTCCACGCCGCATGGGGTGCGGGTGAAAGTGTCGATCCCTGACGAGTTGGACGTGCTGCGTCAACGGCTGCTCGGTTCGGTGGCCGGGTCGGCCGGGCAGCAACTGGTGATCGGCAAGATTCTCTCCCGGACCCTTGCTGATTGGAAGGTGCAAATCGCGGAAGCGGAAGGCATGTTGGCGGAGCGACGGGACGTCATGCTGGCGCCGTTTGTGGGCCCCTTGGCGCACCTGTTTCCCAAGCTTGAAGCCTTGCTCGAGCAGCAGAAACATCAGCTGCGCGAAGAAATCACAAAGCGCACAGGCCTTTCAGTGCCCTAGCGGTGCCGGTGCACTGGCTGGCTTCGCGCAATCACGCTTAGAAGATTGGTCGGAACTGTCTGGAATGGACTCCCGACTCATCGGCAAACCCCAGTGATCCTCGGTCGGGCTTCGCCGTGTCATTCAAGTCGATTCGATAATGGCCCCGCACATGTTCCATCGCCACTTCAAACGGAACGGCTTGAGGGTACAGCTCTCCGGGAGCATGGGCGCCTCGGGCCAAGGTGCGCAGCGTATCACGTTCCGCGAACTGCTTCTCGGAAAAAATATAGATATCCGCGATTGCGTGATCACCCAGTTTATGGCCGGGGGTCGTGGCCGGAAGATGCGCACCCAGATTCGCAGCCAGCCGTTCCTGGCGGAGTCGTTTTAAGAGGCCGATGATCTGGCTGTCGGTGGCCTGAGGCGGAACGACGACGCCGATCGCATTCATGTCAGGGATCGTCGTTTGGACCTTGAAGATAACCGGTGCGGCCTCCGGATCTTCGACTAGAGGGGCGTTTGCCCCTTCCGTCCCGGCTGCCTGCTTGTTGCGTGAATTCGGGACGATCAAGGCGACAAACAGCCAGAGGCCCAAGAGAATGCCGAAGACAACCACTAGCGGATGCGCACCGGCTCGTTTGCCTTCCTCATAGGGATTATCGTCGCTCATGCTTTTCCTGCAGAGACTGCGGCCTTGGGCTTGATCCACCGGAATGCGAACCGCGTAGGCGTTCTTTCGCTCGTTCCCACAGGGCATCCATGTCAGCCAGGGTCATGTCAGCAAGGGTACGCCCCTGTTCCGAAGCTTGAGCTTCCACAAGATGAAACCGGTCGGTGAACCGGTTGGTCGATCCGCGAAGCGCTTCTTCTGGGTTGACCTTGAGGAAGCGGGCCAGATTCACCAGCGAAAAGAAGATATCTCCAAGTTCTGCCTCAAGGTGCTCGCGTCCGACGCTCTCTGGTGATGACGAGGTCTGCTTGGCAGCTTCGTTCTCGGACAACGCCTCGCGGAGTTCCGCTACTTCCTCTGCAATTTTGCCGAAGATCTGCTCGAGTCCGGCGGCATTGTGCGGCCAGTCGAACCCGACCCGGGCGGCGCGGGCCTGTGTCTGGTAGGCCCGTAACAGAGCCGGCAAGGTTTTGGGCACTCCGTCGAGGGCCGATTGGGCCCCTCCGGCAGCCTGGCGTTCCGCCCGTTTGATCTCCTCCCACTGGTTGAGCACTTGCTCGCTATTGTTTGGATGGCTGCCCTGTTGGCCCTTTTCAAAGACGTGGGGATGACGGCGGATCAATTTCGTGGCTAGCACGTCGAGCACATCTTCGACAGTGAAGGCCCCGGCTTCCGAGGCAATCTGGCTGTGAAAGAGGACCTGCAGCAGCACGTCGCCCAGTTCCTCACGCAGTTTGAGAGCATCCTCCTGATCTATGGTTTCGAGGACCTCGTAGGTTTCCTCCAGGAGATAGGGTTTCAACGATGCATGGGTCTGCTTTCGATCCCACGGGCATCCGTCGGGCGCCCGCAGGGCGGCCATGAGTTCGACCAGCTTGGAAAACCGTTCAGACATCGAAGACACCATGTTACGGCGAGAGCGTGCCCCCACTGTATAACGAGTTCCTCCGCCGCTTCAATGCACCAGACCGGCTTGCGACGCACTGGGCCCTAATGGTACGGTATGGCCAAGCGGAGGGATCAATGGCAGAGCAGGAGCAAGGATTCGTCATTCGGGATCGACGGGGCGCAGGCGCGGAGAGTGGGTCGAGTTCAGCTTCGGCGCAGAAGCCGGTCACCGGGCCAACGTCCCAGGCAAGCGGGACCAACGAACCCCCGGGGCTGCCCGTCACCTTTTCCTCCTTTGTCATTTCACTCGGTTCTTCGTCGCTCATGCTGATGGGCGAAAAGTTGGACCCCCAGCAGCAACCGGTTCCCGTCAACCTCCCGCAGGCGAAGGAAATCATCGATCTCCTGTCGGTGTTGGAAGAGAAGACGAAAGGCAATCTGACGCCTGAGGAGCAGACGGTGCTGCGGGATATGTTGTACGCGCTGCGCATGAAGTACATCACCCTCGCATCGCCGAAATAGCCGCTCAGCCCTTCCGGTTCTTTCCCCACAGTTTTTTGAGGGTTTGGAGACTGCCCCGTGATTCCGCTATAGTGAGTGCACTTTCCGCAAGCCACCGCCAGGGGCCAAGAAGGCGATCGGATGCCCGAGTTGGATCGGTTTAAGCCCGTCATAGGAGCCGCGCCGCCGGCCACGCCGGACGCCATCGCGCTGTCTTCAAGTCAGAAGTCTGTCACTCAGTCGGAGCCGGAACGGAAGCGGCCTCATCTGCGGCCGGTCTGGATTGTCCTGATTCTTCTCATCTCGTGTTTGGGCCTGACGCTCTATTACTCACAAGTTGTCATGCCGGCCGGGGACGAGACCGACTCCTTTCTTCCCACGACTAGTTACGCCTTTGTGCTGCTGCTGCTCAATCTCGACCTCATCGGTTTTGTGGTGCTGACCCTCCTGTTGTCCCGCAATCTGATCAAAGCGTACTTCGAACGGCGGCACCGTCTCGTCGGCTCGGGGTTCCGCACGAAACTGATTGCGGCCTTCATCGGATTTTCATTGATCCCGACCGTCTTGCTGGCGGTCGTGGCCAGCGGGCTCGTCAACAAGGCGGTGGATGTCTGGTTCAACGAGCAGATTGAAAAGGTCATGAAGGATTCGTACGAGGTGGCCCGGATGCAGCATGCGGGCCATATCGCCCTGGCGGTCAACAGTGCACGTGCCATCGGGCAGGAATTGTTTCGTGAAGATCTGCTCGTTCCCGAACAGCGGGACCTCCTCGTGGCGGCTATGGCGAGAAAGCGCACGGAATACGGCGTTGCCGGAATTGAGGTGTTTTCCACGAAAATGGAAACGCTGACGAAGGCCCTGGATCAGGATCTTCCCCCCGGGGTCCTGGACCTGCCCATCAGCCAACTGGTGCTGCAAGTGCTGAACGGCAAGCAGGAGTTTACCTCGGTCCAGGAGGCGCAAACCGGGCGGCTGGTGCGTGCCGGTATTCCGGTGGCGTCGAGCGTTCGCCGTGGAGAACTGGAAGGCGTGGTGGTCGTGGAGGCCTATGTGCCGGAGTCCCTGCTGACCAAGATGGAGGGGATCGGACGCCAGTACACCGAATACAAGCAGATGAAGGCCATGAAAAACCCCATCAAGGCCGGGGCCTACCTGTTTGTCGCGGTTGTCACGGTCTTGATCGTCTTCAGCGCGACCTGGTTCGGCTTTTATGTCGCACGCAGCATCACGGTCCCCATTCAACGTTTGGCGGAAGCGACGGAAGCCGTGGCCCAGGGCGACCTGTCGGTCAAGATCGAGGCGCAGGCGACCGATGAAATCGGGACCTTGATCGACTCCTTCAATCGGATGACCGAGGATCTCCAGGGCAGTAAGTCGAAATTGGAAGAAGCCAACCTGTCGCTGTGGAATACCAACGCCGAACTGGATCGCCGGCGTGCGTACATTGAGACGGTCGTGGACACCATCGCCGCCGGCCTGCTGTCCATCGACCGCCATGGCATCATCACGACGTTCAACCCGTCCGGCGAGCGCATTCTGGGTCTCGCCGCCGATCGGTTTCGCGGTCGGTCTGCCAACGAGGCGTTCAAGGAGTTTGGCCTCGACCTCTTCCAAACCGCCTATGACCGTATGCAGGCCGATGACCGGGACGATCTGGCCCTGGAGGGACAGCTGGATCTTCATGGCAAGCTCATGACCATTGGCCTAAACGGCTCGCGGATGCGCGACGAGGCCAACAAGGATTTGGGCTTTGTACTGGTCTTTGAGGATCTGACCGAGTTGATCAAGGCCCAAAAGGTCGCCGCCTGGCAAGAGGTCGCCCGCCGGGTCGCGCATGAAATCAAAAATCCGCTGACCCCCATCCAGTTGTCGGCCCAACGGCTCCGGAAGAAATTTTTCGAGAAGGCGCCGGATCTCGACCGGGTCTTCGATGAGGCGACCACGGTGATCATCAATGAGGTGGGCAGCCTTAAGCACATGGTGGATGAGTTCTCAAAGTTTGCGCGTCTCCCGGCGCCGCAGATGATGCGCCAATCACTCCACGCAGTCATCCATGAAGTCGTCACGCTGTATAGGGCCGCTCACAAGGACATCGAGTTATTGGTCGAACTAGACGAGGATCTGCCGCCCATCAACTATGATCGTGAACAGCTCAAGCGCGTGCTCGTCAATCTGTTCGATAACGCGATCCAGGCCATGAACCAAAAGGGACGGTTATGGGTGAGTTCTAAATACGATACGAAGCGAAAGAGGGCGGTGGTTGCGGTGGCCGATGAAGGCCCCGGGATTGCGCCGGAAGATCAGGAACGGCTGTTCGTGCCCTATTTCACGCGCAAGAAAACCGGCACCGGGTTAGGCCTGGCCATTGTCCGCCGGATCATTACCGATCATGAAGGACAAATTCAGGCCGGCAACAACCAGCCTAGGGGAGCCGTCTTCACGTTTGATTTGCCGGTGTAGCTCGCTATGTGATGTGTGACGAGTGATGAAGACCGGCGGGAACTACCCCCGCCGCGTCTCGCGCCTCGCCCATCGCCATTACGGGGGAAGCATGTCAGCATCGATTTTAGTCGTGGACGATGAAGATGCGATTCGGACGTCACTGCGGAGCATTCTCGAAGATGAAGGCTATGAGGTGGCGGTCGCCAGCAACGGGAAAGAGGCCCTGCGAATCTACGCGACCGATCCGCCCGACCTGATGATGCTGGACATCTGGATGCCCGAGATGGACGGATTGGAGACCTTGCGCCGAGTCAAAGAGTACGTGCCCACCGCACCCGTCATGATGATGTCCGGCCATGGGTCCATCGAGACGGCGGTTAAAGCCATCAAGCTTGGCGCCTATGACTACATCGAAAAGCCGCTGTCGCTCGAGAATGTCACGTTGCGCGTGAAGCATGCGCTGGCGCAGTATCGGCTGGAGCAGGAAAATCGCTCGCTGAAAACCAAGGTGCAGCGGAAATTCGAGCTGGTGGGGCAATCCGCCGCCATGCAGCAGCTCCGGCGGCTGATTGAAACGGCCGGGCCCACGAATAGCCGGGTGCTGATCGGCGGGGAGAACGGCACGGGAAAAGAACTGGTGGCCCGCGCCATCCATATGCATAGCATTCGCGCCGAGCATCCCTTTGTGGCGGTCAACTGTGCGGCGATCCCTGAGACGCTCATTGAGAGCGAACTGTTCGGGCATGAAAAAGGCTCCTTCACGGGCGCGACGTCGATGAAGCGCGGCCAATTCGAACAGGCGGACGGCGGCACCTTGTTTCTGGACGAAATCGGCGACATGAGCCTTAACACGCAGGCCAAAGTGTTGCGGGCGCTGCAAGAACAGCAATTCACCCGAGTCGGCGGCACCAGACTGATGAAAGTCGATGTGCGGGTGCTGGCGGCCTCCAATAAGGATCTGGAGAAGGAAATTGAGAAAGGGCAGTTTCGGGAAGACCTGTACTACCGGCTCAATGTCGTGCCGATCATTGTGCCGCCCCTGCGAGAGCGACGGGAGGACATTCCGGCACTCGTACGTCATTTCATGAAGATCCATGCGGAAGAGCAGGGCCTTCGGATCAAAGACGTGTCCCCGGAAGCCATGGCGGTGTTTCAACAGTATGAATGGCCGGGCAATATTCGAGAACTCAGAAATCTGATCGAACGACTCATGATCATGGTGCCCAGTTCCGTCATTGACGCACCGCAAGCGGTAACGGCGTTGCAGGGACGGGCCAGCAGCCCCTCGGCCGCGCCGGCCACTCAGGCGGCAAGCCCGCTCGTGACCAAGTCGTACGATTCTCTAAGAGACGCCCGGAATGCATTCGAAAAGGACTATATTGCGCGAAAGCTCCGCGAGCACCACTGGAATATCTCGCGCACGGCGGAAGATCTGAAGATTGAGCGGTCACATCTGCATCGAAAGATCAAACTCCTCGAAGTCGAAATGCGGCCCGAGAATTAACGACCCTGGCTTAAATGGTCCCCCCACGCCGTTCTTGTCTCGGCACTTGAAGACACCCGTAAAGTCGCTGCGCGGTTGTGACCGTGGCCTCCTTGGTGGCTGTTCTTGTGACCAGTCTCAAGGGCCCTATCGTCTGCGGGTATTCGTCGAGACCAATGCCCCAACGCCAACGGGAATAATCGCTTCGTTGACCACTGCCGTAGCCCTCCGCTAAGATGCGCGACCTATTATGACCACCTACAGAGATTCAGGCGTCGATATCGATGCGGGAGACGAATTTGTCGATCGCATCAAGCCCCTTGTTCGTTCGACATTCCGTCCGGAAGTGCTTGGCGATCTGGGAGGGTTCGGCGGGATGTTTGGTTTTCAAGCGAAGAAGTATCAGGATCCCGTCTTGGTCTCCGGCACGGACGGCGTGGGGACGAAGCTTAAAATTGCCTTCCTCATGGATCGACACGATACCGTAGGCATCGACTTAGTCGCGATGTGTGTCAACGACATCGCCGTCAGCGGCGCCGAACCGCTGTTCTTCCTTGATTATTTCGCCACGGGTAAGCTGTCGGTTTCGAAAGCGCAGCAGGTTGTGACGGGGATTGCCGATGGATGCCGCCAGGCGGGCTGCGCCCTTATCGGAGGTGAAACGGCCGAGATGCCATCCTTTTATCCGGAGGGCGAGTATGACCTGGCCGGTTTTGCGGTCGGGGCCGTGGATCGTCCGAACATCATCGACGGTCGCACCATCGTCCCCGGGGACGTCATCCTTGGGCTGGCGTCATCCGGGTTGCATAGCAATGGTTATTCTCTGGCCCGGCGAGTGTTGTTCGATCAAGCCAAGCTCACCGTATCCAGCCGGCTCCCTGAACTGGACCGCCCTCTCGGTGAGGTGTTGCTCACTCCGACCAGGATTTATGCGAAGCAGATTGTGGCCTTAGTCCAAGAATTTTCGGTGAAAGGCATTGCGCATATCACGGGCGGCGGCATCACGGAGAATCTTCCGCGCGTGCTTCCGACGGGACAGCGTGCGAGGATTTACCGGAGCCGGTGGACGGTGCCTCCCATTTTTTCGGTCATCAGCACGCTGGGGGCGGTGGCGCGGGATGAAATGTACCGGGTGTTCAATATGGGCCTTGGGTTGATCCTGATCGTCTCACCTGCTTCGTCGCAGGCCATGATGACGCGTCTCTTGGCGATGGGCGAGCAGGCCGCGCTCATCGGAGAAGTCGTCAACGGCACAGCCGGTGAAGCGGACGTTCAATATGCCGACTAGCCATTCCACATCGCTCCGCGTCGCAGTGCTGGCTTCGGGCCGGGGCTCGAATCTCCAAGCCGTCATCGACGCGATCGAACGAGGAGACGTCTCGGCACACATCGTGGCGGTCATCAGCAACAAAAAAGACGCCGTGGCGCTCGAGCGGGCCAGAAAGCATGGCATTCAGGACGTGTTTCTGGATCCGAAGCCGTTTGCCGGCAGGTCCGACAGCCGCGAAGCGTATGATCAATTATTGCTCCAGGTTCTGAGGCAGCATGACGTGGAACTGGTGCTGCTGGCCGGGTACATGAAAATTGTGACCCCGATGCTGGTCAAGGCGTACGCCAACCGTATGATGAATATTCATCCGTCTCTCCTCCCGTCGTTCCCCGGTCTCGAAGTGCAGAAAAAGGCCATCGAGTGGGGATGTAAACTGGCCGGCTGCACGGTTCATTTCGTGACCGAAGGGGTGGACGAGGGGCCCATTATTCTGCAGGCCGCGGTCCCGATCCTCGACGGTGATACGCCGGAGACCTTGGCGGCCAGGATATTAGAGCAAGAGCACACCATCTATCCAAGAGCCGTGCAGCTGTTTGCGGAGCGACGCCTGCGTGTGGAAGGGCGCCGTGTCTTCATCGAGCAGGGGAAGCCCGTTGGTGAGGCGATCATCAGCGCGTCGTAATTGCGGGCGGGAACTTCCGGTAGAGAGTCCGGAATGGGTTGTGTATAATGCGGTTCGACGGACATGGCGGGCCAATATCCTCCCCGTTCTCTTTCCGCGGTCTCTAGTGTGCGCGATGGTGCGCCACCAACCCTGCGGAGTGTCACGCCTGCCTGTCCGTTACCCATAGGTGGGGGGCTAGCTCAGTTGGGAGAGCACTACGTTCGCAACGTAGGGGTCGCGGGTTCAACTCCCGTGCCCTCCACCACTTTCGTTGACAACGCCTTACACCCGTCAATATTTGGTCGAACGTCCCGGTGGCCGTGAATCGGTAGCCGGGCTTCCCCCCTCCGCAATCGGTTCGCAGTGGATAACCGATCTAACAGTTTCCTCAGCATCTGACGAGCAATCGGCATATGGCGTCCACGCAGGGCAGGGAGATCACCCAGACGGCTCCTGATTTCCTTTATGAGCCGCTTTCATCCAACCAAACGGTCCTTGCGAGAGATTCAATCTCCGCCAGCTCGTCTGCCAGTTGCTTTTTCCTCATTTCCTCCTGGTGAAAAGTGCGATCACAACGTCACCTCAGACTGTGGTGGTCCTTTTCGGGATTGCTCTGAGGCTGATACGGTTTCAACCGCTATAATAGGAGTCAAGGCGAATTACTATCTTTACCGCCCGCCTCTCTGCTTCTCCATGAAGTGCGGCACCTAATCTCATTAGCTTCCTGTATACGTATCTCCATCGGCTGTGCCGTATGGGATATTCACCTTCCGACATTGCCGGGTCCGAGTGCGCTTGAAGGTCGCGACCACGCCCCCAAGATTGCCGTGTTGTTCTTATACGCATGCCTGATCGCTTCTTGAGCGGAATGGTCCAACATAGTGGTTTCTGCCATCAGGGCTGGTTATTGCCTAAATTTTGGAGGACGAGACATGATTCACGTGATTCACCCACTGGCTGGCGCACTCGCCCTGCTCACGATAGTGACCTTCTGGATTTCGAC
>JACVSD010000108.1 GCA_014534095.1 Nitrospiraceae bacterium
AATGCGGGATCTTCACGGAGATCCTCACCGACCTGCCGCATGATGGCCATCACTCGATCCGTGTCTTCTTTATAGGCCACGCCCATATCAAGGACGAATGCCGACCACTCCATCGTCATATTGGAGAGGGTCGTGATCGTGCCGTTCGGGAACACATGGACCACCCCGGAAAAGTCGCGGAGCGTAATGATCCGGAAGGTGATGGATTCGACTTGTCCGCCCGTGCCGTTAATGATCACCACGTCGCCTAACTGTACCTGATTTTCCAAAATGATGAAGAAGCCGCTAATCAAGTCGCGTATGAGGTTCTGCGCGCCGAACCCGACCGCCAATCCGAGAATGCCCGCGCCGGCCAGAATCGGCCGGATGTCCAAGCCGACTTGATGGAGCACTTCGATGATGACGATCGCCCAAATCATCGCCAAGGCAATCGTCCTCAGAATGCCGGTCAAGGTGGCGGCTCGCTTCTTCGCAGTCCCGGGAATCAGCTCCCCCGCTTCGTTGGCCAGAATGATGACCCGTTCCAACTGCCGGAGCCCGACCGTCACGAATCGTACGGCCACATAGCCGACGACCAGGATCACGGCAATCCGCAACGCGGCTTCTCCCGCTACGGCGGCAAACGTCCCCAGCCACGGAAGGACACTCTCGACAGAGAATCCGGTTATCATGCGGCCCCCCTGATGAATATTAAGTGGACAGGCGGCGGCCCACCCGACTCGCCCGTGTTTATTTGAACTCGTATCCCAGCCCGAGGATCATGGCTTCATCGAGCTTCTCTCGACCGGGCGCCGGGTCTCCGTTGTACCGGAGGTCATACTCGAGATTTACAAATAAATTCCCGATCAGAGTCACGCGGAGGCCTTGATCCGCAAAGAGACGCAAGGCCCCCCGCTCGCCGAAATCGTAGAACCCTTCGTGCCTGTGAAAAAATTTCACGAGGTCCGGCACGAGGACAAATTCGCTCCGGACGCCCCAGCGCGCGGAAGGCGTCTTGGTCGACGTCGCATTGGTATAGTCTTCGCTCACATAGGCGAGGCCGCTGACGACTGACAACGTGGCCCGCGTGCTCTCCAGGAATTGGTATCCGAGCCCAGATCCCAGCGTCGTCCTAAGCGCCAGGCTTTGAAACGTATCCTTCTCCAGCAGCCCTTCTGTGTTGACGAAGACTTTTGTGGTGAGGAAAAAATCATACTTGAGCGCGGCCTGCGAATTCCGGACGTTCACCTGCGTGCTGACTTCGCCATAGTTGTACTTCCCTTCGGCGATGATCCGGTGGCGGTCTGAACGGACGGTCCATCGAGTGGAGGCGTTAAGTGCTTGGGTGTCGGTATTGCCCTGGGTACGGTTGCCTCCCACATTCAGGATGCCCCGATAGCGAATCGGCGGGGGGGATTAATGGCTTTGATCGCGGTGAACGACAATGGACCATCCGCGCTGATCCGGAGTGATTCCGTCATGGCATAGTGGGTATAGAGCCACTCTCTCCAATCGTCTCCTTCGACGGTGTCATGCAGCTGAATCTTGAGCGGCTGGTCGGCGGAGAGCCCTTGAATCTCGGGCCATCGGATCATCACCACGCCGCTATGCGGCGTCGCTAACGTCAGCACGCCTTCCTCCATCGTGACAATGGTGCCGGTGAGGCGATCACCGTTCCGCAGCAGCACCTCATCAGCCCGACATGGCACCCCGAGCAGCATCACCAGCAGGCAGGCGATCTGGGCCGCGACGAGCCGGTGTGCGATGGGGGTGCGTGAAGGCTTTTGAAAAGAGGGTACTCTCACAACTTAACGTGAGCAGGCTCTCGCGCTATGCAGTTTTGGCGGGTCACAGAACACTGACCTCGTATTGATCCGGGTTGTCGGGCCTGCCGCATAAAAGACATGGCTCCGATCCTCACTGCTGACCCAGCCGACGGCTTGTATAAAAGCATGGTGGCGCATGCCCCGTGTGAGGGGCCTATATCGCCATGACGCAGTCGCGTGTCGCGCGTGCGATCTCCAATCCTTCGTCGACTCCCGCCACATAACAGGACATCGGCGCGTGCTCGGCGCTGATCTGCCTGGCATCCCCCGGTTTGACCATCCCGACGGCCGCATTTTGACGGGGATCCACTTGCAAGCCGCACCAGTCCATTCCGTCGCAAATCGTCGCTCGAACGATGGCGGACCGCTCCCCGATGCCGCCGCCGAACACGAGCGCATCCGCCCCTCCCAGTACCGCCAGGTACGCCCCGATGTATTTGCGAACGCGATAACAGAACACCGCCACCGCCAAGGCAGCACGCGAATCGGGCTTCCCCTGCGCCGCTTCGAGGATCTCGCGCATGTCCTGCGAAACGTCGGAAATCCCCAGCAACCCTGACCGTTCGTTCAACAACCCGTCCAGCGCGTCCGTCGTCAATCCTTCTTTACGAACAAGATACGTGATCAAGGCGGGATCCAGATCGCCCGAACGGGTCCCCATGACCAGCCCTTCAAGCGGCGTAAATCCCATGGAGGTATCGACCGACAGGCCACGGTCAATGGCCGTCGCGGAGCAGCCGTTGCCCAATTGCACCGTAATAAGCCGCAGTTCGCCGAGGGGACGGTTGAGCGCAGCGGCGGCGATGGTCGCCAACGAGGCATGCGCAATACCGTGAAAGCCGAATCGCTGGATGCGATGCTTGCGTGCCAGATCGAGGTCGATTGCATACGTCGCAGCGCGAGGCGGGATGGAACGGTGAAAGGCGGTATCAAAGACGGCGACCATAGGGATCCCTGGCCCCATCACGGCACCGGCGCCTCTAATGCCGGCGAGGCAGCCCGGATTATGCAAGGGCGCGAGTTCGCTCAGGCGCTCGATCGCGGCCGTCACGGCATCGTTGATGAGGACCGGCCCTCGAAACTCCTCGCCGCCATGCACCACGCGATGCCCGACGGCGTCTATCCGAAGTGACTCTCCCTGTTGTCTCCCCGCATCCTCCAGCATCCGTAACATCCGCTGAACTGCCTCAACGTGGCACGTCAGCGGCTCCGTGCTCGTCGCCGCCTCCTGTCCGGCGCCCCCGAACGACAGCTTGGCAGCCGGTCCGATATCTTCGATGACACCCTCATAGTGCACGCGGGCTCGTTGCGTCGCGTCGCCCGGGACGTCACTGACCTCCACGAGCTTGCACTTTACGGACGAACTTCCGCTATTGATGGCGAGCACATTCATGACGCTCCCGGCGCTCCGAAGAGCCGCGCCCACGGACGCTCGCTCACGACCTAACCAGACCTGGGTAGTCCGCGGCGGCAGTCGAGAACGCCCGAGCCACGAAGAGTGCGAGAAGACCGCCGATGAAGGCGGCGGTCATATCCTTCTGCGCATCCCATTCATCGCCCTGCGTGCCCAAATAAAGATTGCCCAATTCCGGACTCACGACCATGGCGACGAGCGCCTCGATCACTTCAAAGAGCCCGCTTTGGGCCAGGATGGCACTCGCGGGAAGATAGAAGGACCAGAAACCGCTCACGTGCGCGCGGCGCATCAGCACCTCGCGCAGAGGATAGACCAACAGGGCGCCATAAGCGAAATGCACGATCCGATCGAATGGATTGCGGCTGAGGCCCAATGCCTCCTTCAGCCAATATCCGACAGGCACCTCGGCGTAGGTGTAATGGGCGCCGATGGCGTGCAGCGCAAGAAAGACTGCGATGAGGCAATAGGAGGCGCTGGAGAATCGAAACCGACGATAGGTGAGCACGAGAACAGCCACTGCGGTCAAGGCCAGCACATTCTCCAGCAACCAATCCTTGCGGCTGATAGGATCGATCGCGAGCCACAACCACAAGAAGCCGTACCCAATGAGCAACCCCAGCAGAAGGCCGTGATGCGGTCCCGCGACATCGGCATCGGTGGCAGTCCGCTCCATGCCTGCCGCTATTCTACTGCAGCCGTTTCAGGACCCAGGACCGGACGGCCTGCCTGCCGCACGCGAAGCACCATAAGGACGCTCATCACGATCAGCGCTCCATAGAGAGCGGCGGCCATGTCCTTCTGCGCATCCCACATATCACCCTGCGAGCCGAGATAGGTGATGCCCAGCTCGGGGTGTACCGCCCCGGCTACCCAGGACTCGATGATCTCCCACAATCCGCTCAAGCCCAGCACCGTCATCACGGACAGGTACGCGAGCACCCAGCCTCGCACCCCAGCCACCACCCGGAACAGCTCTTCAATGGGGTAGACCAGAAGAAAGCCGAAACAGAAGTGCACGATCCGGTCGAAATGATTCCGGTTCAGATCCAGCGCCTGCTGGAGCCAGGCTCCGACGGGAACTTCGGCATAGGTGTAATGGACACCAACGGTATGCAACGTGAGGAAGGCGGTAATCAGCATGTACGAGACAGGCGACAACGGGTACACCCGATAGGTGGCGAGCAGCACGGCGACAAACAGGGTGGGTAGAATGCTGGCGAGCCGCCAGAACTGCGGATCTACGGGCTCCTGTGCCATCCACACCGAGACAATCACATACCAGAGCAACAGCGCGACTGAGACGGCCTTATTTCGAGACACGCAATGACTCCTTGTCATGATGGAAGAGAGGCACGTACGAGCACGAGCCGGCGGCAAGCCAGAACCGTCCCTACTGTACTCAAGGGGCCGGCCTGCTGCAACCGCCACCCGGAAAAGGTGGTCACGAATCACCGTCCCTGTGCGATAATACCGGGCGCGTCAGCATTGGAGGACCCCGCTCGTCTCATGACCATTCAAGCCCAATTCCCAGACGAACAGACCGGAGAGGGTGAGTTTAAACGACAAGCGGACGCGTTTCGCAGCCACATCACCGCCAATGGCCATTCCGGGTACCCGGCCGAAGCCGGCCGCTATCATCTCTATGTGTCCTGGGCCTGTCCATGGGCCCATCGCACCATCATCGTGCGACAACTCAAAAATTTGGAGTCGGTTATCGGTATGACCGCGGTGGACCCAATTCGTGACGAACGAGGCTGGGCCTTCCGGGACGGCCCCGGCCACTCCCCCGACCCGGTGAATGGCTTCGGGTTCTTGAGGGAGGCCTACAAAGCAACCGATCCGCACTATGTGGGACGCGTCACGGTGCCGGTGCTCTGGGATAAGGTGACGAGCCGGATCGTCACCAACTCGGACGACGATCTCATGCGCATCTTGAACAGCGAGTTCAATCGCTTTACCGACAGCCCGCTCGACTTGTATCCTGACGGCCTCCGCGTGGAAATCGACGAATTAAACACCTTCATCTATGAAAACGTGAATGATGGCGTGTACCGGGCTGGATTTGCCACATCGCAACCGGCGTATGATCGCGCCTGTCGGCGGCTTTTTGCGGCGCTGGATCAATTGGAGGCCCGCCTCGCCCGCCAGCGGTATCTGTTCGGAGCCGAGTTCGTCGAAACGGACTGGCGATTGTTCGTCACTCTCGTGCTCTTTGACGCCGTCTACTATGGACATTTCAAGTTCAACATCCGGCGCATCTGCGACTATCCCAATCTGTTTGGCTACGTGAAAGACCTTTATCAAACCTCCGGGATCGCCGAGACGGTGAACTTGGATCACATCAAGCGGCATTATTACGTGACGCATGACGACATCAACCCAACCCGCATCGTGCCGCTCGGTCCCGAACAAGACCTGGCCGGCCCACTTGATCGTGAGCGGTTCTCCTCCTAGCGGGTGCACAACGGATCCTTCAGGGTTCGAGGTAACGTGAACTAGGG
>JACVSD010000160.1 GCA_014534095.1 Nitrospiraceae bacterium
AGTGGTCAGTGCCCGGTGACCTTTGCCGTCATTGGACCGACGGCCGCGACTGCAAAGGGACCTCATCCTAGCTCCATCAGTCTTAACGTCTTTTTACCTCATACTAGGGACGACCCTAGTACAATTCAGGACACCCCTGTGGTTTTCTCCGGCATGCTCCAACCCGACAACGCGGCCTTAGCCGCCGGACTCCCCAAACTCGACTATGGCGCCTTGGTCGACCACTTACCCGCGGCCGTGTACTGCACCGACGAACAGGGCTTGATTACCATGTATAACGAGGCGGCCGCCGAACTCTGGGGCCGCCGCCCGACTCGGGGAACCGAGGCCTGGTGCGGATCGTACCGCATCTTCCGGCCCGATGGGACCGAACTGCCGCTGGATCAATGCCCGATGGCCTTCGTCGTGAGGACCGGAGAGGCCGTGGATCCTCAAGAAATCGTCATTGAACGGCCGGATGGCAGCCGCCGGCATGTCCTGGCCCATCCCCAATCAATGGTGGACGAAGAGGGCCGATGCATCGGCGCCTTCAACATGCTGGTCGACATTTCAGCCACCAAGCAAGCCGAAACGGCCTGTGGGCATCTCGCCGCTATTGTCACGTCATCGGACGACGCCATTATCAGCAAAGATCTCACTGGAGCGATTACCTCTTGGAACGCGGGTGCCGAGCGATTATTCGGCTATCGCGCCGACGAAATGATCGCGCAGCCCATCACGCAGATTGTTCCTCAAGATCGGCATCGGGAAGAACGGGAATTCCTGAACCGTCTCCGAAGCGGAGAACGGGTCCATCATTACGAGACGGTGCGCCGGCGAAAGGACGGACGACTGGTCGACGTCTCGATCACGCTATCCCCGATCAGGGACGCGCGGGACCGTATTGTCGGGGCCTCCAGTATTACACGGGACATCACGCAGCAGAAGGCGAGACGGAGCCAACAGCATGAGTTGTATGAACTGGCCATGCATGTCAACCGCGCCCAGGGCTTGCCGGAACTCTATGATCGAGCCCTCGGCGCCATCATGCGATCCCTGAAGGCCGACCGCGCCTCGATTTTGTTGTTCGATGCCGAGGGCGTCATGCGGTTCTCAGCCTGGAAGGGCCTCTCGGACGAGTACCGCCGCGCGGTGGAAGGCCATTCACCCTGGAAGCCGGATGATCCGTCCCCGAACCCCGTGCTCATGAGCAACGTCGCCGAATTGGACTTGGATGCGGGTCTCAAGGCCGTGGTCACGCGTGAGGGAATCGGCGGCCTGGCGTTTATTCCACTAACCTATGGCGGGCGATTGCTCGGCAAATTCATGGTGTATTTCAATCGTCCCTACGCCATGAACCAAGAAGAGGTCGAGTCCGCGCAAGCCCTGGCCCGAACGCTGGCCTTAGGGATCGAGCGTAAAACCGCCGAAGAGCGTCTCAGGGCGAGTGAAGCCCAATTGCGCTTGGCCCTTGAAGCGGGACGGATGGGGTCATGGGAGTGGAATACGGCGACGAACGCGGTCATCTGGTCACCCGGGCTTGAGGCCATTCACGGGCTTGCCGAGGGCACGTTCGACGGCACGTTCGAGGGGTTTCAAAAGGATATCCATCCGGACGACCGGGAGGGGGTGCTGGGATCCATTTCACGGGCGCTGGAATCGGACGATCGCTATCACATCGAATATCGGATCATCCGCCCCGACGGTACCACCGCCTGGGTCGAAGGAAAAGGCAAGCTTGTTCGAACGCCAGCCGGGGTGGCCACGCGGATGATCGGCGTCTGCACGGATATCACGGAACGGAAGCTGGCCGAAGAGGCCCTGCGGGAGAGCGAAGAGAAATTACGGAAATTAACCGGTCAACTCGAGCAATTGGTGGCGGAACGCACCACCCGTCTGCGGGCGCTCGCGACCGAACTCAATCTGACTGAACAGCGCGAGCGCCAGCGTCTGGCTACTGAACTGCATGATCATCTTCAACAATTACTGGTGCTGAGCAAACTCAAACTGGGACAAGGCAAGCGCCTGGCCCAATCACTGCCGGCCTGCGCCGACGTCATCAAACAAGCCGACGAAGTGTTGGGTCAGGCCTTGACCTATACCCGGACGTTGGTGACCGAACTGTCTCCGCCGGTGCTCAAGGAATTCGGGCTCTCCGCGGCGCTCAAATGGCTCGGCGAACAAATGCGCCAGCATCAACTCACCGTCGAAGTACACGCACCGGAGGACGAACCGCCGGTCCGGGAAGAGCATGCCGTGCTGTTGTTTCAGTCGGTGCGTGAATTATTGATCAACTCGTCGAAATATGCGGGCACCGGAGCCGCCAGCGTGAGCCTGCGTCGTGACGGCGACATATTACGCATCGAAGTGCGGGATGAGGGCCAAGGCTTCGATATCGCGTCGGTCGGGCAACAGGACCGGACGGCGCTCTCCTCGAAGTTCGGCCTTTTTTCAATCCGTGAACGGATGAACGCACTGGGGGGACGATTCGAATTGCGCTCGGCTCCCGGCGAGGGGACCGCCGCCACGCTCACGCTACCGCTAACGCCGCAGGAGGTGGACGGGCAAACAGCCGCGAGGACCAGCGCCACGACCGTCACTCGAGATACGCCGCAGTTGCCCGATCAAGCGCAAAAAGGGATCCGCGTGCTGA
>JACVSD010000086.1 GCA_014534095.1 Nitrospiraceae bacterium
ACCCGGCGCATCCAGTCCAAACAACCGCTGGACGTGCAAGGAACCATTCAGCAGGTTCAATGGCAGGCCGAAGCGCAGATCAAAACGAGCATGGACAGGCAGAAGCGGACCATGCAGGACAAGTTGAACTCGGTCGGGGATGATGCACAGCTGGCAAACGTCGACTTACAAAACACGCTCCAGAAGCAGCAGCAAACGTTACAAATGATGTCGAACATTTCAAAAATGCTCCAGGACACCGCCATGGCGGTCATTCGAAAGATCGGAGGATGAACCAGCAGGCGTTGCCTCATGGTGGGTCTTTGTGTGGGAGGTGCGTCACCGCTCTACAAGGATGGGACGCGCGAATCAGGAATAACATGCGCCGCAGAGCGCAGTGCATCACACCGGCCCAACGCAACCTGACCATCTGACACTTAGAAGGAGCATCGTATGAAAAGAACCATGTGGGGCAGCATGGCATTGTGCGGACTAATCATGGTGGGGCTGATCACACTTCCTTCTTATGCCGATGAAAGTGCGACGCCGGACAACAGCATACAGGGACGAGGACTGCCTTCGTTTTCTCCACCGCCGCCCCCTCCTCCTCCGCCAGCCCCACCGGCGCCGCCTGCATTGCCATCGTCGTCGAGCCAGGCTCCGGCAGCGCCGCCGCTACCAACCTTCCCTATTGAGATACAGACCAGCGGTGAAGGCTCCGTCTCGTATCAGATCTATAATCTCGACCAATGTGGGGGAGCCCCCTGCCAAGGCTCTCCAGTCCATGCCCATATGTGTCCACCCGTCTGCCGATGGGTCCCGGTCGCCGGATGGTATGGATGGATCGACATGCAAGCCTCAGCGGCACCCGGCTCCTCGTTTAAAGTCTGGGGCGGCAAATGCGCCGCCGCTGGACGGACCCCGTACTGCCGGCTGTATATGGACCGTCAGCAGACGGTTCAGGCGACATTCCAGAAAACCCCGGTCTCGTCGTCCAGAAAACAATCCGCGTCTCAGCCTCAACGCGCGCGATAACCGCCAGAACGGCATGGGTCCATCAGCAAAGGAGAACCGTGATGTCAAAATGGGTCCTCAAATTCCTTGCGGTCTGCTTCGTGGTGGTCGGCCACAGTACAACCAGCCATGCAGCAACCGACCTGTTTCTTTTCATCCCGAATATCACCGGTGAGTCCACCGACCAAGCACATCCGGGATGGATTCACATACAGAGCGCGACATGGAGCCATGGGGAAGCCCCGCCGGGATCTGTCGCAAAAATCCAATTCGGGCGCGTCACCATTACCAAGCGCAACGATTCCACGTCGCCAATGTTGGCACTGCTGGGAGCCAGCGGGCAACTCATCAAAGACGTCAAGCTCGAAATGCTGACGGCGAACGAGGCATCCATTCCGCTGCTTCGCATGAAACTCACTAATGTTCGTGTGGCCTCCTACGCCACGGCCCTGAGAACAGCTGACAACGCAGGAACCGACAGTATTGCATTGAGCTTCGATACGATTACCTGGATCAACTTCAAGATCACTCCTCAAGGCCAATCCGTCGCCGGGAGCTCCGCATGCTGGGATGTCGTCAACAACAAAGGCTGCGCCCCGGCGTTTTAGCGGCGCCTCCAGAAACAAGACCTGGCAATGAGCTGGTTGCAGTCCCAACCGATGATGAAACTGAGCTTGAGTGCCCCACCGGTTAAGGGAAGGTCAGGCCGGACGGCCCTTCCAATATCAATTCGCGCAGCACCAGCTTGACGCCGTGGTCGTTCACCACGGTATTGGTGCATTGCAGCTTGCCCCACATCGGCTTGATCACGGTTACGACCCGCGGCGAGTCGATCTCCTTGATGACCACGCCGTCCTCGAGGATTTGTCGATCCGAGGACGTCACGGAATAATAGGATGGTGCTTCCGCATGTTGTCCCGTGACAATCGGTGCGGTTCCCCGGGTGAAGTTGGCACCGGCGTGCGGCGGCATGGTGATGCAATTATGTCCGAAGGCATTCACGACACAGCACTTACCTTGTTCCTGACCCGAAGGAATTTCCCGAATTTGCTCCCACGTGGTCGACACCAAACGAACGCCATCCGGCAACAGCCAGGCATTGGAGATGAATTGACATTCGGTCCCGATCGGGCCGCTCCGAATCCGAAAGGCCAGGTCTGCGCCGTTGTTGACGATGCCCACAGGATAGTTGGTCGGCCCTATCGAGGTGCCCTCACAGATGCCCAACGACGAGGTGGCTCGAAAGCCGAGCCTGGCCCGCAGGTTTGATGTACCGCTCAGGGTATACCGTACCGGAGCCAGCACCTGGATGGGACCCGCGACCAACCGAACCGGCTCCGATTTGCCCGGCAACATCAATTCCACGCCGACTGCACATGACCCCGACGTGGTGAACCAACCAGGCACCCCGATGCGTCCTTCTCCATTCTGGTCAATCTGAAAGGAGTCGGCTACGAGAATCCTGGGATTCCGGGTGATTGTGCACTGGGATTGTCCGGTGATGCTGCCGGGACTTACCACCCGATACGAGATGCGCGTCCCGGCCGGCCCGGGTAGGTTGTACAGCGTGATGGACACATTCGCATTGGCAAAAGGAACGAGCATTCCGCCGTTGGCGAACGAGGCGGCGGAAACGGACTTAAGTCTGGGCACCCCGGGAAGGATGTTTCCGCCGGGAAGCTGGAGCGGCACCGACGCGGTTGGAGAGATCACTGATGGCCTCACGGTCGCAATGTCGCGTGTCCGGATCCCGCTGTAGGTCCCGGTTATTCCCATTACCGTTCCATCGCGATCCGCGTACAGCAATAGATGGTCGTCTCCATTCCGCATCAGCGAGAGGACGGTCGGCTCTTCAACCGACATGTCAAAGGGCAGGGGTTCGACCGGAAGCACGATCGCCTTGCCGCCTGCTTGAGGCGTCAACCGGAGGGTCGCATCCTGCCGTTCCACCAGATACGCAGCCGCCTCGACCTTGACGGCGTCGCCATCCGCCCGCGTGAAATGTATCGGACGGTCAAACGTGACGGTGACCGGCGATCCCTCCCCAGCCTGAGCCGGTACCCAGACCGGACTGACACTCACGAGCAACAGCCAGCTGCACAGAACCTTCATCAACGGTGTCATAGCATTCCTTTCGATATGTGATGCTCCGCGCACATGGGTCTGACCCGTTAATTTTGCGTGATCTTAGAGCCCCTCAGTGCCAGATTGCCGGTCGATTTCATGGTCAAGTTGCCGCTCGATACAACCGCAATGTCTTTCCCAGAAAGGTCCATATTTCCATCGCGGCGAAGTGTCAGTAACGCGTCCCCCGCTTGTAGGGACCCGGTTTGCGCAGCAACGAACTGAAACAATGTGCCGCCGTTTCCGATCAAAGCCTTCCCGGCCTGGATGACCGTATCATCTCCAGACATCAGCCTGGCTGTCCGCTGGCTGTGCACCAGGACATGCTGCCCGGCCTTCATGGACAGGTCTTTCCCGCTTTCGAGGAGGCTGTTGGCCCCGACGGAAACCTGAAGATTGGCGCCGATGGAAAGCTCCCCATTGTTGCCGAACGTGAGTGCCGCATCCCGCTGAGCCGACATCGCTAGATTCTGACCGGTCCGCACCGACAGATCCGCGCCGGCATCGACCGTGAACGAACGGCCCGCCCGCTGCACCAAATCTCCAGTCGAACTGATCGAGACGGACGGTCCATGCAGCGTAATGCCTGCGGCTGCGAAGGTGAGCCCGTTTTGCCCTGACTGGATCGCCAGCCGTTCGTTCCCGGTGGTCGCATCGTAGACGATCTCCGTCTTCGCTCCGCCGGTGGACTGATGGCGCAGGAGCGCGAGATGTCTATTCGCGGGCAAGGACACCGGTGGCATGTCCTTCCCGTTGTAGACGCTCCCGACCACGACCGGACGCCGGGGATCGCCGTATTCAAAGGCCACGAGTACTTCGTCCCCCACGTCGGGCAGCCATAGAGCCGCCGACCCGACGCCCGCAGCAATTTGCGCGACGCGCACAAACCCGCCATCACCGGGATCACTGGGAGTTGAATGGCCCGGACTCCGCCAAGGAAAGCGGATCCTGACACGGCCAAACTGATCGACGTGCTTGGTCTCGCCCGGCGGACCGATGATGATGCCCGACACCACTCCCGCTATCAACGGTGTCGGGGTCATGGGCAACGGACGATAGACGATCTGAGCAGGAATGCACCGGAACGTATTGCGATATTCTTTGCCGGTCTTGTGATGATTCACCGCCGTGATGACATACTCCTGGTTGAAATCGGCGCGTGGATGGCCCGTCATAAATATCCGCGTACCGGCCTGCAGCTGCGAGTAAGTGGATTCCCCGGTGCATGAGTGGGCGTCGGCAATTCGGGACGCCAACCGTGTGTTCGCCGTCGTCTGCGCTTCGAGTTTTGTTTCCACCCCTGCGGGAAACAGCCGTTCAACCAAGTCCAGGAAGGTGGAGGCTTGCGCCGCCGCGGAGAGGTCCGTCGCAGGAGTCTTCCAGTTGTAGTCACCCGCCTGAACCTGCCCGGCATGCATGGATTGCCCACGCGTAAATGATAAAACAGCCGGCGTGCCGTTCGGGGAGAAGACAACCTTGCCCGCCGCAGAGACCGGAAAGCCGGCATTGCCGTCGCTCAACACCAACTTTTCTCCAGCGGGTGTCGCTTCGAAATGGTAGTGGACGCCGGCCCCCTCCAGGAGTCTCGAGACGAACGTGAGATCGCTTTCCTGATATTGTACGAGCATCTCTTCGACCGACGGCGCGGCGGCAATACGCACGTCCACGTTCGTGATGCCGGCCTCTGTCAACAGTTGCGTGGCGACGTCGATGGCATGCTTGCCGTAGAAGGTTCGGCTTGCCGTTCGGTACTGGAGACGCTGCAATGTGGGAACCAGATGCAGCCGGTACAAACCCTGTGCCCCCGCCCCGTCGACCTGTTCGATGCGCTCGATTAACCCGGTCACGACACGGCCCGGAGCCACGGCAAGAGTAATGGGCTGCCAGACGACCATGGAGAGCGTTACCGCCTTATCGACTCCCGCGAGAGTAAGATCGTACGCAAACGGTTCAGAGATCGCCTCCCGTCCTGTGAATTGGACAACCGATCCCTGTGCCAGGGCTGCAAGCGCAGGGTTGGCTTCCGCACTGCCATTCCAGACGCCTAGAATGAGCGCCATAGTCCCCAGCCAGCATGAAAAACGTAAATAGCACATCGTCCACTTCCTCCTTTGTCCGAGCAACTGTCAGCTGGTGAAGCCCTGACCCATTCCACCGTGACTATCCGGTCATCGGCGCAGGCGACGCCGGATCAAGCCGTCAATGAGATCGTCTCTGAAGCCCGACGTCCACGGTCCGTAATCCTGTCTATGCCACTGCATGGTGCAACCGCGCGGCCGGCGGCGAGATGCGCACCCCTCCCGCTGAGCGATCCAGGGCTACGGCTACGCCGGAACGACCGGTTTCACACCCCGATCTCCGGACCGCTTGTCCTGCATGCCCGGTAGCTTGTGCTGCCTGGAGTCGCGTTTGTGTTGCAAACTGTCCGGCTGGATCCTAGAGGTGTCCCGCTTGATGCCTTCGTGGCCGAGCTTATTTTGGTTGGATGGAACGGCCTCCGTGGGGGAGGCAGCCAGCAACGCCTGCACGTTCACGCCGACAGACATGCCCAGCATGGCGATCGCCGCCGCCAACGCCAGCGCTTGCGGCCGCCCCGCTTCTTGAACATCTTCCGGTTCCATATGCCCTCCTTAGTCAGCTATCCCCACCCCAGCCACTCGTCGAGGGCCTTCAAATGAACGTCGAACTTCCCAGCGACATCTGACGGCGCGGGCTGCCCGTGCCGGGCGCAATACCGCATCACCGCCACGTCCATGTCCATCCACTCGGGCACAGTCTGCTGTGGTCTATTGCGTGTTTCCACGGTCTCCCGCACCGCCTGCTTGAGGGGCGCATCATCCTGAACCCGGGCGTTTAAGACGGCCGCCATGCGTCCCAGAAGGTCTACATAGCGGTCCACGGCCTCGATGTACGGCTGTGCCCCCTGCCTCGTGAGAAACTCTTCTACAGTGCCGTCGGTGCCGTATTGACCTTCCGTTTGTGGATGAGGCGTGGTCTCGGAGAAAGATTCTTCTCCCTCGGCTGTCACTCGTCGACCCAAGGGGTAAAGCCGGCATACCAACGGGCGATCCTGGTGCACGCCGCATCCGTGCGCCGTCAGAAACACACAAGCGCCGTGCTCCACGCGCATCAACGCCGTGCCGTTCGCTTCGGTATAGCGCGAGAGAAATTCAGTCGTGCCAATCCCACGGTTGGCCGCCAGCCGTGCCGTTTCGTAGGGATTGAGCTGAATCACCTTGTCGTGACAGCAGCGGCTGCAGGCATGGCACGTATAGGAGAATGCGCTGCCGCGCTGATACCGCAGAGTGTTCGGTCGGTTCATTTCGTTCTCGATACGGGGCAATTGGTCACTGCACGAACCAGGCGTCGCCCACCCGCAATTTCGACCGGTGATCCGTGATTTCGATCTGCTGAAACGTGAATTCAATGACATCATTGGCAGGTCCCGCCGGAACCACGTCCTTGTCGGAATGCATCTTCACCGAAGCCACCGAGGCGTTCGTCAACTTAATCGTGTGGTCGAGCACCATGACTCCGCTCTGATCGGTTGCCATGAAATCCATGACAACCGATAATGACTCGTTCTTCGTCAGGGCCGCATAGAATTGAACCGAAGCCGGACCAAAGGGCTTCTTGATCCGGATTGGTTTGTGCTGACGCTTGCCGGACGCCAAACCGCTCGCCGCATCCCGCGGGCTGACCACTTCGTAGTCGAAGCTCAATCCCGCAAACTTCCCTTCAAATCCCTTGTTGACCAATTCACCTTTGAAGGGTCCTTGGATGGCGCCTGTCACGGACACGTAGAATTCCGGCGCCGCCTCTGCAGCGACCGCGTTGAGCACCAGGAACAGGAGCGCCCATGTGACCTGCTTCATTCGCATCGCTTCCTCCTTGGATGACTACGTGTGCCTCTTATCAGCCCTCGTCATGCGAAGGACCCGGCTATCCTGCCGAGTGTGTCGTGCACACGGTCGGAAAGTTCATGACCGTGCTGTGTCCTCGGCGCCTGCGTTCGGAGCACCAACATACGAGGTGAGCGGCCCTAGCGCGGCCGGTACGTCACCA
>JACVSD010000134.1 GCA_014534095.1 Nitrospiraceae bacterium
AGCCGACCGAACCCTCGGAGCCGATTAACAACCCTCATCTCAGCTTAACCGATCTCCGGCATAGGCTGGAATCCACGAAGACCGCGATTGCAGGACAGTGGCGCCGCGAGAAAGAACAGATTGCGGCGGTCAAAGTCCTCACTATCCAACGGCTTGTCTCCTCCACGGAGGCGGCACGTCTCTCGTTGTCGGTCGCACGGCTGCGATTGAGCCGGAGCGGAACAACGATGCCCCGACTTCTCACCGGCAAAATCAGCCAGATGACGAAAACCACCAGGAGAAATAAGCGAAAGGCCGGGCAAGAGGCGGGTCAAGAATTATCGCATGAAATCGAAGTTACGAAAGCCACGCTTTTGGCGCAGCAACAAGCGCTTGAAAACGTCACGGTGCAACTCAACGCCGTTCAGAAGGAATTGGCGCGCCACAAAAGTATGTTGGCCGGCTTGATGACTCAAGTCGAAGCGATCGATCTGAAGATTGTGCAAACCATTCAAACACCGGCCTATCGGAAACCCCGGTTAAATGCTGATCCTGGCCACCCGAGACGCCCGCTCGGCAAGAAACACGGCCTGAGCGTCGAGCGTTCGCGAGAGCAGGGTGCCTGATCGCCGACAAGGTGCTCCTCCCTCCGGCAGGTGTAGCTCTATTCCTTACACGCCGGCCGACCATCAATCAGCGTGACCATTGCCTCAGGTTGAGTGCTACTCATATAATCTGAATCAACGTTCAACTGCCGGAACAAATCATCATGATCACGAGTGATAGACATCAAGGCGAACGCTCTCTCCGAGCGCCGGGCGCGATTCTATTGATTTCTTGCTATGAATTAGGCCATCAGCCGATCGGCATCGCTCGGCCGATGGGCGCGCTTGAGCAAGAGGGTTACACGCCCGCTTCACTGGATATTGCCGTCGAAGCGTTTGATCCCGACCGGGTGACACATGCACGGTTTGTCGGCATCTCGGTCCCTATGCATACGGCGCTGCGCCTCGGTGTGCGCGTCGCCTTGCTGGTGCGCCGGATTAACCCGAGCTGCCATATCTGCTTTTTCGGTCTGTATGCCTCCTTGAATGCCGAGTACCTATTGAACGGCAGTCAACCGCCCGCGGCGGATACGGTCATCGGGGGAGAGTATGAACTTCCCTTAGTGAATCTTGTTGCAGTCCTGGATCAAGGTTGCGACAAAGGGAAGGAGATGCCGCCGCCGGAAGGCGTGAGTCTCCGAGGCCGTCTGACGGGGCCTCACCTGCAACGGAGCCGGTCGCAGGTACCCATGCCGGCTCGAAGGGATCTACCGCCGCTTTCGCGGTACGCGTCGCTTGCGCACGCCGGCCGGCAACACGTGGCGGGGTATGTCGAAGCCAGCCGTGGGTGCTTACACACCTGTCTACACTGTCCGATCGTCCCGGTGTATGAGGGTCGATTCTTTTTGGTCCCGGAAGACATGGTGCTGCAAGATATCCGGCAACAGGTGCAGGCGGGAGCCACCCATATCACGTTCGGCGATCCCGATTTTTTGAACGGTCCCGGTCACTCACTCAGTATCGTGCGCGCCATGCACGCGGAGTTTCCACACGTGACTTTCGACTTCACCGCGAAGATTGAACACCTCTTAAAGCGCCGTGCCATTTTCCCCGAGCTTGCGACTCTCGGCTGTCTATTTGTCATTTCCGCGGTGGAGTCGTTCAGCGATTATGTGCTCGCACATCTCAATAAAGGACATACCCGTGCGGATATCATAACCGCCTTGGGCATTGTCCGCCAAGCGGGGATTATTATGCGTCCGTCGCTGGTGGCGTTTACGCCGTGGACGAGCCTCGAAGATTACAAAGACCTGTTCGATCTCGTAGAGACTCACGATTTGATCGACGCCATCGACCCGGTACAGTACTCGGTTCGCCTGCTTATCCCTCCCGGTTCTGCTCTGCTCGATCAGCCGGATCAGCCTGCGCCGATTCGGAAATTTTTAGGTGCGCTTGATCAGGCAGGCTTTCAATATCTTTGGACTCACCCCGATCCTCGTATGGATGCCCTGCATCGGGAGGTGACCGCCGTAGTTGAGGAAGCCGGAAAGGCAGGTGAAGATCCCGTCCTGACGTTCGATCGCCTGCGCGGGCTCGCCTACCGGGCTGCCGGTCGGACTGCTCCGACCGCGTCGCGATGCGACAGGCATCCTTCGCAGCGCCCAATTCCCCGTATGACGGAGCCATGGTTTTGCTGCGCCGAGCCGACCCGGGACCAGTTGATGATACTGGAGCTCAATCGATAGACGACACTCCTGTCCGCGCCTTGAATGGTGGCGTCAGGACACTCACTATTCAAGGAGGGATGGATGGATACGGCGGTACACGGTTCACGGTTACAGGAATTGCTTGGTTTGAAACTGCCGCCGGTGGCCATCGCGTTTCGCGATTCCGCCCCGGCGAACATGACGCGAATCGCCTCGCCGGCACCCGCCGGATGCGGGTATTGGAAGCTCGCGACGGAGGGACACGTCTTTTATACCGAAGCTCAAGATCACTATACCTGCCCGGTGGGCGCGCATACCCATGGGGTGGAACTTCCTCCCAACGTGGCTGAAGAACTGAACGGGTTGGTCCACACCATGGTCGGGATGCAATACATCACGATGGAGGAAATCCCGGCGATTCCGCGCCGGCACAGGCCATTCGGTGTCGCCCTGTATGCGCCTCTGCCCGATGCTCCCTTTGAACCCGATGTGGTGCTGGTCCGTGGGACCACCAAGCAACTGATGTTCGTCGCCGAAGCTGCACAGGCAAGCGGCATCGCCGGAGGCAGAGCCGCGATGGGCCGGCCGACCTGCGCGATTCTTCCCGAGTCGCTGCAATCGGAACACGCCGCCGCCAGTTTCGGCTGCATCGGCAACCGGGTCTACACGGGCCTGGCGGACGACGAAGGCTACTATGCGTGTCCGGGCTCGAAGATCGGTCTGCTTGTGGAGAGGCTCTCGATCATTGTCGAGGCCAATCGCCGCCTGCAGACGTTTCATCAAGAGCGCGCCAGACGCTCATCTTCATAATTTCCATGCCTCGGTTGTTGCTTCTTCTGCCTGCCTCGACCTACCGGGCAGAAGCGTTTCTCGACGCCGCCCGAAAGTTGGATCTCGATGTCACCTTGGGATTAGAGCGGACTGCCATTCTCATCGACCGGCCGCAGCGCGATTGGCTGACCTTGAATTTCAGCGAGTCCTCCCGGTCGGTCGATGCCGTGTTGGAGTTCGCCGCCGAGCATGCCATCGATGCCGTGCTCGGCGTCGATGATCAGACGGTGGTCCTTGCGGCCGAAATCGCCAAGGCGCTGGAGCTTCCCCATAACTCGGTGGAGTCGGTTTCAGCAGCCCGCAATAAATTCCGCATGCGGGAATTGCTATGTCAGCACGGCGTGCCGGTGCCGGCCTTCACACGGGTTTCCATCTTGGATGATCCTGCGGTGCTTGCGGAGAAGGTCCGCTTTCCGTGTGTTGTCAAACCGTTGATTCTCTCCGCTAGTTGTGGAGTGATTCGGGCAAACAATCGAGCCGAGTTCATCGACGCATTCCCGCGCGTGACCTCGCTCCTTCATACGTTAGGATTGGCGCGAACCGGTGAATCCGGGCGGCAACTCCTGGTGGAAGATTTTGTGCCGGGACAGGAAGTAGCAT
>JACVSD010000176.1 GCA_014534095.1 Nitrospiraceae bacterium
CCCGAGCGCCGGCGGCCCGTTCCGCCTGCCGGGCGACTATGTGTGGAGCAACCAGCGGCTGCCGTATTCGCAATCCGGGCAGTGGGGGTACCTGCGCGTGCTCCCCGCCGGCGATCAGCGCATTAAGCCGCTGGCCGGGGCTCGGCCCGGCGTCCAACGGGCCGGTCTTGCGCCCGCCGCACCTACCGGAGTGATGGCGGTATCCGGGAAATAGTCAGTCCTCGTGGAGTAAGCCGCACCGAAGCTGCAAGGGAAGTCTGAGTATCAGGCTTCCCTTGCAGACGCTATCTCACGTATCCCTTCACAGCATTCATCGTCTTGAAGCCCACGCAGGCATGCGATACAAGATTTGTATGGCTGCGGTATGGATACGGCGTCTGACGTGCCTATGTGCGGTGGGGCTCTCTCTTGCGGCCCCGCCCAGTGACGGTCGAGACTTCTCGGCCGAGCGAGTCGTCACCCTGGGCACATCGACCATCAAGACCCATATCAACGCGAAGGATGATCGCTGGCGGTTTGAGTTTGCGGTGCCCCAACGCGGCGTCAATGTGGTCATCGTGCGCGTGGACCGGAGGAGCGCCTGGCACATCCTGTCGAAACGACGGCAGTATGCGGAAGTCCCGATCGGAGAGGAGCATCGGCTCAGTGTAGGCGAGGCGATGGAAGGCGAACGATCGCGAGAGTTTATCGGCGATCAAATACTGAATGGCTATCCCACGGAACTCTTTGAAGTGACCGTGACGGAGAAGGGTGGGATTCGCCAGTATTACCAATGGGTCACCAAGAAAGAACGGTTTCCAATGAAAACCGTGAGCAAGCAGGGAAGTTGGTCGGAAGAATACCGTCATCTCAGGTTCACCGAGCAATCACCGTTCTTGTTCGAGCTGCCGCACCGCATCGATCCGGTGAGCCCTCCGACGGCCAGGCCTTCGGCAGAGTAAGCCGCGAAGCCTTCTTCAGACCTCGCTGTCAGTTTGCCAGGGCCCGGTGCGCTAGTGCTCCTGTTTGGGAACGAGGGGGCTCACGGCGTTTTGGTCTCTTCCTGCCTGATACGATTCGAGCATGCGGTTGATCGCCGGCAGAAGGGCGGAAGCCTCAGAAGCCGGCAATTTGATCCGCACGCCTCGTCCTTCGTTGCGCCCGAGTGAAAAGAGGTGCACCTCCAGCATGTCCTTGCCGTGAACATCTGAATAGGTGAAGGAGAGGCGCTTGGCCGGGAAGCCTCCGAGTGTCGTCTCCTCGTCTGGTTGCCATCGGACCGAGATCTTCTTCTTGGCATAGACATCCGTGATGATCCGTCGGTGTGCCGCTGAAAACTCTTCCACCGTCTGACGACCGTCCTGACTTGTGCCCCCCATGATATTCATGAATCCGGACAGAGCGATCTGGCTCTCCTCCACCGGCGGGTAAAGCACAATGCCCATGCTGTCGGGCATGGGGTCCCCCAGACGCCAGCCCGCCGGGTAGCGCACAGTAAAGCCGAAGCGGGCATTCGTGTAGCTTTTCACGGCAGACATAGGTGCATCGGGGGCCGCCATGAGTGGGCTTGGGAGGAGTCCAAAGACAGAGATGGCCATCCACAGAATCACACTGCGCTTCATAGCGGCCTCGTTGAAACAAATTCGAACCCTGCCTCAAGACGACGCACTATACACAAAGATTAAATGAGAAGACGATCCTGGATTCGACTTGGAGTCCCGGGCGCTATTGGGACAGTGACGCCCCAATCTTCTCCGTACTCATAAAATCAGATCTGTTCAACCACTGCATCCCTTTTTCCATTGCACATGGTCGAGCGACATGGGGCGGATGCGCCCCATCGACTGC
>JACVSD010000075.1 GCA_014534095.1 Nitrospiraceae bacterium
CCGGGCGGGCCAGCACGCGGACATCTACCCCGGCCCGCACCAGCGCCCGCGCGACCGCTCCCCCCACAAATCCGGTGGCTCCGGTGACCAGTGCTTTCATGATGAAGACGTGACGCGTGATAGGTGATGCGTGACGGGTGTCCTGAAAAAATGTCCGCGCAGTCTCATTCCGCCTTATCACGCATCACTGATCACCGATCACGTTCAGCTCCTGGGGCGATCCTGCGCATCACGCATGACGCATCCCTCGTCACGGTTAGTTACGCCGGCTCGTAATGTACCGTGCGAGTTCCCGAAGGGGGGCGGCGGAAGGTCCGAAGGCCGTCAGACGGCTGATGGCGCGCGCCGCACAGTCGTCGGCTAGGCTCCGGGCGCCCTCGACTCCATAGAAAGTCGGGTATGTTTTCTTGCCGCGCTCTGCATCGGTATTTGGATTCTTCCCCAGTTCCTCGCGTGTGCCGGTGACATTGAGAACGTCGTCGGCAATCTGAAAGGCCAGGCCGATGTCTTCCGCGTAACTGGTCAGCGCCTCGAGTTCGCGGTCGGGGGCTCCGGCGGCAATGGCGCCCATACGGACGGCTGCACGGATGAGCATGCCCGTCTTGTGTCGATGGATATTCTGAAGCGTCGGTAGATCGATGTCCTGATGTTCAGCCTGGATATCGAACACCTGACCGCCCACCATGCCCATGTTGCCGGAGCCGTAGGCCAGTTCCTGGATCAAACGCACTTGGCGGACCGGGTCGCAGCCCTTCATCACGTCCGGCCGGCTGCACAAATCAAAGGCCATCGTCAGAAGCGCGTCGCCGGCCAAGATCGCCATCGCTTCACCGTAGACTTTGTGATTCGTGGGCTTCCCGCGGCGGAAGTCGTCGTTATCCATGGACGGCAAGTCATCATGAATCAGCGAATAGGTATGGATGAACTCGAGTGAACAGGCCGCCGGCATCAGGCCGGGAGCGTTCGAGCCGATGGCTTCAGCGGCGGCAATAGTCAGAATGGGCCGGATGCGTTTCCCTCCGGCCATCAGACTATAGCGCATGCTGTCATGCAACGTGGTCGGAGGCGTGCTGGGCGGCGGTATGATGCCATCCAGAAAACGGTCGACCGCCATTCGCTTCTGATCGAGATAGTCCGTAATGTTCATGGAAGTATAGAGGGATTATCGGATGTCGTGTGACGTGTGAATCGGCGCGGAGAGTAACAAAAGGCCTAGGGGGTGTCAAACCAGCATCGGAGAGTGGGTGGATCGTACGGGTGGGGGTACTCGCGCGTGTGGAGTGCGCTATTGGCAGGTCTCAGCGTGCTTGTTATTCCGCCGCTGCCGTGGCTATACTTTCGGCATGAGCATTCGAAAGGGTGGAGGTGATTGGGAGGCCATGATGCTTCCGATCGAGCCCCGCTCTTGCAAAGTCTGTCAGCTGGGGCTCTTTCGGGACAAGACGATGTTCCGCGGAGGCTGGTCCCGCTGCACCGTCTGCGATGAGTTCGTCCACTACAGCTGTCTCGCCAGCGGGAAAGTGTCCTTCCTCAAGGCACGCCCCCGCGTCTGCAAGACCTGCCGTGCCGCTCAAGACGGGGCCGCTCCTGCTCCATCCGCCCAGCAGGATGAGACGCCGGTGGCCGTCAGCTCGTGACTGATCCGTCCGAGTCTAACCCTCGACACAGCCCCTTCGATGGACACACGTTCTTCACGGAAATCCTCCGCCTGGTGCTGGCGCCGTTAATTCTCTTGTTCAGCGGATTCTTCACAGCCAATTTTATCATCAGCGGTCAATACACCTGGCCGAGGACGAGCCGCACCTTGGCATTGACGCTGACTGTGCTGATCCTGTCGTATGAGTTCGTCTACAAAGAGCAGCTTTCCCGCGATGTTTCAGCCGCTCAAGCGAAATCGGCCGTGGTGTACTCCTGTGTCATTCCCTATGTTCTCGGCATACTCGCCATGGTCGCGCTCTGGAAACTATAATGGATCATGACACAGATCATTCAAAGCGGAGCGTTCCTGCAGCAATGTTGGTCGGTTCATCCGCTCTGTGTCATCGTGAAACGGATGGCGGCCGACGGCGCATTGATCCTGAATTGCAGCTCCTGCCGCTTCACGCATCACGTATCCGTGGCCATCGTGGCGCCTCTTCAACCAGCCGCACAAGAGACGGCCGCTGCGTCCGGTGGCTCCAGCGAGTCCGGCGAGACCTTGCTGAACCGCTGTATCACGGCACATGCCACCGCACTTACGCTGCGTGATATGGATGTGTTCCGTGATCTCCTGCTGCTTCGTTGTGCGGAGTGTCGCCGCCATTACGAAGTGACCGTCTCGGCCTTCAGGACGCTCCAGCGCTGAGCCCGCACCGATGCATCCGCGATTCATGACGCCACCCATCACCCTCGCTGATGAAGACCTGACGTTACTGACGGATGCCCACTATTTCCGCAAAAAGGCGGCCATTACCGTCAAGCTGCGCCGGATGCTGGAGGCGACCGAAAAGGCCTTGCAGCAAGACCTCGCGGCTCTGTCCCTCATAGTGCCGCCTGGATTCGACCCGGCGAGCCGGCAATTGGTCAAAGGCGAGCATCTGGAAGAGTGTCCCTATCAGTATCTGGACTGTCCGAAACACTTCGACGGCGTCAACAAGTTCACCTTTCGCACACTGGTGTGGTGGGGCCATCATGCGGTGTGCGCCCTCCTGCTCGAGGGCACCGAACTCAAGCAGTACAAACGACGGATTGTGGATCGCTATCATCAATTGGCGGGCCACGACCTCGAGCTCTCGCTGGCGCCTACCCTGTGGGAATGGAAGCGAGGGGAGGGCTATACCTTACCCATCACCCATGATCGGAAGGCCCAGATTGCTGCCGTCTTGGCCGAGCGACCTTTCCTGAAAATTCTCCGTTGCATTCCGCTGAACGATGCCAGGTTACAGGCCGGACACTTGCCGGAGTTTAGTTCCGAGACGTTCCACGCGATCGTTCCCATTGTGACGCCCTAGTGAGCCGCCTCCCCAATCATTCAGCCAAGCCTCGTGGCTGCGCCCTAGCCATTTGTCTCCGCTGGCTAACTTGGGTAGACTGGCCACCGTTGTCGTCACCTGTTGACGGGAGGAGGGTCTCCGTGAAGCAATCGTTATGGCAAGCCACCTGGGCGTTCGGGTGTGGTATGTGGGCCTTGATGACGGTCGGGTGTGCGGGGACAGGCGAGGTCCGGTATGTCGACCTTCATTCAAAGCCGCCGGTCGCGCAGCCCGGGGATATGGATTCGGTGCGGATTGCTATTGAGCCTTTCGAGGACCGACGTCCGGAAAAGGGCCGTGTGGGTATGCGCAGTCATTTGTGGGGCGGGGTTACTTACTATAATGTGGCCGGGGAGCAGCCCGGCCACGTCATCGCGCAGGCGCTGGCCGACCGGCTGAAGGCTCGCGGTTGGCACGATCGGGCCTGGAACGTCCGGGTCATACCGGCTGGCTCGGCGACCGATGCCGACATCGTCATTACTGGCCAGGTACAGCAATTTTCAGCGAACGCCAAGAGCCGCGTCTTTTCCACGGCGATCACGACGAAGAGCAAACTCACCATTCAGGCACGGAATCTGAGCGACAAGAGCGCGACCACGCGTAGCGTGGAAGGCGCTCAGAGCCGGACAGTGTTCTGGTTTGATGAGGATGATGATCTGCAAGAGCTGCTGGCGGCCACCTTGGCCGATGCGATCGACCGGTTGATTGCCGATACGACGATCGAACAACGGAGCCTGAGACCTGTCCAGTGACGGTGCTTGACCGGGAAGGAACGTGCTGTGCGTGAACGGCGATGGGAAACCGCCACGCCCCTGAACTTTCACCAGACACTCGCGGTGGGCGAGCGGCTCGCTGCCCTCGGCCTCAAGTCGGCGGCGCCCGCCAACGACGTCATTTGCTATGTGGAGGAGTGGAGGGTGGAGGCTCCGGACGACTTCGATCAACTGGATCCCTGGGCCACCGAAGACGTGACACTCGTGCACATCCGCGAACGGTGGCGCGGCGATTTTTTTCTCTTGGCGGGCGCCTATCACACCGTGTATCAGCGCCATCAGGACGTCGGCACCTATTGCTCCATCAGCCATCCGTGGCGGGTCCGCGAGCCGTTACGGCTCCACGAGCAGCGCCATATGCTCTGGATCGGTTTTCGGCATGCGCATTCGTTCATCCGGATCCGTCTTCAGACCAAGGCCGTGATCACGCCGGGTGAGACACGGGGAGATGGGGAGCGGATGGACTGGCTGGACGAGCGGCGCGCCGCTTTCCTCGAGGCCATCGCCCTATTGGAATTGCCGATCGAGACGCAGGTAGAAAAGCACATGGTGGTCGTCCGGCCGCTGGATGGGTCCATTCCGTTCTTCTGCTCCTGGCCCGATGCGTTCGGTCCGTGCCAGTTTGAATACAATACGACCGACGCGTTTCAGTTTCTGGTGCCGGCCAGCAAGCTTGCGGAAACGTTTGCCCCCGAGCCGGCAGCGGTGCGTGCGTACCTCACAGGTTTTCAGGAAGAAGCGCTTCTGGAATTTCAGTCCATTGAGCCGGGCGCAGGGATGGCCTATCGCTGCTCGGTCCATTGTCCGCTCGACGAGCTGCCGGAAATCTTGGAGATCATCCGCGCGGAAGGACGCCTGTATGCGACGCTGTGTGAATTCCAAACACAGGTCTTATTGCCCGATGGAGAAGACGCGTCAGCCATTATTGGAATCGTGGGTGACAAGGGAGGCTTTCACATCGAAGCGCGTCTCAACCGGGCGCCGCTCACAGAAGACCTGATGGCGGCATGGTTGGAACGGCTGATCGGTCATCCGGTGGTCTATGCGCCGCTTCCGGCCTTCGTCTGACAGGTTTTCTGCTGAGTCGGGCCTCCAGCGGCGTTTTCTGATCGAAATACTCCTCTTACGTACCCCCGAGGGTACCCTCCGGTTAGTTCTCTCTTGCAGCCTTCCTAGACATGCCGTTTGAGCAACCGTGAGCCGGCTTCCCCGAGAACCGGTTTTTCGTTGAAGAACCGCACGGGATTCCGCACAGTCACCGCATGAGTCCGATGGCGAAGGTGCAGTCCATCCTCACCAAACCGTTCATGCCGGCCGTGTTTTTTCTTTCGGGCGTGACGTACGATACCCTCACGCTCACGCGTATTGACCGACTGCAAGACAACCTGCTCCTGCTCCTGTATGTGCTTCTGCTTGGCGTGCTCATTGTTCTGACTGGCCGCCTGGGCATTGAGCCGGCTCCCAGCCGTGATCACCTCTGCACGCTCTCACCAATTGGACGTTGGCTCTTACAAGCGCGGCCGTATTATCCCATGGCGGTGCAGTTCCTCCTCGGCGGCCTCTTCAGCGCCTATGCGATCTTCTACTCTAGGAGCGCGACGCTCACGAGCACCGCGATCTTTTTCGTGCTATTGGTCGCGCTGTTGGTCGGCAACGAATTCCTGCGCGATCGCCTGTCAAACCTGCGTTTGCTGGTGGCGCTCTACGCGGTCGTCTGTTTTGCGTTCTTCACGTTCTTTCTGCCGGTGACGACGGGTCAGATGAACGGCACTGTCTTCATGGCGGGTGCGGCACTCAGCGCCGGCGTGACGCTCCGAGTGGTGCACTTGATCTATCGCAAGAATCCAGAGCGGTCCAGGCGGGAAGCCGTGGGCATCGCTGTGCCGGCGTTCGCGTTGATCGGTTTGCTGGTCGGGTTCTATTTTCTCAACTGGATTCCCCCGGTGCCACTCTCCCTGAAGTTCGGAGGCATATATCACGAGGTGCAGAAGACGGGCGACCGATTCGCACTCTCGTTTGACAAAAAGTGGCACGAGGTCTGGAAACGGTCGGATAACACCTTTCCGGCCGATGAGCCGGTTTATTGCTTCACCGCGGTTTTCGCGCCGGTCGCCTTAAGCACGACGGTGTATCACCACTGGTACTATCGAGCGAGCGACCGTCGGCCTTTTCTTCATGCCGATAAGATTCCCATTAAGATTTCCGGTGGGCGCGAGGGAGGCTATCGCGCCTATAGCTTCAAGCAGCGCCTCGATCCGGGTGACTGGCGTGTGGACGTCGAGACGGAGGATGGGCGCATCATTGGACGCGTCTCCGTGAAGGTGGTCGTCGGCCCAGCCGATGAGCAGCCTTCCCTGCGCACGGTGTTGTATTAGGGAGGCGTGAGAACTAACATTGAAACTTGGCACTGACGGCCGCATCCGGCCGGACTCAGACGTGCCCGCCATGGTGTCTGACGAGGTGGAATGCAGATATGCCACATAGCCGCTCAGGTATTCACGTGACCCGTCGCATTCTTTCCGCTTGTCCGAGCAGGCCCAATTGTGTGTCGACCGAAGCCACGGACGACCGCCATGCCATCGCCCCGTTCCGTTTCCAGAAGCCGCTGACTGAGGCCAAGGCCGCGTTGAAAGCCGTCCTCCAAGCGTTGCCGCGTACCAGGCTTGTGGACGAGGAGCCGTCTTATCTGCATTACGAGTTCACCAGCCTGCTGTTTCGCTTTGTCGACGATGTCGAGTTTGTGTTCGACGACAACGCGAAGGTGATCCACTTTCGCTCTGCATCCCGCACCGGCTATGGCGATCTCGGTGTGAACCGCAAGCGTATGGAGCAGATTCGGTCGATGGTGAGTCAACGGCTCTGAGACCACCATGCTCTTGCAATCGCCCATTCGCTTGGTGGATCCCTGATCCTTTGCTATCGTACGAGGACGGTGGAGGCTCATGGGATTTAAACGCAAACAATCGCGCATCGAGGTTGGTCGAACAGGCCGTTTGGAACGGGGATCAATGTCCGCGGCCTGTACAGTGTTGGATGTCAGCGAGTCCGGCGTCCGAATCGAAAGTCGCTTGTACGTGAAGGTCGGCGAGACGCTGCAACTCGTGATCGACAACCATCATGGTGGGAACATTTCCTGTACCGTTCAGCCGGTGTACGTTCGGTCCCCCCGTTTCGGAGCCCGCATTACCTCAATTAGCCCTGAAGATCAGGAGCGGTTATCGCTCGTGTTGGATGATCGTATCCACAATCTGTTCTTGTCCCGATAAGCCATCAGAATGGGCGGGCTGGCACAATGATCCCGTCGGCTGCCCTAACACCCTACGTCTTGTCCTGTCTGAAGGGGGCATCCCTATGGTACGGTACAGGTGGCCATCCATCTGTGGAGAGACCATGGCAATTCAGACCTTTCAGGCATCGGTCAGTCGAATCCGAGATTTGACGCACGACGTGCGGGAACTCGAATTTCTACTGCGCGAACCCAAGGACATCACGTTTAAAGCGGGACAGTTCATTTCTTTTGAGGTTCCGAAGGAAGGGCTGCCGTTTCCGCTGACACGGCCGTATTCCCTTGCGTCGCCTCCCTCGGGCACTGATCGCCTGACGTTACTCTTCAACCTCGTTGCCGGAGGGCCCGGGTCGACCTACCTGTATGGCTTGCGCGAAGGTGATCCGGTGACCTTCAAAGGCCCCGCCGGGACCTTTTATCTTCGGGAAGATCCGGGTCGACACCTACTTTTTGTCGCCACCGGGACAGGCATTGCCCCGCTTCGATCCATGCTGCTCACGCTTTTTGAACGTCAGACCGGACAGCCATTGACGCTGTTCTGGGGACTTCGGTTCCAGCGTGATGTGTATTATCAGGATGAGTTAGAGGACTGGGCGTCCCGCTTTCCTAACTTCTCCTATGTCACCACGCTGTCTCAGCCGGGGCCCGACTGGGGGGGCGTCAAAGGTCGGGTCACGCAGCTCGTGCAAGACCGGGTTAGCTCCGTCCAGAATCTCGCGATCTACCTCTGTGGCAATGGGGACATGATCAAAGACGTCACGGCGTTGATTCAGGCGAAGGGGCTGTGTCCGATCTACCGTGAAAAATACTACTAGCACACTCGTGAAACCAGCTTCGAGCTTCGTTCTCCCTCACTCAAGCCTTCACCGTAGACAAGGATTACGCCTTGGGCGTTCGCTTGCCGAGGCCTTGGTGCAAGCTGGACAACGGCCAGTGGGCATCGGTCGGCGAAATCCTCACGGACCCTCACAATCGCCTCGCGCTTAACTGATCTACGGACTTGACGAGGAGCGTCTTGAACCAGTCGCCATAAAGTGGGTCCGTGCGGCCTGGCCTGCGTCTTGTTTGATCGCTTTCGAGAGATAATCAGGAAGGGAATGATGAGATTCGGATCTCGCCTAATGCTTGGCGGGAGCGGTGGGCTTCGGTCCCAATCGGGTCGTGTGCTGGAAGACGCACTTGGGGCAGGTGTAATGA
>JACVSD010000115.1 GCA_014534095.1 Nitrospiraceae bacterium
ACGGTGATACCCATGCGGGAAACCTCCTGGCCTTAGAAAGGACGTTGAAAAATGCCTCCAACTGCGTTCTCGGTTGGCTTCGCCTGCGGCCTTGTCGGGCGGCCTTTTTGAACGTCCTTAGTGACTGACTTTCACTGTAGACAAACTGAGTTCTGAATCAAGAAATCACCAACAAATGAAGAAAGCGGTCTTTATTGACAAGGATGGAACGCTGATTGAAGACGTTCCATACAATTGCGATGTCACGCGCATGCGGCTTATGCCGGGGGCCTCGGCCGGGCTGCGCGCGCTCCATGACGCCGGGTACGCCTTGATCGTTATTTCGAATCAGGCCGGCGTGGCACTCGGTCACTTTCCCGAAGAATCGCTCAAAGCCGTGGAGACATATTTACAGACGCTGTTGGCGGACGCGGGTGTCCCGCTGGACGGATTTTATTATTGTCCCCATCATCCTGAGGGGGCCATCGGCCGCTATGCCGTCTCTTGTGTGTGCCGGAAGCCTGAACCTGGGCTGATTCTTCAGGCCGCTCGCGAGCATGGTATTGATCCGAACTGGTCTTGGATGGTCGGTGACATTTTGCACGATGTAGAAGCCGGCCGCCGCGCAGGCTGTCAGACGGTTCTCATCCATAACGGCCATGAAACCGAATGGCAACTCTCCCCTTTGCGGTGGCCGCACTATCTGGCCGAAAACATGATTCAGGCGTCTCAGTGCATTTTGTTGGCGGAGCACATGGAGAAGCGCTCACAGCGAGACGCGGAGTGCCGCCGAGAAGGCCCCTATGCCTGCTGATGGAATGATGGATCGAAAGCTCTTATGGTCCAAGGCCAGGAGGATTTTATGCGTCCGGCTGGATTCTCTAGGAGATGTGCTGATGAGCACGCCGGCGATCCGAACCCTCAAGGAATCGGCCGCCGGCAGGAAGATCACTTTGCTGACATCGCCGGCGGGTGCGGAAGCGGCGCGTCTCGTGCCTGAAACCGACGGCGTGCTGGTGTATGACGCGCCATGGATGAAAGCCACGGCCATTCGTGCCAACAGCCGGCCGGATCTCATGATGGTGGATCGCCTGCGCGCCGCGTGCTTTGACGGGGCGGTGATCTTCACGGTCTACAGTCAGAGTCCGCTGCCTGCCGCATTGCTTTGCTATCTGGCGGAGATTCCGTTACGGCTGGCCTATTGCCGTGAGAATCCTTACCAACTGTTGACGGATTGGGGCCGTGAGACCGAACCGGAGACGCATCTTCGTCATGAAGTGCGCCGCCAGCTCGATCTGGTCGCGACGGTCGGCGCGCGGACCGACAATGAACGTCTCTCGATCAGGGTTCCGGAAGCGGCGATGGCGGCGGCCGATGAGTTGTTGGCTGCGCATCATGACGGCAAGCGGCCATGGGTTGTGATTCATCCGGGAGCGACGGCGGCTTCACGTCGCTACCCGCCGGAGCATTTCGCGACGGTCGCTCGCCGGCTGGTGCGGGAACTTGGATGTGAAGTCTTCTTCACGGGGACCGAATCTGAGGGTGAACTCATCGAACACATTCGGGCATGGATGGGCGAACCCTCACAGTCCTTCGCCGGTGCATTGGATATACCGAAATTTGCCGCCCTATTGGCACGGGCGCCGCTCTTGGTTTCAAACAATACCGGCGCGGTACACCTGGCGGCGGCGGTCGGCACGCCGGTGGTCGATTTGTATGCATTGACCAACCCCCAACACACACCGTGGGAGATTCCTCATCGCGTCCTGTTTGCCGATGTCCCATGCAAATACTGTTACAAAAGCGTCTGCCCGGAAGGGCACCATCATTGTCTTCGTCTGGTCACACCGGACACGGTGATTCGTGCAATCAAAGAGTTGTTCGATGAGACTGTGGATCGCCGTGCACTCGAGAGAATGACCCTTGTACATCCTGGGCATTAATGCGGCCTTCCATGATCCCGCGGCGTGTCTCGTCAAAGACGGGCAGGTCATTGCCGCCGCAGAGGAGGAACGGTTCACTCATATCAAGCACGGCAAGCGACCGATCCCGTTCAGCGCGTATGAATTGCCGTTTCATGCCATCGACTATTGTCTTGAGCAGGGCGGCATCCGTCTAGTGGATGTCGATCATGTAGCGTACTCCTATGACCCCTACGTCTTGTTGGGGGCTCATCGGAATGACACGATGATCACACTTCCCTTGGAGCCAAGCGCGCACCCTCCAACAAAAGACTGGGAATCGCCGTGGGATCCGTTGTTTTTGTCTTCGATCGTCAACGCGCCGCGCCATTTGGTCGGCGGCGTTCCCCACCATTTGCAGAAACGGTTTGCCGGCGCGCGGCACGACGGACCCTATCGGTGGCACTTTATCGCGCACCATCTCGCACATGCAGCGTCCGCCTTTCATGCCTCACCGTTTCAGCGAGCCGCCGTGCTGACGTTGGATGGCCGAGGGGAGCGGGCGACGACGACTTATAGCTTGGGAGAACGGACGGCGTTGGAACCGTTGGGCCAGGTCGACATGCCCAATTCTCTCGGCATTCTGTATGAGCAAGTGACCACGTACTTAGGATTTCTGCATTCCTCCGATGAATATAAGGTGATGGCACTTGCATCGTTCGGCAAACCGCGCTACGCCGATCAGTTCCGTGACATCGTTCGCATGGGCCCGGAAGGGCGGTACACCGTCAGTCCACCGCGTCTGATTGAACGCTTCGGTCCTGCCCGTATCCGAGGCGGGCCGCTGGAGCAGTATCACTATGATGTGGCGCGATCACTTCAAGTGGTACTGGAGGAAACCGTGCTTGAGATGGCCGGCTGGCTACATGACGCAAGCCGCGCATCGACCCTCTGTATGGCCGGTGGAGTGGCGCTCAACTGCGTGATGAATGCCAAGGTGCGGGATCAAGGACCGTTTCGTGACGTCTGGATTCAGCCTGCCGCGGGAGACGCCGGCACGGCATTAGGGGCGGCGCTGTGGGTAGACGCAAGGCAACGCGTGAATGCCGACCGTGCGTACCGCATGGACCACGCATTTCTGGGACCTTCGTACGGTGACGACGAGATCGAAGCCTTTCTTCGACGCTCGAAATTGCGGTACCGCCGGTTGACGCACATTGCCGAGGAGACCGCCGAGCTGTTGGTTCAGGATCGCATCATCGGCTGGTTTCAGGGCGCCATGGAATTCGGTCCGCGTGCGTTGGGCGCACGTTCAATTTTGGCGTCGCCCATTTCCGCCTCGATGCAGGACCGGCTCAACGAGATCAAAGATCGTGAAGATTTCCGTCCGGTCGCCCCGGTGGTGCTTGAAGAAGAGGCTCCAAAGTGGTTTGCCCATGCCGGGGTGTCTCCCTTCATGTTGTTCGTCTACGATGTCCTGTCGGACAAAGCCAACCGCATCCCGGCTGTTCGCCACGTCGACGGCACGGCTCGCGTACAAACCGTCAATCGTGATCAACATCCCCTGTATTACGATCTGCTGAAGGCGTTTCACGCAAGGAGCGACGTGCCGGTGTTGGTCAATACCTCGTTCAATACACGAGGCGAACCGATCGTCTGCACCCCTCGTGATGCCGTGGAGAGTTTTTGGACCTCCCCGCTGGACGCGCTGGTCATCGGGTCGTTCCTTCTGGAGAAGTCTTGAGTGCTGAGTTTTGAGTGCTGAGGTAAAGATGGAAAGAAGGTATCCAGGATTAGGGGCCGATCCGCCGGAAGTTCAATCCTCAACGCTCAGCACTCAGCACACAGCACTCAGCACTATTGAAATCTCCGTCGTCGTGCCGACGTTCAAACGCCCGCCGCTGCTGCACCGGTGCTTGTCGGCCTTAACCGCTCAGACTCTGGATCCTGCTCTCTATGAGATCATCGTCGTGGACGACGGTCCGAGCGAAGAGACCCGTCGGGTTGTGGAATCGTGGATCGAGCGGGTCGCGCGGCCTCAGCTTCAGTACGTTCCGGTCTACCATGCCCACGGACCAGCCGCCGCGCGCAATACCGGATGGCGCGCCGCTCGCGGTCGACTCATCGCGTTTACCGATGATGATTGCATCCCGGCTCCTGATTGGCTGGCGGCGGGATGCGCTCTGTTAAATGAGGAGACGGTGTCCGCTGCCTGTGGGCGGATTGTCGTTCCTGTATCTCATCATCCGACGGATCATGAAAGGACCACATCAGGTTTGGAAAAAGTGGAATTTGCAACCGCCAACGCCTTCTGCACGCGGCGGGCATTACTGGAAGTGGGGGGATTCGACGAGCGGTTCACCCAAGCTTGGCGAGAAGACAGCGATCTACAGTTTTCGTTGGTGGAGCATGGGCGCCGGTGCATCCATCTTCCGGAGGCCGTTGTGGTGCATCCGGTACGGCCGGCGCGCTGGGGAATCAGTCTGAGCCAGCAGCGAAATAATCTGTTCAACGCGCTTCTCTATAAAAAACACCGCGCGCTATATCGTAGCCGGGTTCAACCAGATCCACCTTGGCGGTACTACGTAATGACCGGCGCGCTGGCCTTGGCGGCCACCGGGACCGTGATCGGCTCCACCTGGTTGGTCGTCGGTCCGTTGGCGTTATGGATAGGGCTGACGGCGCAATTCTCGATGGAACGGTTACGTCACACGTCGCGCACGATCGGTCATGTTGCGGAGATGGCACTGACCTCCGCGTTGATTCCACCGCTGGCCGTGTTTTGGAGGATACGGGGAGCGGTCAAGTATCGGGTCTTATTTCTCTAAGAATATTATTTCTCTAAGAATATGATGTTCCGAGCGTCTCACGTGGAACCCACCGGCACTGGGATGAAACGGCTCAATTGGGGATGCGGCCCTCATGGGAGGCCGGGATGGATCAATTCCGATCGCCGGACGGGCGAAGGCATCGATCTTTGCTGCGATATCCTCCACGGCCTTCCGCTGGAGTCGGACGGCTTGGACTACATCGTTAGTATCCATGCGCTTCAGGATTTGGCATATGCCGATGTTCTCCCGGCTCTTCGCGAGCTGCGCCGGATCTTGAAACCGGGCGGCGTGCTTCGCTTGGGTCTGCCGGATTTGGATAAAGCGATCCGAGCCTACCTCCGGCACGATCATGCGTATTTTTACGTCCCTCATGAGGATGCACGCAGTATCGGCGGCAAACTGGTCACTCAAATGATCTGGTATGGCTCGATCCGCACGCCTATGACATACGATTTTCTGGAAGAATGGCTACAGAAGGCCGAGTTTACTCGTGTGAATCGCTGCGGCTATCAGGAAACCAAGAGCCGGTATCCCGAGATCGTCGAGCTCGATAACCGGGAGCGGGAAAGCCTCTTTGCTGAGGCGGTCAAATAGCATCGAGAGGAAATGAACGGTCATTCGCCCACATGCTGAACAAGATGGGCAACATGTGGTGATGGAAGAGGCCTCGGCTGGAGGGTGAGCATTCC
>JACVSD010000073.1 GCA_014534095.1 Nitrospiraceae bacterium
GCGGGGTGGCGGTGGGCCCGGTGGATTTGACCAGGCTGATTCACTACACCATCGTGACGGACAAAGGTTTCACCATCCACAAGACGGGGTTGCCCGCGCTGCAGATGTTTCTCAACACGAGAATGTATCTATACTCGAATGTCTATTTTCATCGTACGACCAGGGCCATCGATATTCACCTCCGCGACATCTTCGGCGAGACGATGAAGTGGTTATTCCCGCGGGACCCGCGCACGAGGATGGACGAGTACCTCACGCTGACCGACTGGTCCTTGCTCGAAGAGGTCCGCCGGTGGAAGCATGCCCGACAGCCGGCCAAGCGGCGCCTCGGAGCCGAATGGGCGCGCATCCTCGGCCGGGACGTGAAGTGGAAGATGGCCTACAGTACGTCGCTAAAGGAAAAGGGGCAGGAGCGCGGTATGGCGTTTCCCAGCCGCGGATATTTTGAGCAGCAAATCGCCAAAGAACTGCCCAGGGACCTAAAGAAGCTGGAGTTCCGAGTCGACATGGCGCCGCTCGATCCGCGGCCTGATCCCAAAGATCGTCGAGGCCATCCGCTGTATGTCTACGACCCGGGCACCAAACAAGTGTTGGTTGATCTGTTGGAAGAATGCCTAGATCTCTTGCCCACGCGACTGGTGCAATTTCGCATCTTTTCACCTGACCATTCCCATGATGCCGCGCTGTCGCGTGCCGCCGCCACCGTACTCAACAAGACGGCGTCCAGCCTTGAATCGAACGAGTAGTGGATTCGTTTTATTCTCGAAGGTTGGGGGCCAGCACCCTACTGATTCACAGGCACGGCGGGCGTCGAAGCTGGTTCTGAAAGGGGATCAGGCAGTGCTGCCGGGGGCTGGAGCGGTAGCGCCAACAGTGCATAGGGATTCACCCGCGCCCCGTTGACCTTCACGCCCCAATGGAGATGCGGGCCGGTCGCGCGTCCCGTTGCCCCGACGTTCCCGAGAACTTGGCCCGCCCTCACCAAATCGCCTTCTTTGACGAGAATCTGAGACAGATGAAAGTACATCGAGTACAGTCCGAGCCCGTGATCGACATACACCCCTTTCCCGGAGAAGATATGGTCGACCGTCAGACGAACAATGCCGTCGTTGGTCGCCACGACTTCCGCGCCTAACGGCGCGCCGATGTCCTCACCATTGTGCGGATTGCGAGCCTGTCCGTTCATAATCCGCACACTGCCGAATATACCGGTCCGCTTGCCGTTCACAGGTTCGACGAACCCCGTCTGCCAGAGCCGCATCTGAGAGTCAGTCGCCAACGCGGCTTTGACTTGGTCCTGCTCCGCTTTCCAGCGGGCCACACTCTTGTCGTCCAAGTCGACCTTGTCCTTGGGCAACTTCAGATGTTCAACGTGAAACTTCTCTTTTACCACCAGGATGTTGAAGCTGAGCTGCGTGCGCTGGTCCCGGCTGGTGATATCGACCGTCAACTCATGCGTGCCGGGTTCGTCCTGCAGATCCAACCCGAGCAGTGCAACAAATCCGTGCGGCTCGCCAGCCCGGGGTTCCGGGAAGAAGGCCACGCGCCGGCCCAGGAAAGTCCCTTGGACCTGGGCCATCCGATCGTCGGTAGGCACTTTGACGACAACGATTTGACCTTGCTTGCCGCTGTATTGGCCGTCGATACCCTTAGGAATCGGGAGGGAGCCTGGAAACAGATCCACTGGGAAAATGCTGGCGAGCAGCACCACACCGATGAGGACGACCCTGTGTACCGGTGACGTACATCGCCGCAGCATAGTGAGTACCGTCCGCATCATCGATAAAAGCGGGTGCCCGACACTTGGGACACGAGTTCCTCCACCCGCCGATTGACCGGACTGAACGGATCCATACAGAGGATCGTTTCTTCCCAATAACCGTTGAGCTTGAGGTAGGTCCAGTCAACGGTATAGGACCGGTTCTTCGCGCGTGCGAAGCGGATAAAGTCCCCGCGGACCTTCGCGCGAGTCGTCTGCGGCGGGGTGGACATGGCGCGTTGGACCGCCTCTTCCTGGACCACCCGTTCCACGATGCCCTTGGACTCCATCAGATAATACAGCCCCCGTGTGCGTTTCACGTCGTGAAACTGAAGATCCAACAAAAAGACTCGCGGATCATCCCATCCGCAGTCTTTCTTGTCCACATAGGACTGAATAATGTGTTTCTTTGTGACCCAATCCACCCGATGGATAAGCTGCATCGGATCGCGGTCTAAGTCATCCAGCACCTCTTCCCATTTGGCGCAGACGTCATCGAGCGCGGGGTCATGGTCCTGCTTGGCGAGATAGTCTTTTGCCCGCTGCAGATAGACCTGCTGGATCTCGATAGCCGTCATTTGTCGCCCGTCGTCCAGCTTCACTTTTTTGTTCAACGTCGCATCCCGGGAAATCTCCCGGATCGCTTTGACGGGATCTTCAAGCTCCATGCCGTGGACGGCATACCCCTCTTCGATCATGGAGAGGACTAGCGCGGCAGTTCCTACCTTCAGGTACGTGGCGAACTCGGACATGTTGGAATCGCCCACGATAATATGGAGGCGCCGATAGCGTTCCGCATCCGCATGCGGTTCGTCTCTGGTGTTGATGATGCTGCGGGATGACGTGGTCGAGGAGGACGTCTTTTCATGAATATGCTGCGCTCGCTGAGAGATGAAGTATTGCGGCTTGCCGCTGACCTTGAGGACCTTTCCCGCCCCACCGAACACTTGTCTCGTCACGAAAAACGGGATTAACTGCTCGGTCACCTTCCAAAAGTCCACATCACGACGCATGAGGAAGTTCTCGTGACAGCCATAGGTGTTGCCGAGCGAATCGGTGTTGTTCTTAAAGATATAGATTTCTCCGGACAGCCCCTCTTCGCGGAGCCGCTCCTCAGCGGCGGGCAAACATGCCTCCAACAACCGTTCTCCGGCTTTGTCGTGCGTGACGAGTTCGAGGATGTTGTCGCACTCGGGCGTGGAATATTCAGGATGACAGCCGGTGTCCTGATAAAATCGTGCCCCGTTCACCAAGAAGGCATTGGATGGCCAACTATTGGGAATCAGGCCTTCGAAAATATAGCCCAAGACCTTTTCCATAGGGAGATAGATGCGTCCGTTTGGCGAGAAGATGAGCCCGTACTCATTCTCAAGACCGAAGATGCGCTGTTTCATGGGGATTGGAGACAGCATGCAGTGTTCCATCAGAATACACACCCATGCCTTGTTCTTCAACTCAGGGCAACAGGCCGGAAAGGAGTGCAGGCGTGGGGGAAAGGACGCGGTTATTCAGAAAGGAATTGTTTGATCTCGGCCACGGATAGCCGGCGAAACTTGCGACCGGGTCGGTGGCGATCCAAGGCGGCGATCTCGAGCCCTTCGGCGGCAAGCTTTTGATTGGCGGTTTGTTCCAAGGCCGATACACAGAGCTTGACGGCGGCCTTCAATGGAGGCGCCTGGCCCGTGCTTTTCTCCTTGAGCACGGCCTGCACGGCGTCGGATCGGCCGCCGATCACGGCAAAGGTCTTCTCGTCAATAATACTGCCGTCGAATGAAATGCGGTACATCTGGTTCGGGTCACCGTTGAGGCCGACCTGTACAACGAGGATCTCCACTTCGAGCGGCTTTAACTCCTGACTGAAGATCGTGCCGATGCTCTGGGAATACCCGTTGGCCAACGACCGGCCGGTCACATCTTCACGGCTGTACATGAACCCCTTCAGATCCGCATGTCGGATGCCGGCCTTGCGTAGGTTCTCAAACTCGCTGTATTTGCCCGCTCCGGCGAATGCGATACTATCGTAGATCTCAGAGACCTTATGCAAGGAAGCGCTGGGGTTGTCGGCCGTCAACAGAAGCCCGTCCGCATAATCCATCGCAATGATTGATCGGCCGCGAGCGATGCCCTTCCGGGCATACTCCGCCTTGTCCTGCATCACCTGCTCGGGAGACACGTAGTACGGCATCGGCATCGTTATGTCTCCCTCGAGCGGCGACTGGCGATCAGCTCGTCATAGACAGCACGAATGTGCTCATCCTCGACATCGACGATTCCTTCCGCGCTGACGACCTTGGCGGTGGGGTAAATTCCGCGGACGAGATCCGGTCCGCCCGTACCGACGTCATCATCGGCTGCATTGTAGAGCGACAGCAGGGCGAGCTTCAGCGCATCGGCTTGGGGCAGATTCTTTCGATAGTGCTCGCGCATGGTGTTCCGGGCATCCTTCCCGCCCGATCCGATCGAATAGTAGTCGGATTCCTCGTACCGTCCTCCGGTAATATCATACTTAAAGATCCGGCCTTCGGCCCGTCGAAGATCGTATCCCACGTATAGTGGCATGACGACCAGACCCTGAAACACCATGGGGAGGTTGGCTTTGACCATCTGGCCGAGCTTGTTGGCCTTTCCCTCGCAGGATAACGGCATGCCCTCCAGCTTTTCATAGTGCTCCAATTCGGTCTGGAACAGCTTGGCCATTTCGATGCAGGGACCGGCGGCTCCCGCGATCGCCATGGCAGAGTAATCGTCGATTTTGAAGACCTTCTCGATCCGGCGATCGGCTATTTGAAACCCTTCCGTGGCTCGGCGGTCTCCCGCGATGATGGCACCCTGTTGATGCTTGATCGCCAGCACGGTCGTCGCGTAGGGAACAGACAGCGGTCCTGCGGGGCGTGTCGATTCGAAAACGGGCTGGCCCGACGCGGTCAGATCCTGCCGGAGAGTGAGTTCCGGGTACTGAGTTGAAATGAAGCGGAAAAAGCTCGACTCATCATGATTGGGTAGAAAGGGCAGCTTCATAGAAGTCGCTCAGGTCAACGACGGCACATCGTCAGGCTTTCAATCGGTCCAGCAGCGCATCAACGGTGTCGACGCTGTTGAGCAACGCTTCAGTGAGTGACTTGGTCCCTCGATGCGGGTCCATGAGCGGCACTTTCTTGACGGTCGCCCCTGGGGCGTCGAACAGCACCGACGTCCAACTCGCTCCATAGAGGGACTTGGCAAACTTGCTCGCACAACGGCCCCGGAAGTAGGCGCGGGTTCCTGGCGGCGGTGTAAATTCCGCGCTCCGCACTTGCTCCTCGTTCACGATGGGATCGATTAACCCGCCGCGCTCCAGAGTATAGAACAGACCCTTTTCAGCCCGAACATCATGGTACTGAAGGTCCATCAGCTTCATGCGCGGGTCGTCCCACCTGCAGCCTTTCCGCTCCATATAGGACTCGATCATGTGGCGTTTGGCAACCCAGTCCAGTTCTCGAACGAGTAGTCGCGGATCCTGCTCGAGCTTGTTCAACACCTCTTCCCACCGGCGGAGTACATCAGTCGTCACGTCGTCCGCTTGATGCGATTTCCAGTAACGTTTGGCGGCATCCAGATACCCGCGCTGCACCGCGATGGCGGTCGTGGGCCGTCCTCCTGCCAGCTTGAGCGTTTCCTTCATGTCAAGATCGCGTGACACTTGCTTGATGGCGCGTACCGGCTCATCCAACTCGACCTCAGGCAAATCCGCGCCCGCCTCCAGCAATTCCAGCACGATGTTCAGGGTCCCGACTTTCAAGTACGTCGAGATCTCCGCCATGTTCGCATCGCCCACGATGACGTGCAGGCGACGATACCGGCCATGATCGGCATGCGGCTCATCCCGCGTGTTGATGATCGGCCGCTTGACCATGGTGTTGAGATCGACCAAACACTCGAAGAAGTCGGCCCGCTGTGAAATCTGATATTCGGCCGGGCTGGTTTGGTTTTCGGCGCCGACCTTCCCGGCCCCGGCGAAGATCGATCTGGTGACGAGGAACGGCGTGAGGATGCGGACGATTCTGTCGAACGGTACAGCGCGGGATACGAGATAGTTTTCGTGGTACCCGTAGCTGTTGCCCTTGCCGTCGGAATTATTCTTGTAGAGCACATACTGTTCGTGGCCCAGCGCCTTGGCCATGTGGTGAAGACATTGCGCAAGGACCCGCTCTCCGACGCGCTCAAAGGCCACCACTTCCCGGGCATTGGAGCATTCGGGGGTCGAGTATTCCGGATGGGCTCCATCGACGTACAGGCGCCCGCCGTTCGCCAATACCTTGTTCAACTGTCGGTTGTAGTCGGGATTGGGACGCTCGCGTTCGCCGTCCACTTCAAAGCCGCGCGCGTCGAGCAGCGGATTTTCGTGTTCGTAATCCCAAATCGCTGTAGGAGCCGGCAAGCCGGGATAGTAACCAATCACCGCAATCGAACCCGAAACGGGATCGGGCGCCGTGGAGTCCTTCCCCGCGATACCGAACTCCGTTTCTGTTCCCAGCACCCGCCCGCTGCTCGTCGATGTCTGGTCCTGCATAAGGTCGAAGCTTAAAGGTAATGGCCCGTCGTAATCGTTTCGATCTGTCGGGATTCGGCCGGGCCGCCGCTAATAGTCCGGATGTGAATAATTTTCTCACCCTTCTTGCCGGCCACTTTGGCCCAGTCGTCCGGATTGGTCGTGTTAGGTAGATCTTCGTGTTCTTTGAATTCCTCGCGGATCGCCCGCACCAGGTCGTCCCCTCGAAGACCGGTCCCTTCTTTAGCGATGGCACGCTTCACCGCAAACTTTTTCGCCCGCGAGACAATCCCTTCGATGAGGGCCCCACTGGCGAAGTCCTTGAAGTAGAGGACTTCCTTTTCGCCGTTGGCATAGGTCACTTCGATAAACTTGTTTTCCTCAGTGGAGGCATACATGGTCTCGACCGTCAAGGTGGTCAGTTGCTCCACGAGCGCTTTCCGATCCCCTGCATGCCGTTCCAATTCCTCAGCGGCAAACGGCAGATCGACGGACACATACTTGGAGAAAATATCCCGTGCAGCGGACACGTCGGGTCGGCCTACTTTCACTTTCACATCGAGGCGACCAGCCCGCAACACGGCCGGGTCGATCAGGTCCTGTCGGTTGCTGGCGCCGATGACGATGACATTGCGCAGGCTTTCCACGCCGTCGATTTCGGAGAGAAACTGCGGAACAATCGTAGATTCGATATCGGAGGAGATGCCGGTGCCTCGCGTGCGGAACAACGCATCCATTTCATCGAAGAATACGATAACGGGATGGCCTTCTTCCGCGCGCTCCTTGGCCTTTTTGAACACTTCGCGGACCTGCCGCTCGGACTCGCCGACGTACTTATTGAGCAACTCCGGGCCCTTCACATGCAGAAAGTAGCTTCGGATCTGCTTCCCCTCGAGATGGCCGAGCTTTTTGGCGATCGAATTGGCCACGGCCTTGGCAATGAGGGTCTTCCCGCAGCCGGGCGGACCATAGAGAAGGACGCCTTTCGGGGCGCTCAGTTTGTACTCCGCGAACAGGTGGGGATGAAGGAAGGGCAACTCGACGGCATCGCGTACCTGCTCCAATTCCTTCTGCAGCCCGCCAATGTTGTCATAGTCGACGTCCGGCACTTCTTCGAGCACGAGTTCCTGAGCTTCCGACTTAGGCAGTTTCTCGATTACATAACCGGAGCGGGGATCATAGAGCAGATTGTCTCCGACGCTCAGGCGTTCAATCAGCAACGGGTCACCGAGATCCGCGACTTTCTCTTCGTCGAAATGAAGCGTGACCAGCGCGCGACCGCCTTCCAGCACATCTTTCAAGCGAACCACTTCCCCCTGGCTGTCGAAGCCCTTGACCTCGATCACGTTCAGCGCCTCGTTCAGGACGACTTCCTGGCCTTTGCGGAGTTCGGACACCTTGATCGAGGGATGAAGGCTGACCTTCATCTTCCGGCCGGACACATAAATGTTGCCCGTGCCGTCCGTATTCATGCTGGAAAATATGGCGTAGGTCGACGGAGGAGCCGTGAGCTTTTCGACTTCAGCCCGCAGCGCCTCGATTTGCGACTTGGCTTCCTGGAGCGTGGACGCAAGTTTTTCGTTCTGTTTATTGGCCTGGTCGAGTTGGTAGCGGGATTGATACAGCCGACGGATCTCGTCTTCCATCGATTGGATCTGAACGCGGAGTTTGTCTACCTCACGGGCATGTTCGTCGTTTTTATGAGTCACGTCCGCATCTCCCTCAGACAGCCGTTTGGTTATCTTCCTGACTGATTCTCGGAGGGACCGGAGTCGGCTTGACTGGCGCTTATCGTCTGCCATGCTGCGCTCAATGAGTGTGTGAACCCCTTCATGAGAGCACATCAGCCGTCTGTCGAAGCTGATTCTAACACTCGACCTAGGGGTGGTCAACAGCACAGGACTCGCAAACGCTGATCATGACGCATCAAACGCCGAGCCGTTCTATTGATTCATCGCGCCGCACAACTCGCGGGCTGCGGCGGATACGTCATCACGAGAGAGCAGTGCTCCGATCACGGCCACGCCCGCCGCGCCGCTTCGACGAACCGGTTCTATTCGCTCACGGGTGACGCCACCGATCGCCAACACAGGAACGTGCGACGCCGCGCAGGCTGCGGCCAGCGCGTCGA
>JACVSD010000074.1 GCA_014534095.1 Nitrospiraceae bacterium
TCATTATGATTCCCTAGAGATCATCGGCGATTTGTCGAAGGGGCAGCGGATCGGGCACCAGCATCGCAAATATCGTACTGAACAACAGCGAAGCGTACCGCTTCCGGTTTGGTGGCTTTGCTGTTACGTAGTTTGTCCTGGTGATCCATCTAGTTCCGCGTGCTCGTCGTACCGATTTACCATACATGCAGTATGGCGCTCGAAGAAGCCTGCAGGCCTCAGGTCCTTCGCTTCATACATGAGGTATGTGGGAAAGGATGGAGCCGGCGACCCGGATTGAACGGGCGACCTGCGGTTTACGAAACCGCTGCTCTACCAACTGAGCTACGCCGGCATCCCGGAAGACGTGAGAAGAAAAATCAATGAACGCGGGCCGAGTATCAGCGCGCCATGATACCGGCCACCGTGCAGACCTGTCAACGAAGACCGCAGCGGAATCCTCCTGTGACTACACCGCTACTGGCCCGGTCCGACGCTAGAGGGCCTTCGGTTCGAGGGTAGCGAATCAGGCTTCTCTTCTGCTCTTGATGTTGGAGCAGGCTTGGGATTGTTCCCCTTGGCCATGGGATGGATTCTCACCATTGCGCCGTGACCGGGTGGAGGTAGGCATAGAGGATCTTGCTCATTGCCATATTGTTCTCTGGCAATCCGGCTGACCTGTCCTCGCGCATAGAGACAGAGCTCGCCCGCCGCCACAGTGCCATCTCGATCGACGTCAGCCACGCCCTGCAGCCCACGAAGAAGATGATACGTAAAGAGTCCATGCCTGGCCGGTTCGTAGGCATGCGATTCCTGCAGTCCTTTGTGGGCCACCATCCACATGATGCCATCCCTGCGTTCACCGAGGCCAGCTTCCCAATTAGGCAAGGTGGCCGCCGAATCCACGCCCGGTGCGGCCTCGAGCGAGACGTCGAACATCAGAATGGCCCGTTGTATGGATGACCGCACCAAAGCCTCCTGCAACCGCCGAACGGAATAGAGCCGAGTCCCGCCGGACGTCGTGCCGTCGAACGGGACCAGCGATACGGCCCCTGTCGCGCCATCGACCAATGCGCGGCCGGCAAAGAACACATACACCACCGTCCCGGGCTCTGCTCGCTTGGGCACCCAGTCATCAAAAGTCTCAGCCAAGTCCTGCTTTAACGCCCGTCCGTCCAGCAAGAGGCGAACCCGGTCTTCCGGAATGCCGGCAATCGTCCGCAGATACTTGGCCATGACCTCCGCGTCGCGACCGGCATACTTGACCGGGGGGACCTGTTCATCCCGAAATCGGCCGACCCCGATGGCAATCACCAACGCCTTGGGTTGCTTCAGTGCTGCGGCTGCCTTGGGTGCTTGATCCACTTCCGGTGAGGGCTCATCGGCTAGGACGGCATCTGGTCTCATGAGCACGGAAAACTTCTTCGCCGGAGGGATCACATCAATGGGTGTCCCGCTCCGCAGACTTAAAACGAGATCGCCTCGCACGGCCTCCGTAACGGCCGTCACGCGTTTCGTGCTCGTGGTCCGCTTCACCTCTCCTGGCTCAACATCCCCGATCGGAAGCACCGGAGGGAACGCGGCCGTCAACAGGGGCGTGCCGCTCACCTCGACCTCCACCTCCTTGGCCGGCACAGCGCCTTCGTTCTTGACTTCGACTTCGATGGTGAAGGGCTCATCAGACTGGAGGATTTGATCGCGATTGTCGTCTCGAATGATGGCACGAAACGTCAGCGCGGCGAGCTGCAGTGCGGCGTCGCCGGCCTGCGCATGGCCTGCTGATAGTCGCGAGGCCGTCTCTGTTCCTTGTGGCGGCTCCAATGGGACCGGTGAACTCATGGATGAGGCGGGCTCTCCTGGCGCCGGTTCACCAGATTGAGGAGGCATCATGCTCACCGCAGCCGATGCCGCGCCCCGCCGCTGTTGGGCAAATTCTCGCACGCGAACCGAGTCAGCCAGCTGTTTGGCCATCCCTTCGGTCACCAGGTCGACCGCCTCCGCCACGACGGTCGGTAGCCCCGCCACGTCGCAGGAGTGCTCCGTGACTTGCACCTCCCCCGCACCACCACTCTGCAATTTTTTACTGAAGAGGGCCGTCCCATCATCATCAAAAAACGACAAGTCCAGGCCCAGAGTTACCGTGACGGGATAGTTTTTCGCGCGCTGCCGATGAATGGCCAGATCGATCTGTTTCAAACCCAAACCGACTTCGACGACACCATCAGAGCCAGTGCGCGTAGGAGAGACGGCGTCCCGGTCTAGACCTTTGAACACCCGTCCCAGCTTCGCCGCCACCCCGTCACTTAACAGCGCAGCCACGGGGAAGGAATCCGGTTCGCCGCATGCGTTCTGGTATGGAATAGCGGCGGTAGTCACGGAAGGAGACAGACGAAGGATCGGCGTCAACGGAAGCGGTGCAACGCCGGCCAGTCCATCGCTCCGGTGGAACCACGAACAGCCTGCGGCGGACAGAAGCAGCGCCATCACAAGAGAGACCACGATGCGCCGATATCGTCGCTGCATTCTCACGATTCCGCCTCGCATGCCCTCGTTATAACGAAATGGCGAGGATGAGCACAACCGCGCCACGAATTGACAGCCCGGCACCCTGACGCTAAGGTTCTCGCCATCATGATGAGCCGTCCATGAGACCAACCCTCGCTTCCCGAATCCCATGGAGCGCGCTCGCTCGAGTAATTCGCCTCCAGAACCAGACCGGCACCTATCTGCTGGTGCTTCCGACACTCTGGACGCTGGTCCTGGCTACGGGTGGATGGCCGGCGCCTCGCCTCGTAGCGATCTTCCTCGCCGGATCATTTCTGATGCGTAGTGCCGGCGTCATCCTCAACGATCTCGCTGATCGATCCTTTGATCGGCAAGTCGCCCGCACCAAGACACGCCCATTGGCTTCCGGCGAACTATCTCAGGGACAGGCGGTGATTTTGCTCGGCATCCTGCTGCTCTCGGCGTGCGGATTGCTGTTGTTCTTAGAGCCCTCGGTCTGGCCGCTTGCGCCCATGGCGCTTGGACTGGCCGCCTTGTATCCGTTCTCGAAACGTTGGATCCATGTTCCGCAGGCAGTGCTCGGTGTGGCCTTCGGATGGGGCACGATCATGGCGTGGGCCGCCGTGCAGGGCCGCGTTGCCGGGCCGGTATGGCTGGTCTTCGGAGCCACGGCGATGTGGGCGATTGCCTATGATACGATTTACGCGCTTCAGGACCTGGAAGACGACCGCCGCATCGGCGTCAAGTCAGCCGCCTTGTTCTTCGGATCGTCCACCTGGATCGCGGTCGCCACGGCGCTCGGGACGATGATGATTCTCCTGGCGACAGCGGGATGGATGACCGGGATCGGTTGGCCCTATTATACCGTGTTGCTGACAGTCTCAATTTTCTTCGCCATCCAAGTCGAACGGCTTCGGCAACCGATTAGCGCGCCGCAAGCCTTTTCGATGTTCCGCGCGCACATGTGGGCAGGGGCCGCAATTCTGGCTGGACTGCTGGCTGGATTTGTTGTGTAACCAAACCTGACCGAGAACCGCGCGGCGGTCTACGGGCTATAAGAGGCCTCGCGCGAAGAAGGACAAGAAGCGGTCATGGATTACGGTTTCTCTACCGCCACTTCAGCCGTTCTAGGCGATCGGAGTGTGGCAAGGTACATGGTCACAGCCTTCGCATCAGCATCGCTCAGGCCCAGAGCCGGCATACGGGTTTCCGGCTTCATCGCCTGCGGATTCTTGATCCACCGATAGACCCAGGTGCTGTTTAACCGGAATCCGGCACGGTCCAGTGCCGGACCCACTTTCCCGCCCTCATCACCGATCGCATGGCACCCGTTACAACCGTATTTCGTCACATAGAGACGCTTACCGACTTCCGCTTGCTTCGCCGCCTGATCCGCCGCCATGACGAGTTCGGGTCGCTGCACGCTGAGCCCCTTCCCCGGCCTCGTGGTGAAATTGGTCAGAGCCGTCTGCGCCGCATCGAACTCCTTCTTGGCGCTAACCATGGCGGCTTGCTCCTTGGCATACAGCGATTCATCGACTTCCACTTCTTTCTTGTCCGCTTCCTCGCCGGCCTTTTTTTCGGCCGCCTCGTACGTCTTCGTGGCTTCTTCAAGCTTGGCTTTGGCCGAGTGCAGTGCCTCTTCCAGCTCCTTCTTCCGGTTCTCGACATTAAATTCGAGCTTCATACCGTGGAGCGACCGCACAAACCCTACAATGGACCAGACTTCCTCCTCGGAGAGCGTGTACTTAAAAGTCGGCATGGTCGGGACGGCAAATTCATCGTCACCGATTTTGTCGCCACCCGGTCCGGTGTCCTTCATGTCACGGGAAATCGTATGGAAAATCTCCTCATCCTTGAACGTGCTCATTTCGGACTTGTTGGAGAGATCCTTGGGTTTAGGATCCGACATGGCCGCCCAGTTGAACCCCTCGTTCTGGCGGCCATTTTCTCCATGGCAATGCATGCAATAATGCGTATACAACTCCTGGCCCCGTTTCTGTTGCTCACTGGCACATCCGCCAACCACGAGGGCCCAGACCCCGACGAGGCCCACCACCGCTCCTACGACGCCGACCCTTGCCGCCTTCATGCTGCCTGCCCTTTCTTTAACTTGCGGATCAGGACGAACTGAAATCCGAACGCCACGGCGACCGCGATCGCCGCATAGTAGTAGCTCGAATAATCCGGCGGCGCTTCGGCGCGGAAGTACCACCATGAGGACACCGCCTTTTGGGAGCCCTTTTCCTTCAAGTCGCCACTAGTCGGATCCTTCTTCCCGTCCCAGACGGCAAAAGCGACGTTGATGAATCCACCCGGGACTATTTGCGTATCCTCCGCCGGATGCTCGGTCTGAAGGGGCCGTGCAAAGATCACTTTCCACGTGCCGCTGGAGTAAAAGCCTTTCGCTCGGACATCCTGGTGCGGCTGCACCTTCAATGTGCCGAACCCCATGGCGCTCATGTCGACGCCCTTTCCGTCCTTGTTCTTCCAATACCAAATGTTGACCGGACCTCCTTCAACCTGGAGCATCGGCTGGCCGTGGGCGAAATGGGCCTTTTTCTCCCCGACCATGAACTCCAGGGCAGCAGCGTCATCAGGGTCTTCACTCGGATCGGCATACTCGAGCAGAACGGCAACCTGGTTGCCATCATGGAGGGCGCGCACGGAGAGATCTTTGACGGTCGCCTCTTGAATCCTGTTTTGCCAATGAACTTGGGGTGACATGGGGAAGGTCGCGGGGGTCGCGCTATTCCAAACGGCCGCATTCGGATCGTCGACGGGAAGCGCGCCCGTCACCATCGGCGCGCTAACGGCCACACTTTCCTGGGCCAGGGCCGGAGCGCCTGCAGCCAGAATCAGACACGCCACTAGGGCTACCCCCCCACGTTGCACCGACCACTTCATGTTATGTGCCCCATTCATACTGGCCTCGTTTCATTCAGGAGCGGCGTCACGCTGCCGCCCCGCGGCATTATTCCCACGTCCGCGGAGATTGATGGGCGCCATCGTACTCGCCCAAAATGATCTTCCAGATCCATTCGTCAGGCAGTTCCACTTCCCAACGCGGCATGGCAGACTTCCATGGCATGCCTTCAATGGGAAGACCCACTCCGCCTTTCTTGATGCGCCAGAACAAATAGCTCTCTTGGAGCATGGCGATCGTCGTCGGATCGGCGAAGTTGGCCGGGGGCGGATTGAATCCTCGCGCCGCCGGTCCCTTGCCATCGAAGTTTCCGCCGTGGCACGGGGAGCAGAACGCGGCGTAAAAACCCTTCCCCTGCATAATGTTCTCGGGGGTCTTTGCAAAGGGATTGGACAGGCCGGTGTACTCGCCCGGGGGAGCCGGGTGAATCGTGCGATTTTCGGCCGGCGGCGCATCGCTCGTGGCGGTGCTCCCGTAGGTCTGCCATCCGACCAGCAACGGGAAAAGAATCAGCACCGCATAGCGAAGCGCCTGCAGCCCGCCGATATCTTCACCGGTCAAAAAGCGCTGAATCGGATTCCAGAAGGCGTCTTTAGATTCCCGGCTCAGGGTCGCGAAAATCACGATCCCGGTCGTGGTGAGCATCAAATACAGGAAGATCAAACTCGACGGCAGGGGCGCCGATCCGGGAATGTTGGGCACGATAAACTTGAGCAGTAGATAGACGACAAGAACTAAAATGATCGGCTTGAGCAACGAGCCCCCCATACATTCCTCCTCAGTGCGCTTGCGCCACAGCCACTGGAACGGCCTCGGCGGCTTTCACCGGAGCAGCGGGTGCCGGTCCAGGCACGTCCAGTTCAGACGGATTGACCGAAATCGGCTCTCCGCTCATCTGCTGTAGAAATGCGATGACAGACAAAATTTCGTTCTTGGACAACCCGATGGGGTTCTTATTGATATACGGCATGCGCGCGGGATACTCCTTCGGCATGCCCTCATGGCGGTAGTCCAGGTAAATATAGGCCTGCGGCTGAGTCAAGCTCTCGAAGATGAACTCACGACTCAGCTTGGCTCCAATGCCTTTTAAATCCGGACACCGCGCCGACTCGCTCGGGCCGATGGAATGACACAAGGCGCATTGGCCCTTGCTAAAAAAAATCTTTTGTCCGATCGCCGCCATATCAGCCGGTGTCTTGACCGTGGCAATGTCGAAGTTCTCCTCGGCCGGCGGCAGCGAAGCCATCTGTGGAACCGCGAGGGCGACCAGCGAAAACAGCCCCAACACGATCGCAACGAATCCGACCACGCGTGCGAACTGGGCGCGGATAAATAACAGAATAATGACACCGGTCCCGACCACCGAGAGACCGATCAACTGCAACTTGACGACTTCACTCATAGGACTCCTCTGAGCGCGTTAGCTCTGCTTGTCCAGTGTCTGCGATCCTCCAGCCAGGGCGGGAATCGCGCCGGGCGCCAAACTGCCTTTGGGACTACCGCTTTGGGCTGCCTTGGCCTTGTCACCCATCGTGGCGACCCAGAAAATAAAGGCGACCAGCAGGCAGAAACAAAAGGTGTTTAAGGCCATGAATGCCGCGGCATAGCCGAGGGCCGGCGAGAATGCATACTCGGATGAATCGCGCATGACGCCGTACACGTGCCAATGGACGCGTGACGAGGAGCGCGCATAGCCCATCAGCGTCATCAGCAGAATCACCATAATGGCGTTCAGCACCAACGCATACCCTGCCCGCGGAGGCATACGGCCCCAGACCATTTCCGTAGTCGTGCGTGCGCTTTTCAACAGCAGCGCCGTCAGGGGCGTGATGGTCAGCATGACGAAGAGCACGATGCCGACTTGGGAGGTGGAGAAGTAGTTGATGCGCACGATCGCCGGAACGAAATAGCCCCAGACTCCGAGGACCACCACGACGATCCCGGCGATAATCAGAACGGCACCCATGACGGCACGGGCCAGTTTCGCCCAGGTGGCGGTTTCTTCCTTGCCGGCCCGCCAGTACATGATGAAGCTCATGAAGGTTACAAGAATCATCAGATTCGAGACGGTCATCTTGGCCGACATGACGCCGAAGACGCCCAGCAGGGGATGATGGGTGCCTCCCATCTTGCGGGCCTCTTCCAGACTCGCGACTAGGGAGTGGGGAGTCATCCACACGCCGAGGCAGAGGAGCAGAATGACGAGCATGGCTAAAATCGGCTTCCGGTACTGTAGTTCGGAACCGGGAATCCGGTACGTTATGCCCAGCCAGAAATAGTAGTTGGACCCTAAAAACAGGACCCCGATGAGCATGGCTTGCAGAATGAACAGCCAGGAGAGGAACCCGCCCATGAGCGTGATGCCCATCTGCTGGTTGTACTGATAGATCTCCCGCATGAGCCAATACCCGGCGAAGGGCAAGGGGAGCAGGCCGAACACACCGATGAAATTGCCGACATAGCCCATCCAATCGTAATGATCACGGTCTTCCGTCGTCTTGGCGGACAGATAGCGGATGCCCGCATAGGCTCCGCAGATATACCCGCCCAACACGACGTTCGCAATGAGGCGGTGAATGTTGACCGGCCACCAGGTGGGATTCCAAGTGGCGGCCCAGGCTCGGGCCAAATCGGAGCCTTCCGCGATGACCACAGGACTCGCCTGAAACGTGGCCCAGGAGTTGGGGACGATCATGATGAAGAATGCAAAGACGTTCAGCATGAAGCCGAGAAAAATGTGGAAGGTCTTCTTGCCGCCCTCCTGCATCGCATCCCAGCCGTACCAGTAGAGGTAGAGCGTCGCAGTTTCTACAAGAAAGAGCATGCAATAGACGAGGAAGGACGGAAAGAAGATATCGGAGAGA
>JACVSD010000185.1 GCA_014534095.1 Nitrospiraceae bacterium
GGCCCGGGATTCAGAAGAATCATGTGTCCCTTCGGGGCGCCTCAGCGGCAAGCTGAACCGCAATTAAGGAAGCCCTATTGGATGGCCTGCATAAACCGTTTGGTGATGTCCGGCGGTTCGTGCAGCACCCGACCGGCGTCCTCTGCAAACTCATTCACCTTAATCAGCAACATGCTCGGGCCCTCTTTCTTGAGCATGTCTTTGAACTCATAGACCAAGTCGTCCCGATCGAGCACCCGCTCGACATGGACATACCCGGCCGCCTTCGCAACCTTTTCCAGCGGAACGACGTTGGATATCGTCGGCTGGTTGCCGGTCGTCCCATATACTTCGTTGTCGAAGACAACGTGGATAAAGTTCTTCGGTTTCAGCGCCCCGACGGTCGCGAGTGTGCCCATTCCCATCAGGACATTACCGTCTCCGTCAAACGTGATGACTTGCTTACCTGGCTTCGCCAGGGCCACGCCCAGCGCAATGGCCGGCGCGTTTCCCATTGAGCCGATCATATAGAAATGTGTCGGACGATCGGCGATCTTATGCGCCTCGCGAGAAGGAAATCCGTTGCAGATGATCACCGGTTGGTCGGTCAGGAGCTCGAGGAGCGCGGCGATGGCTTGCGCCCGGCTGATCAGAGTGCCTTGCTCTGGTCTCATGGATGCAGTCCTTTCACGACTCCTTTAGGAATGCACACGGCCACAGGAATCCGCTGCGTCATGAAGTTTTCGGCGACCCACTTACAATCATCGATCACCGATTTCTCGGTCAGCGTACGATGAGGGATCTTCATGGTGTCGAGAAACTGCGGCATCACCTCTCCCATCACCAGGTGCTCCGGCGCATCCTTGCCGCCCAGGCCTCTCCACGAGACAATCAGGATGACCGGCTGCCGATAAATCATGTTTAACGAGATAAGTGTGTTGAGCGAGGTGCCGAGGCCGGAATTCTGCATCAACACGGCCGGGACCTTTCCTGCCATATACGCGCCGGCCGCCATGGCGACCGCTTCATCCTCCCGAACGGCCGGCGTGTACAGCCGGCGGTCCATGAGCTCGGCGATGATGCCACCCAGAATCGAATCCGGGACACCGGTGAAAAAATTCACCCCCATGTCCTGGAGCGCTTGGACAAAGACATCACTTTCAATCATGCGGCGCAATCCCTTCAGGTGGAGTCAGACGGCTCAAAAAATCGGCGCATTATAAAATAGGGCTTCGGTCACACTCAAGGACGATTGACGAGTTGCGTTGCCCTGGGACGCATGATAGCGTTTGACCCAAGGCTCTCATGAAGTACTGTTCCACCATGAAACCCGCTGCCACGTTGCTTTCGATCCTCGTGTTTGTGGTGCTGGAGGCCAGTGGGTCTCCGGCTCACGCGGTGCCGATGATGAACGACCCGCAGGGCTTTCATGATATTGCCTGGGGAGCGGCGTTGACGGGACGTCCGGATCTGGAGCCAATTCGGGTAGGCGCTCACATCAAAGAGTACCGGCTGAGCAGCGGGACCCCCACCTTTGCAGGCGCCGAAATGGGCAGCATCGGCTATCTCACCGTGGACGATCAATTTGCGCGTGTCAC
>JACVSD010000083.1 GCA_014534095.1 Nitrospiraceae bacterium
CGGGATCTCAGCCGCGGATCGGGCCACGACGGTGCATGTAGCCATCGATCCTAAAAGCCGCCCGACCGACCTTGCGCGGCCGGGACATATCTTCCCGCTCAAGGCACAGCAGGGCGGCGTGCTCAAGCGCGCCGGTCAGACCGAGGGGTCGGTAGACCTGGCCAAACTCGCGGGGTTGACCCCGGCGGCGGTCATCTGTGAAATCATGAACGACGACGGCACGATGGCGCGTGTCCCCGAATTAAAGCGATTTGGCAGGTTGCACAAACTTAAAATGGTAACCATCAAGGCGTTGATCGAATACCGGATGCGCCGAGAGACATTCGTGAAGCGCATGGCGAGCGCCCGGCTCCCGACCATGTTCGGCGAGTTTGAAGCCGTCGCGTTCGAGAACCAGGTCGATAACATCACGCATATTGCCCTGGTCAAAGGCAATGTCGAGGCCGGTGGCCCGACCCTCGTGCGGGTGCATTCGGGCTGCCTCACCGCCGATGCCTTGGCCTCACTGCGGTGCGATTGCCGGGATCAACTGCACAAGGCGATGGAGATCATTCAGAAGGAAGGCCGGGGGGTCTTGCTCTATCTCAACCAGGAAGGGCGGGGTATCGGTTTGCTGAACAAGATCCGAGCCTATGGCCTCCAGGACCAAGGCAGCGATACGGTGGAGGCGAATCTGATGCTCGGCTTCAAGGCGGATCTTCGCGATTACGGCGTGGGGGCCCAGATCCTCGTGAATCTTGGATTGCACGAGATCAAGCTCATCACGAACAACCCGCGGAAGATCGTGGGGATCGAAGGCTATGGATTGAACGTCGTCGAGCGGGTGCCGATCGAGATCGCCCCGCGGGCGGCGAATGAGAAGTATCTGCGGACGAAGAAAAATAAGATGGGGCACATCTTAAAAAAGGTGTAGCGGCTGCTGAAATTGGCCCCCAACTTTGTTCTCGGCTCGCACGAATCCTCAACGTACCCCAGAGGGTACGCCTGCGGTTCGTGAATCGCCTGCGGCCTCGTTGGATGACCATTTTGAGCAGCCTTATGTTTCGTACTACGACGAGTTTAGGGCGGAGGGTAGCTAGAAGTTCATGAAGCTCCGGAAGGGTTCGCACGATGGGACGGGATTCCGCTTTGGCGTCGTGGTCGCGCGATTCAACAAATTCGTGACGGGCAAATTGTTGTCGTCTTGTCTCGAGACGCTGACGAAGCATGGCGTGAAGGAGCAGGATATTGAAGTGGCGCGAGTCCCCGGAGCCTTTGAGATTCCCCTGGTTGCCAAGCGGCTCGCGCAGTCGGGGCGCGTTGACGCAGTCATCTGTCTGGGGGCCGTCATTCGAGGAGACACGCCCCATTTCGACTATATTAGCGCGGAGGCGAGCCGGGGCATCGGTCAAGCGTCGTTGGATGCCAGCGTGCCCATGATCTTCGGCGTTCTCACGACAGATACTGTCGCCCAAGCCATGGAGCGGGCGGACCCGACGAAGTTCAACCGAGGCGGCGAAGCGGCGAAGTCGGCCATCGAAATGGCGTCCCTGGTCAAACAGCTGAAAACGATGGGGCAGGACGCCTCAGACATCTCACGACCCAAGCGCGTAGCGCGAAGGCAGGCGAAATAGTATGGGCACCCGTCATGAGGCTCGTGAGCGAGCATTGCAGATTCTTTTTCAGCATGACATTCACGGGAAGAGCGGCGTCAAGTTGGAGGAGTTTTGGAAAGAGTACGCCACGGAGGATGACACCAAGCTCTTCGCGGAGCACTTGGTCAAAGGTGTGCTCGACCATCAGAAGGATTTGGACAGCCTGATCAGCCGGTACGCGACCAACTGGAAGGTGAGCCGTATGCCGATCGTGGACCGCAACATTTTGCGGGCCGGGTTGTTTGAGTTCCTGTGGATGGACGAGGTGCCGGCGCGCGTCACGCTTGATGAGTCGATCGAGTTGGCCAAGAGTTTCGGGGACGATGAAGCGTCGAAGTTCGTGAACGGGGTGCTGGACAAGGTCTTGTCAACGGAGCCCCGGCTGGCGGAGAAGCGGGCGAACCCGGATAAGCCGGTGTGGAAACGATGATGGTTGTGTACGGTTCAGCTGGTCACCAGGACTTCGGCCGCACGAAACGCCGAGTCCGATGCGTATCTTTCCCACGCATCTGCTCCGAGCTGCCAGCGCAGCTCTTCCCCGAACGGTCCGTTGAGACAAACGCACAACTGAGAAGCAAGCCGGAGAGTTCATTCAGCAGCCGGCAGGAGGCGCTGTGATTGACCGGTACACCCGGCCCGGCATGAAGGCCATCTGGGACCTTCAGCACAAGTATGAAATCTGGTTAGAGGTCGAGCTGCAGGCCTGCGCTGCCTTCGAACGGGCCGGGCAGGTGCCGCGCGGCACCGCGGCCAAGATCCGCAAGAAGGCCAGGATCAATGTCGGCCGAATCGCCGACATCGAACAAGTCACCAAGCACGATGTGATCGCGTTTCTCGAATCGTTGATGGATACCGTCGGACCGGAACATCGCTTTCTCCACCTGGGTCTCACGTCATCCGACATCGTTGATACGTCGCTCGCCATTCAGATGACTGAAGCGCTCGATCTCATTTTGGCGGGACTGGACGGCCTTATCGCGGTGCTGGAGAAACAAGCGATGCGCCACAAGGCCACGGTGATGGTCGGCCGCTCGCATGGGATTCATGGCGAACCCATTTCATTCGGTTTCAAACTGGCGATCTGGTACGAGGAAATGTCTCGCCATCGGGAGCGGCTGAGGGCGGTGCGCGCCGAGATTGCCGTCGGCAAACTGTCCGGCGCGATGGGCACGTTCGCCCACCAGGGGCCGGAGATCGAGGCGTATGTCTGCGCGCAGCTGGGCCTCCACCCGGACCCGGTGTCGAGCCAAGTCGTTCAGCGCGATCGCCATGCCGCGTACGTAACCGCCCTCGCGCTGCTCGCCGCGAGCATCGAAAAGATCGCCGTCGAAATCCGGCACCTTCAACGGACGGAAGTTCTCGAAGCGGAAGAGTTCTTTTCGGAAGGGCAAAAGGGTTCCTCGGCCATGCCGCATAAGCGTAATCCGATCGTATCGGAAAACCTCTGCGGGTTGGCGCGCCTCGTACGGGCCAACAGTGTGGCTGCCATGGAAAATGTCGCCCTCTGGCACGAGCGGGACATCAGTCACTCCTCGGTCGAGCGTGTCATCCTGCCGGACAGCACGATCCTCATCGATTACATGCTGGCCAAAGCGACAGATTTGATCAAGGACCTCGTCGTCTATCCGGAGAGGATGAAGCGAAACCTGGAGTTGACGGGCGGGCTGGTGTATTCGCAGCGGCTGCTCCTCGCCTTAATCGGTACAGGCGCCCAGCGCAAGGAATCGTACGAAGCTGTGCAGCGCAGCGCGATGGCGTCCTGGCGGGGCGCCGGCGGTTTGCAAGAACTAGCCGCCAAAGATCCGTTCATCAGGCGACACCTCCAGCCGAAGGAAATTGCCGCCTGTTTCAATCCGAATTATTATTTGCGGCATCTCGACAAGATCTACCGGCGGGTCTTTTCGGGTCGAAGGCGGACCGTAGCCACCGGCACTAAACGAGGAGCGAAGCGATGATCATACGCGGGACGATTGCACTCATGGTCGGGCTGGTCCTGTTCGGCGGCACCATGGCGCCGATGGCCTGGGCGGTGGAACGCGAGAAGCTCCTTACGGAGCCAGGCGTCTTTGGGACGTTCGCAGCCTATCGGATCGATCCGGAATGGGGCAAGCTTGAACAACCGGCTCGTATCGCCCATCTCACCTTCTTCAAAGGCGTCGTTGAACAGTATCGCGAGAAGCTGGCCATTGACCTCTACTTGCTGCGCGGCTTGTCCGAGCACGCCGACATCCTTCTACGTGTGCATGCGACGGAGCTCAAGGACACCCAGCAGTTTTTAGTCGATCTGCAGAACAGCCTGTTCGGCCGGTACCTCACGAGCGTGGTGCTGTTGCATGGCATGACGAAGAAGGCGAACTATGTGCCGGCGTTTTCCGAGCAGCTCAAGACCGATCTCAAGGCAGCGAGCGAATCGGGACCCTATGCCGCGGTGATCCCAATCCGGAAGGACGCCGAGTGGTGGGCCCTGCCTCAGGAGCAGCGGGTGAGCATGATGCAAGAGCATACCGAAGCGGCGCTGCCATACCACAAGACGGTGAAGCGGAAGCTCTACCATTCGACGGGCCTCGACGACGTCGACTTCATCACGTATTTCGAAACCGCCAAGCTGGATGATTTTCAAAGCTTGGTCCTCTCCCTGCAGAAGGTAAAAGAGGCTCGGCACAACCGGCGATTCGGCAATCCAACGTTCGTGGGCACTGTGAAGTCGGTGGATCAGCTGATCGAAACGTTGGCCCAATAACCGGCGACGGAACGGATGATGGACACCCGAAAAGAGGCCCCGATGGGGACCGGCCAATTGTTGTACGAAGGGAAAGCGAAGAAGATCTTTGCCGCGGCCCGGCCGGACCAGGTGGTGCAGTATTTCAAGGACGATGCCACGGCTTTCAACGCTCAGAAACGCGGCACCATCGTAGAGAAGGGCGTCATCAACAACCAAGTCTCTGAACGGCTGTTCAAAGTGCTGGAGGCTGCGGGTATTCCCACCCATTTCATCGAGCGGCTGAGCGACCGCGAGATGCTCACGAAGAAAGTCACGATTGTGCCGGTAGAAGTCGTGGTGCGGAATATCGTCGCCGGCAGTCTCGGGAAGCGGCTCGGGCTGAAAGAGGGGCAGCCGATCGAACCGGCCATCGTCGAGTTCTACTATAAGCACGACGCGCTGGGAGATCCGCTGGTAAACGATGACCATCTGCGGTTGCTGCACGTCGCCACGCCCGCTGTCCTGCGTGAACTGCGGGAGTTGGGGCATTCGATCAATACGATCCTGAAACCCTTTTTTGCCGAGCGGAAGATGCAGTTGGTCGATTTTAAACTGGAGTTCGGCGTCTTCCATAACAAGCTCATCCTGGCGGACGAGATTTCGCCCGATACCTGCCGGTTTTGGGATATGGCCACGGGCGAATCCATGGACAAGGACCGATTTCGGAAGGACATGGGAAAGATCGAAGAGGCCTATCAGGAAGTGCTGCGCCGCGTCTGCGGATAAGGATGAAGCGGTGAGAAGCCTCGTCCTCTATGTGCGCGACAATGGGTTGATCATTGCCCTCATGGTCGGCACGGCGGCGATTGTGGCGTTCGCCGTGTTGGCCGAAACGACTCTCCACAAGCTGGGATTTCTCGCGTTGGCTCTGCTCGGCGTGGGCATTATCGTTGGGATCCGATGGGTACGGCGGCACTTGACCGAATTGGCGAAACCGCCGGAGACCGGATCCGGAGGCGGATAGCATCCGCCGAGCCTTTCGACGAACCGTGGGCAGGTGATCGCCGGACACCGTTTGCGGAATGATTGCGTGACCAGGGAAACCAGAGGGACGTATGAAAGCGAAGATCCATGTGACGTTGAAACCGGGCATTCTCGATCCGCAAGGAAAGGCCATCGAACATGCGCTGGATTCGTTAGGCTTTAAGAGCGCGGCTCATGTGCGGGTGGGGAAGTATATGGAAGTCGAGTTGGCTGAAAACGATAAGACTAAGGCCGAGGCGGATGTGAAGCAAATGTGTGAGAAACTGCTCGCTAATACGATCGTTGAGGACTATCGGTACGAACTGCAGTGATGTGTGAAGTGATGGGTGATCGGTGATCAGTGATGAGCCGACAATGAGAAGCCAGTTCGTTCACTCCGCGCGCATCACTGATCACACATCACTCATCACGAAGGAGTTGATGTGAACATCGGTGTCATTGTCTTCCCCGGTTCGAATTGTGACCACGATTGCGAGCACGTCTTCAAACATGTGCTGGGGCAGCACGTGACGATGGTGTGGCACAAGGAGACATCCTTGGACGGTCTGGACGGCGTCATTCTCCCGGGAGGGTTCTCTTACGGCGATTATCTCCGCACTGGCGCGATTGCGCGGTTTTCTCCGGTCATGAATGCCGTGACGCAGTTCGCGGCGCGCGGCGGTCTCGTGCTTGGCATCTGCAACGGCTTTCAGATCTTGGTTGAAGCCGGCTTGCTACCTGGCGCCCTGTTGAGAAACCGGTCTCTGCATTTCATGTGCAAAGATGTCTACGTGAAGGTGGAGAATGCCGCGACGCCTTTTACCGGCCTGTGCCGGCCGGGCCAGGTGCTGAAGGTGCCGATCGCCCATGCGGATGGAAACTATTATACCGATCCGGTGACATTGGCCGGCTTACAGGCGAACGCGCAGGTCATCTTCCGGTACTGCGACGAGCAGGGCACCGTGACGCCGGCTGCGAATCCCAACGGCTCGCTAGACAACATCGCCGGTGTCTGTAGCGCTACCGGCAACGTGCTCGGCATGATGCCGCATCCGGAACGGAGCGCGGAATCTCTCTTGGGCAACGAGGACGGGCGATTGATATTGGAGTCGGCGATCATGGGGATGAAGACGGTCACCGGCATATCGGCCGAAGCCGCCCGCTAGGTCCACCCACAACCATAGGTCGTTTTTCATGCCACATGTGGTCACCAAGGCTTTGATCGCACAACATAACTTGACGGACGACGAGTACGCCAAGGTCGTCGAGATTCTCGGACGCGAGCCGAGCCTGACCGAACTGGGCATGTTTTCCGTCATGTGGTCGGAGCATTGCTCGTATAAAAGTTCACGAATCCACCTCAGGAAGCTGCCGACGACGGGCCCACGAGTGGTGCAAGGCCCCGGTGAGAATGCCGGCGCGATCGATATCGGAGACGGCCTCTGTGTGGTGTTCAAAATGGAATCGCACAACCATCCGTCCTTCATCGAGCCCTATCAGGGCGCCGCCACGGGGGTGGGGGGCATTCTGCGCGATATCTTCACCATGGGAGCCCGGCCGATCGCCTTGCTTGATGCGCTGCGCTTCGGGCAGCTCGATGTGGCCAAGAACCGCCACTTGGTGAGGGGCGTGGTCGCCGGGATCGCCGGTTATGGCAACTGTATGGGCGTGCCGACCGTGGGCGGTGAAGTGCGCTTTGAGGACATCTATTCGTCGAATCCGCTGGTCAATGTGTTTTGCCTCGGCATCGCGCAGACGGACCGGATCTTCCGCGGCACCGCCGCAGGAGTAGGCAATCCTGTCATCTATTTTGGCTCCAAGACCGGCCGTGACGGGATTCATGGTGCGACCATGGCTTCCGATTCGTTCGACGATCAATCGGAACAGAAGCGTCCCACCGTGCAGGTGGGCGATCCCTTCACCGAGAAGCTCCTGCTGGAAGCCACCCTGGAACTGATGGCCCATGATCTGCTGGTCGGCATTCAAGACATGGGAGCCGC
>JACVSD010000022.1 GCA_014534095.1 Nitrospiraceae bacterium
AGCTACCGAACGCTCCTACATCGATCAGGAATTCCTCGCCCTGCGCTCGGAAATCGATCGTATCGCCCAGGTCACCGAATTCAACGGGCAAGCGCTCACGAGCGGCACCACGATCAGCTTCACCATGCAGGTCGGGTTCAAGAGTGGCACCGGCAACACGCTGACGATGGACCTGAATGAATTGACCATTTCAGCGCTGGGCATGAGCACCGTGAATGTGTCTTCGTCGGCAAATGCGCAAAGCGCGTTGAGCAACATCGATAGCGCCATCAGCGCGGTCGCCACCGCCCGAGCCGAATACGGGTCTCTCCAGAACCGCTTTGAGGCGACGATTGCCAACCTGCAAATCTCCGGTGAGAACCTGACGGCAGCCGAGTCGCGCATTCGCGACGCCGATGTGGCGTACGAGACGTCGCAGTTCACAAAGAACCAAGTGCTGGTGCAGACGGGTATCGCCATTCTTGCTCAGGCGAACACGCTCCCGCAGCAGGCACTCGCCTTACTCCGAGGTTAGTCGGAGGGTTCGCACACCGGCCCTCTCCTGAACGGGAGAGGGCCGCGGTGAGTGAACCGAGAATGGGAGGGCTGACATGATCACCGATGTCACATCCAAGGTGAATCGCCCCGCCACAGCCGACCGCACGCGCGAATCGAACCAATCGGAAGCCGTACCGCTGCCCGCGGTGCGACAGGATCCGTGGGGTAGTCAGCCCTCCACGCCGCCGTCCGAATCGCCCACGCTCCAAACGGCGGTGGAAGCAGTCCGGCAGGTCATGCAGGAATCTTCCTCGCGTCTCCAGATCGAGTTCGATCCCGACTCCCAACGCGTCATCGTCAAGGTCCTGAGCGGGGAGTCCGGCGAGGTCATCCGACAGATTCCCGCCGAAGAAGTGCTGGACTTAGCCAAACACCTTCTGGCGCGGAAAGGCCTTCTGCTCGAACAACGGGCATAGGGGAGGAGCGTCGACATTATGCCCTCTGTCAGTTTCGGCGGGTTCGGCAACGGAATCGATTACGGACAAGTGGTCGACCAGCTCGTCAAAGTGGCCCGCCTCCCGATCGAGCGTCTGACCGACAAGCAGGCGGCTCTCAATTCCAAGTTTACCGACTACACCACCCTCACCACGAAAATCATGGCCTTGCAAAGCGCCGCCGGCGCGCTGCGCTTACCTAGTCTGTTCGATCGCACGAGCGTCTCCGTCAGCGATACGACGGTCCTGACCGCCAGCGGATCCTCGACGGCGACGGCCGGTCACTACACCATCAGAGTCTCTCAGTTGGCGCAAGCACATCAGATCACCAATGTGGCGGCAAAAACGGTAGCCAGTACGACGGCCGATATTGTGGCCGGGGCCTCGGGCACCTTCAGCTTCACGGTAGCCGGAGGGGCCACCCACACGGTCACGCTGACCGCTACCGGAACGCTCGAGGACCTCCGCTCGGGCATCAACGATTTGGGGGCGGGCGTCAGTGCCTCGATTGTCAACACGGGGAGCGATACCACGCCGGCATACCGACTGGTCCTCACCGCCGGCAACACCGGCGACGCGAACGAGTTAGTCATCGTGGCCGACGACACCGTGCTGGATTTTCTCAATACGACCGGGACCGGCGGGACGGATACGTTGCAAGCTGCCCAGGACGCCGTCATCGTCGTCGGTGACCCGGCCTTGAATCCGGTGACCATCCAACGCAGCAGCAATACCATCACCGATGCCGTTGCGGGCGTGACGCTCAGCTTGACCGAGACGACCGGAACGGACACCGTCTCAGTGAACGTGACGCAGGATGTTGCGGCCGTGAAAACGAACATCAAAGCGCTCGCTACCGCCTACAACGACGTGGTGAAGTTCATCAACGAACGCAATACCTATGACGTCAACACGAAGAAAGGCGGCATCTTTTTCAACGAGCCTACCGTGCGAGGCATCCTGAGCCAGATTGGGACGGCGCTCTCCACCACGGTGTCAGGCTCGACGGCCTTTGAAAGCGTGGGCCAGGTCGGCTTCAAGACGGAACGTGACGGGACCATCACCGTCGATGACGCGACCCTGGATGCCGCGTTCAGCACCAGCTATACGGCGGTCAAGAATCTCTTCGTGCGGCAAACCACTACGACCGGTATCGCCCAGTTGCTTGTGGACGCGGTGGACAAGCTTGATGACATCGCCGCAGGGCCGTTGCCTTTGCGCAAAACAGGCATTACAAGCGAGATCGCCCGATTAACCGCCGACATCGCGCGCAAGGAGGACCGGCTGGCGGAATACGAGGCGCGCCTTCGCCGGCAGTACGCGGCGCTTGACGCGCTGCTGGGCCAACTGCAAAGCCAAATGGGGTATCTCCAAGCGAGCACATCGACGAAGAGCTAGCTCTTCGCGAGACAACAAAGAAAGGATTGTATGGTCGGCCATTATCAACAAACCCACATCATGACTTCTTCGGGGCCGCAGATCGTCGTCCTCCTATACGACGCCGCCATTCAGTCCATCGAATTGGCCCGTCGCGGCATTGAAACCGGCAATCTGCATGACAAGGGCCGTTTCCTGGGCCGAGCCATTTCCATCGTAGGCGAACTGAATAGCGTGCTTGATTTCGAGCAAGGCGGAGAGATCGCTCGATCACTTCATCGCCTGTACGAGTACATTCTCACGGAACTCGTAACCGCCAATGCTCGCAATCAGACGCGCCATCTCGATGGCCCGCTGACCTCCCTCACTACCCTGCGAGAAGGCTGGAGGGAAGTCGCGGCACAGCACCAGGCTCCATTGGCCTTAGGGCGGTAAGCCATGTCCACCGGCAGGACCGTTCGGCTTGAATTGACGGAACGCGCACATCGTGCGGCCATCGAGGGTCGCTGGGATACGGTGATGGACTGCTATCGTCAACGAGGGTTGTTGCTGGCGGCCGGTGGGGTGCCGGCAGATGAGGCCGCAGACTTGCGGGGTCTGGATCGGCAAGTTGAAGAGCGGACCCGACTGGCACAGGCTGCGCTGGCATCGCTGATGCGGGATGCCGGCGCTATCCGTCAACGGCTCCAGGCACTGCGTCCGGAGCAGGGGGCACTCTCGGACTCAACCGGGCTCCGGCTGGAAGCGTAAACAGGAGTCTCATGGCGATCGATGTCAGGCCGATTCACAATGTTTTGCAGACCGATCCGGCGGCACCGGCCGTATCTCGTAGTCTGAATCAGGCGCACAACATGCAGCCCACGGATCGGATCCTGCGGTCTGTTCGGCTAGCGATAGTGATCGAAGCTTCCATGCCGGACCGGCGTTAGTATGCGTATGACGCCACGCCCACTGCCCAACCAGATCCATCTTGTTGCTGGTTCATCGGTCCGTCGGGCGGGTCTGTGGAGCCAGTTGCCGGGTGTCTTGGTCCATGCATACGGACGACGGCAGTTTCTTGAAGGCGGGAAGCTGCCATCCGACATACCGGTACTGCTGTATGAGACGGATGATCGACACTCCGAGACCCTGCGTTTTCTGGATCAGGCTGCCGCCCGGCAAAACGATCTGTGCATTATCCTATTGGGCAAAGCATGGCCTGCCGAGCAGGTGGCCGCCTGTTTCCGCCACGGGGCCTTCGATTACTTGGTCTGGCCCTGCTCGTCTGAACGACTGTGCGCGTCCATGGCTGATGGCCTGATCAACCGCTGCACGTTCATCGAGGTTCGGAACCTATCCGATGCGTTGGCCGCTACCAACCAGGCTCTAGTTCATGACCGCGATATGCTGGCCCAGTGCAATCGGACCCTGTCAACCGTCAACCAACTCACGCAAACCATGGCGGCCTCTCTCGATTCGGCGGCGATCGTCAAGACATTGTTTACCGGCCTGGGTCCGTTGTTCCGTGCCGATATGATGGGATTACTCACCACGCATCCGGAACGATTGTGGACGTGGTCCCGTCTGCGGAATCACGCACGTGAAGCCGCCCTCCGCAGGGATCTGCAAAGCCGGTGGGACAGGGCCCGTAACGCGCCGCCTTCCCAAGACCACGAACGTCCACATCTGGTCCCCTCTTCACATCGTCATTCTACGGCTGTCTCTGTCGAGGAACCGCCGAGCACACTCCATCCGGCGGTGTGCACCGTCCCGCTGACCATTGGTTTGCATCACGCCTTTCTGCACATCGAGCGCCCCGGACGCGATCCTTTCACCGAGCAGGAACGGCAGTTGTTGACCACAGTCGCCGGTTCAGTGGCTCTCAGCTTGCGCAACGCCGAAGCTTATCAGCACGTTCACGAACTCGCGCTCCATGATCCGCTGACCGGTCTCATGAATCGACGGGCGCTTGACAGCAAGCTAACCGGAGACGCCAAAGCCGGACGAAGATATGGGACCCCCGCGTGCCTAATGCTGCTGGACCTGGATTTTTTTAAGTCGGTGAACGACCAATTGGGGCATACGGCGGGCGACGAGGTGCTCCGGCAGGTTGCTGGGCTGATTCAAGAGTCAGTGCGCGATGTAGACAGCGTAGCGCGCTATGGCGGAGAGGAGTTTGCCGTGGTTCTTCCCCACACCGCGCTGGACCAAGCGCACGCGTTAGCCGAACGCCTCCGTGGGAATCTCGAACGTCGAGCCTTCGAGCTGCCGGATGGTCATGTCCGCCTGACGGCTAGCATCGGGGTGGCTTCATTTGGAGGCCCAGACATCGGCACTGTGTCCCAATGGATCGCTGCCACGGACGCCGCGCTCTATGTTGCCAAAGCGCAGGGTCGAAACTGCGTTGTGGCGCACAGCGCAGGCCATTACTCGCCCCCTCAGACAGCGGCTCTCTGTCTGGTGGCCTAACGCTGAAAGGAACGATGCCTATGCCGGCCTCTTTGCCCAGCGCGTCTTCGCGGCCAAATCGTGCATCGGATGACCAGCGTGAATGGATCCGGATCGACGATCACCTTTTATTGGAATATCGCCTGCTGAGCGATTCGCCCGACGATGCGACGCCTGGCCTGCCACCGGTGACGCCTGAGATGATCGTGGCCGCTGTTGGCAAACCGACCGCAGACCTACTAGCCCGATCCGGCGAGAGTCTCGTCGGATCGCCGCTCTTGCCATGGATCATGAAAGTCGACTGGCTTCTTGAAGTCTTGCTGAAAGCCCTGGCCGCCCAGCATCCGGCTAGTATGGCCATCGCACGAATGACCGAGGTCAACATCGGCGGCGGCGGAATCAGCTTTGTCTCTCCACGCCAATTTTCTACGGGTGACCGATTGGCGATCAAGATCATTCTGCCGCCCTTCACGCCGATCCACGCCATTGCAGAGGTGACTCGTTCCGTACCGGAGGGGCCGGGTTTCGTCATCGCCACGCAATTCGAAGATCTGCCGACCGACGATCAAGATCGCATTATCCGCCATGTCATCCATCTACAAGCGGAACGACTCCGCGCCCGACGCGACACCGGCCGATGATCATGGGTAGCCAGCGATCTGGTTGTAGCAGTCCAGGCTGCCTGAAGTGACAAGGGGAACATCAGTCTGTTTTCGGCGAACTGCCGGCGAGCAGGGGGAGGAGAGCGTCCGAAACGCGGGAAAGCGCGAGCGCAGCGGCAGATGCCGGCTCGCTCTCGACCACGGGAAGATAGCTACGGACCGCTCGCTCCATGGCCGGATCATCGGGTATTTCTCCCAATAGGGTCACATCCCCACCGACATACTCTTTCAATAGTTTCCGGAGCTGCAGAACGTTCACCCGGGAGCGGCCTGCCACCCGGTTCAGAATGAGGGCGGGGTGAAAGGTTTGGAGCGCCTGCTCTGCGATCGCACGCCCGGTTTCATCGGTCTTCCCGACCACATCCAGGACCTCCTCGACGCTGCTGAAGTCCCTTTCCGACAGCGCGTCGGCCATTGCATCCTGCGGGAGGAAAGAGGCAAGCACACGCCGGATAGCTGCGAGTTTGATGAAGCGATACAGATCCAATACGGACGTGGGATCAGGGGTGGCCACCACTAAGTGATGGTCGGCCATGAGGAAAAAGTCCAGCGCGTGGTATCCGGTCCCGGCCCCAATGTCGGCAAGAACGAGGTCCGCCTCAATCTCTCGGACATGACGGATTAACCGGGTTTTCGTGGCGTACGCCATGTTTGCGGTCCCCAGGGTATCACCGGTACCAGGAATGATCCGCAACGCCGGATGAAGAGCGAGAGGCTGCGCGACCTCGGCCAGGCGCTCGATCCGCCGGTGCAGGAAGTCCGTGAGCGTCGAACAGGATGTGGCTATCGGCTCCGCCGATGTCGAGATCCACCAAAACGACCTGCCGGCCCCTCTTCGCCAAGAGCAGCGCCAGATTGGCGGCCACCACGCTTTTTCCGACGCCACCCTTGCCTGATGCAATAGAAACGATGCGAGCCATTGATATGCGTTCCTGGGGCTTAGGTCTCTCTCGGTCGATTGCCCCCGAAACATAAGGAGCAGAACCGCCAGGGCCCGACACGAGCGGAGCGTCCGCTCTCACAATGGACGAAAGCGGCGATTTAAGTTTTCTATCCGCTACACCGATATCGCATTCGCCATGAATACGACAGACCTGACATCCAGCGCACAGCATCCAGGCGGATCCCCGGCAGCCGGGGGAGAGATCATGACGGTCGTGGAGGTGGCCCGGTTTCTCCGGGTTCCCAAATCCACCGTGTACAAGCTTGCGCGGCTCGGTGAATTGCCGGCCTCCAAGATCGGGAAGCATTGGCGCTTCCTCCGTCGCGACATCGATCAGTGGATGCACAGTCGCTCACAGGCGGCGTAGGCGGTCCGCGTATGACCGCCGAGACCGGAAGAGGCGGTGCGCTCCGCGCCACTGCCAGGACTCGCTACGACCTGAAGGGAAGAATGGGACACGCAACTTCGAAGTCGGACGTCGAACACCTCTCGATGACCGACGAAACATTCACGCAGCTTCGCGAACTCATCTATGAACAAACCGGCATCACCTTTCAACCCAATCAGAAGTACCTCCTTGAAAGCCGCCTGCTGAGCCGGTTAAAGCGGCACAAGCTCGGATCCTACCAGGACTACTATGACTATCTGCGCCGCGATCCCTATCGCGACAAAGAACTCACGTCGCTCTATGCCCTCATTACCACCAACGAGACGTACTTCTACCGGGATATCCCTCAGTTGGATACGTTCATGGGCACCATCGTGCCGGCTTCGATGGAAGCGAACAAAGCCTCCCGGCAATTGCGCATCTGGAGCGCCGCTTGTTCGACGGGCGACGAAGTGTACACGCTCGCTATCCTCCTGCAGGAGCATCCCCCGCTGTCCGGATGGACCATCGACCTGCTGGGGACCGATCTCAGCGATGTCGTCCTGGAGAAAGCCATGGCCGGAGTCTATGGGGCCCACACGCTTCGTCATGTGCCCCCTGCGCTCAAAGCGAAGTATTTTGCCGAGCACAAGGGCCTTTTTGCACTAAGCTCCGACATCAAGCAACGAGTGAAACTCATGAACCTGAACCTCTACGACCGTCCGCGCCTGAAGCTCATCCGCGGGATGGACGTCATCTTTTGCCGCAACTGTCTGATCTACTTTGACGACAAAGCGAAACACCGGATTCTGACTGACCTGCACGCGGCATTAAAGCCGAGCGGGTACTTAGTGATCGGGTTTTCCGAGTCCCTTACCCATATGGCCACGCTGTTCCGCCCCATTCATGCCGGGCGGTCGGTCGTGTATCAAAAAGTCTAGAGGAGGTAGCGACCATGCCGGCAGACCCAAACATGAAAATTCTGGTGGTAGACGACATGTCCACCATGCGGAGGATCGTGAAGAACATCTTGAAACAGCTCGGCTTCGGCAACATGGAAGAAGCCGAAAACGGCCAGGAGGCATTGGCCAAATTGCGGGCCGATTCCTATGGCTTTGTGGTCTCCGACTGGAACATGCCGGTGATGGCCGGCATCGAAATGCTCCGGGCGATTCGCTCGGACGACAAACTGAAACATATTCCGGTTCTCATGGTGACCGCCGAAGCACAGAAGGAAAATCTCGTCGAAGCAATCCAGGCGGGGGTCAACAACTATATCGTCAAGCCGTTCACTGCAGAGGTCATGCAGGAAAAGATCGGCAAGATCTTCAAATAGGAAGGAATGGCCGGTATGGCGACTCGCACCACCGCATCGAACGGGCTGCCGAAAGCGCAATCGATCCTGGATCCCGGCGGCGCTCCCATCGATACCCAAATCTACGATCAACTGGGCGAACTGGCTCGGTTTATCGATACCACGTTGAAGACGATAACGCAGTTTCGAGATCCGATGAGCGCCACCACCGAACAACTGACCGAGTCGGCAAACCATCTGAGGGATCTCAAGCGATTGACCGAAGACGGCACGCACAAGGTGATGCAGGTCGTCGAAACGCTCCAAGACAACCACCGGCGCCTCGTGACCCATCTCGACGACGTGAGCCGCGCGGTGTCGGCCGTGCCCGGGTTGACGGATGCGGTGGCCACCGTCTCTGCGATGCAGCAGGCCCTGGCGGAAGACGAGAAACCGCTGGTCGATATTCTGACCGCGCTCTCGTTCCAAGATTTGGCCGCCCAGCGCCTGAACAAGCTGGTCACCATCGTCGAGGAAGTCGAGCACAGACTCCTCGAACTGGTGGTGGTCTTCGGGCCCTATACCAAAGGAGCCGGGACCGCGGAGGCAAGCAAGACGAGCGCCATGCTGCAGCAGTTGGAGGCTTCCAAGACGACGGCGATGAACCAGGATCTTGCGGACGAGATCTTAAAGCAATTCGGATTCAACTAGCTGAGTGATGTGTCAAGCGTGATGGGATGACGAGTCACCGCAATACGGAACACAGGTCGGACGGTGATCACTGATCCCCTTCACCGATCACCGGGTGTCATCGGAGGATGCTATGAGCGATGAGATGCAGGAAATTCTCAATGACTTTTTGACGGAATCCAACGAGATGATTGATGTGCTCGACCAGCGTTTTGTCGTGCTCGAATCCGACCCGAATAATACTGATCTCTTGAACGAAATTTTCCGGGCCATGCACAGCATGAAGGGCTCGGCGGGATTCTTGGGCTTCAATCATCTCGTCGATGTCACCCATCGTGCCGAAAGCATCCTCAATAAGATGCGACAGGGTGAAATGGCCGTCGTCCCGGACGTCATCAACGTGATCCTGGAAACCGTCGACGTGGTGAAGGCCATTATGGCCGATATCCGCCAGACCGGGACGGACACCCATGTGCCGATCGAAGCCATGGCAAAGAAACTTGATGACGTGCTGGCCGGCACCATCAGCGCCGCTGTCCCTCCGCCGCCCCCCGCGGCGACGACGAAGGCCGGACAGCCGGCCGCAGCCGCCCCTGCAACGATCGGCGAGATCCTTGTCAAGGAAGGGCTCGCCACCAAGGAACAGGTTTTCGATGCCTTGACCGAACAACACAAGCAGCCCGAACCGAAGCAGCCCCTGGGAGAGCTTCTGGTTCAAGCCAAAGCCATTACGGAACGAGCACTGGACCATGCGCTGAACAAGCAGGAACGCCAACCGAAGCCCGGCGAAGAAGACCAAACCATTCGGGTCGAAACCCGCCGACTGGACTCGGTGATGAACCTGGTAGGGGAACTCGTGCTGGGTCGGAATCGACTGATCAAGATTGGCGGCATTCTCGAACAACACCATGAGACCGATCCCCAGGTTCGGGCCCTCAGCGAGACGCTCACTCAATTAAATCTCGTGACAACTGATTTACAGCTCGCCGTCATGAAGACCCGCATGCTTCCCATTCGGAAAGTCCTCGCGAAGTTGCCCCGGATGGTGCGTGATCTGTCTCAGAAGTTGGGCAAGCAAGTACGGCTGGAGACACACGGCGAGGAGACCGAGTTGGACAAATCCGTGGCCGACGAGATCGGTGATCCGCTGGTCCATCTGGTGCGCAACGCGATCGATCACGGCATCGAGATGCCCACGGAGCGGCATGAGCGCAATAAGCCGACGGAAGGAATCCTGCGGATCGCCGCCAGTCAGGAAGGCAATAGCATCGTCATCCGGATTCAAGATGACGGACGCGGAATCCCGCTCGACAAAGTCAAAGCCAAGGCCTTAGCCAAGGGATTGATCAGCGAAGCCGAGCTGGCAGCCATGGAACCCCGTGAAATCGTCAACCTGATTTTCCTCCCCGGATTCAGCACGGCCGAGAAAGTCACGGACGTGTCTGGGCGGGGCGTCGGTATGGACGTCGTGCGCACCAATATCCGGAAGATGAACGGAACGGTTGAGATTGAATCGGAACAAGGGAAGGGCAGTCTGATCACCATCAAGTTGCCGCTCACCATCGCCATCATCCAGGCCTTGATGGTGGAGGTCGAGCGGGCCACCTTTGCCATCCCCTTGAGTTCGGTGATCGAAGCCGTGCGGATCACGAAGTCGGACATCAAAACCATCAATGGCCGGGAAGTCTTGCACTTGCGTGACCGCGTGTTGCCCCTGCTTCGGCTCGCCCAGGAATTTGACTTGCCGGTGGATGCGGACCGGGAACGCTTCAATGTCGTGGTGGCCGCGCTCGGAGACCGGCGCATCGGCGTCGTGGTCGATGAGTTGCGCTCTCAAGAGGAAGTCGTCATCAAATCGATTTGGGATTACCTCGAAAGCATCAAGGGCATCTCTGGGGCGACCATTACGGGTGATGGAAAGGTGGTGCTCATCTTAGACATTTCCGAATTGGTCGAAAATGCCCATGCCTGGCATGGCAATGTCGCGACAGCCGCCTGACGATCAGACCTGCGTACCGCTCAGGAAGCGGCTTGACGCCGGAGGCACAGAGGAATCGGAGGAAATATGTCCACGCTGATCAATGAGATCGACGCACGAACCCGGCTCGCCGGCGCCAACCAGATGGAGTTGCTTCTCTTTCACTTAGGGAGCCCCGAACTCTTCGGCATCAATGTCTTCAAGGTCCGTGAAGTCATGAAGTTTCCGCAGCTCACGCGCGTCCCTGAGGCCGATAACCGGGTCGTCGGCATGGCGAACATCCGGGGCACCATGGTGCCGGTGATCGCGTTAAAGCGCAGCCTAGGCCTTGGTGAGCATGAGGTCGATCTGTCCCATCTTGATGCCAAGGAAAACGGCATCCTGATCATTACGGAGTACAACGGCAGCCTTCAGGCGTTTCATGTCGCTGCAGTGGATCGCATCATTCGCACCTCCTGGTCGCAAATCAAGACCCCGCCGGCCCTCGTGAGAGAAAACAACAAAGGCGCGGTTACGGCGGTCACGATGCTCGAGAACGGCCGGATGGTCCTGATCCTGGATGTCGAAAAACTGCTCAGCGATATTTGCCCCCGGCCGGACGACGAGGTCTATGCCGGGCTCCAATCCAAGGCGGAATTGACGGCGAAATGTGTCCTCTTTGCCGATGACTCGACGGTCGCCAGAACGCAGATTCGGAAAGCGCTGGACCGACTGGGCGTGCCCTATGTACAGACCACTACGGGGAAGGAGGCTTGGGACTATCTGCAGCAGTTAGCCGATAACGCTGCCAAGCAGGGCCTCCCTCAGGTCGAGCAGATCAATCTGATCCTAAGCGACATCGAAATGCCCGACATGGATGGCTTCACGTTGACCAAACAGATTCGGTCGGATCCGAGATTGGCTCACATCCCGGTCATCCTGCACTCATCGCTGACCGGTACCTGCAATCAGGATAAAGGCAAGCAGGTCGGCGCGACGGATTATGTGACGAAGTTTGACCCCAAGACGTTCGCCGACAAGTTAACGCGCTACATCAATTGAGCGCCGTATTGGCCCGGGCCCTCTATACGCAGGCCACGAAGGAACAGCTGTCATGCTGAAGCAGCTTCAGGTGCTGGTCGTCGACGATTCGACGTTCATGCGGAAAAGCCTCTCCTCCATGCTGGCGTCGGATGCGCGTCTCGCGATCGTCGGCATGGCGCGAAACGGGGAAGAAGCCCTGCAGCTGGTGCATCAATTAAAGCCCGACGTGGTCACGATGGACGTGGAGATGCCGGGCATGAACGGTCTCGAGGCCCTGAAGCGCATCATGGCAGAGCACCCCCTGCCCGTCGTCATGGTCAGTTCGATGACGACGGAAGGCGCGCGCGATACCCTCAAGGCGCTGGAGTTGGGCGCCGTGGATTTCATCCCCAAGCAGCTCGACGGCGTCGCGATGAAGATCCATGACCTGCAAGAGCAGTTGATTGCGAAGATTGTGGCGGCCGGTCAGGCAGGGGACAAGGTGAGGCAACGCCTCTCTCCGGCAGTTCGCCCGGCTGCGCTCAGGCCTCGTGCTGCCGCACTGACGGCCCAGTCGGTCAGCCTGACACGGGGCAGTCGAGCCGTGGCTATTGGCTCTTCTACCGGAGGCCCCCAGGCGCTCTTGGAAGTGCTCCCCGGATTTCCGTCCGATTTTCCGGCCGGCATCGTCATCGTGCAGCATATGCCCAAGAATTTCACCAAACCCTTTGCCGATCGCATGAACGCCGTCTGCGCGCTGGAAGTCAAGGAAGCGGCCGATGGCGATGAAGTGAAGCCAGGGCGCATTCTGATCGCGCCGGGGGGCCTGCAATGCCGCGTCAAGCGGAGGTCCATCACCAGCACTGTGATCGGACTCAGCCCGAACGCCGAACATCATCTCCATGCGCCCTCGGTCGATGCGCTCATGCAGTCGATGGCGGCTGTCTATGAAGAGCGCAGCATCGCGGTCATCTTGACCGGCATGGGGCATGACGGGCTGGACGGCATGAAAGCCATCAAAGCCGCCAGAGGACGGACCATCGCACAGGACGAAAAGACCTGCATTGTGTATGGGATGCCGAAAGCAGTCGTGGAAGCCGGGTATGCGGATAAGGTCATACCGCTATCGGGCGTAGTCGGGGAGATTCTCAACATGGTCTAGGGAGACGGGCGCCAGTTACTTTCACTCACACAGGAGAGGGGCATTATGAGCATGCTGTTTAAGAATATGAATATCGGGTCCAAATTTGTGTTGTCGATTGGCGGGGTCGCCTTTGCGATTATCGCGGTCGGCCTCGTGCTCATTTACCAACAGGAGCAGGAGAAATTGGAGTTGCTCCTGGAGCAGCGCGGAAAACTTCTCGAGACTCAAATCCAAATCACACGGGCATACATTACGCAAAACTATGTGAGCAAACTAAAAAAGAGCAAAGCCGGGTCCGACGTGGTGGTCGCCAAGGATCATGCGAGCAGTATGGATGCCATTCCATTTCCGGCCACCGCGATACGGGAGATGGGCGAGGAAGCCAATAAGGGCGGATTGTATACATCACGCATGATCAGCCAAACTCCGCTTAATCCGGCCAACGCGCCCAAGGACGCCTTTGAGATGGATGCACTCAGAGCGATCATGAGCGGCGCCGAAAGCTACTCACGCATCGAAGAAATGAACGGGGTCCTTACCTATCGACGCGCCTCGGTAGACAAGGCGACGTCGGCCGCCTGTATCGGATGCCATACCGACAAACAAGTGGGAGACACGCTGGGCGTGCTTGCCGTGGGCCTCAACATGAGCAAGGGAAAAGCGGCATCCGACCGGTCTATCCTCTCCACCGGGGCCCTGATGGGCGGTATGGTGTTGTCCCTGGTCCTCGTCACCTATTTGTTGCTGCGCAGCATCGTCTTGAAGCCGCTCGCCCATGTGGCCAGCATCACGCGAGACATTGCACAAGGAGAAGGGGATCTCACGAAGCGCGTTCCCGTCAACGGCAGCGATGAGATCTCGCAGTTAGGCAACTACTTCAATCTCTTTATCGAGAAACTACAGAAAATGATCGGCAAGGTGGCCCATGTGACGGACAAAGTCGCCTCAGCCTCTGTGGAATTGTCCGCGACGGCGGAAGAGATTTCCAAGGGAACGGATACCTTGACGTCCCGAGCCTCTCAGACCGCCGCTGCCGTGGAAGAAATGAATGCCACGGTCAGTCAGGTCGCTCAGAATTCAGGAAAGGCCGCGACATTGGCGCAGGAGACGGTCAAGACGGCGAAGGATGGAGGCTCCGTGGTGTCCGACACCATCAATGGCATGCAACATCTGTCGGATGCCGTCTCGAACAGTGCGACCATCATTGCTGAACTCGGCAAATCTTCGGATCAGATCGGTGAAATCGTTCGGGTCATCGAAGATATTGCGGACCAGACCAACCTGCTCGCCTTAAACGCGGCCATCGAGGCGGCGCGCGCGGGCGAACAGGGACGGGGATTCGCCGTCGTCGCCGACGAAGTCCGCAAATTGGCGGAGCGCACGACGAAAGCCACGAAGGAAATCGGGGACATGATTCGCCAGATCCAACAGGACACACGCGGCGCGGTGGACTCCATGCAGCAGGGCACGCAAAAGGTCTCCGGCGGCGTCGAATTGGTCAATAAGACTGGTGAGGCGCTCACCCGCATCGTACAGATGGTGTCGGAAAGCGCGGACATGATACGCCAGATTGCGGTGGCCTCGGAGGAGCAGTCGGTGGCCACGCAGCAGATTGCGAACGATATCGAAAACGTGGCCAAAGTCACGAAGGAATCCGCTTCCGGGGCGAACGAATCGGCCAAAGCCAGCCACGATTTGAGCCAGTTGGCGGTCGAACTGCAGGGCATCGTGGGATCGTTCAAGGTGTAAGGCCCACTCAGGAGAGGAGACGTCGATGATTGTGGAAGAAAAATCCGCGCCCCGGGTGAACCAGGGCGCGGAATCGGGAAGCGGCATCATCACGCGAGAGGCCGTGGCGGGCGACGACCTGTGCCAGTTCGTCACGTGCCTGATTGCCGATGAAGAGTTCGCACTGGACGTGTTAAGCGTCCAGGAGATCAACCGTATGGTGGAAGTGACCCGGGTGCCGAAAGCCCCTCGGTTCGTGGAAGGTGTCATCAATCTTCGCGGGCGGATCATTCCGGTGTTGGATCTCCGACGGCGGTTCGGGCTGCCGCCCACGAATCAAACGGCTGACTCACGCATCATGGTCGTACTGGTCCGTCAGCGGATGGTGGGACTCATCGTGGATGAAGTGGTGGAAGTACTGCGTATCCCGAAGTCCTCGATTGAGCCGCCGCCGTCCGTGGGGAACTCGGCTGGATCCGAGTTTACACAGGGGGTCGGCCGGATCGATGACCGTCTGTTGATCGTCTTGGATCTAAACCGCCTGTTGCTGCCCAACGAACATGCGGCGATGGATGCAGTCACCGGCTCGGGGGTGTCTCATTAGCCGATGAGCCGGACGGTTTCCGCTGGTTCTGGATCATGCGCTCCAGCAAGCGGAGAGACTCGTTCAGCAGGTCTGAGGCGCAGCTCATGGTGGTCTGGAATTGCTGCATCGCTTCAGCCTGCTTGCCTTCCCGCTGGAGCGCCTGGAAGCGACGATGTTGCTCGTCGAGAATGGCTTGCTTCGCATCAAGTAAGAGACAATCCAGCGAGTTCACACCTCACCTCCAACTCGTGTGTGACTCGCACGGTATCAGACGAGGACTCGCACGGGCAATAGTACCAAAGCATGGGTTTTGATCGCCGGTCAACGACACGACACAAAGGACTGCACGCCGCGTGGACATCGCAACCATATTGGGCCTCATTCTCTCCATCGGAGCTATCGTCGGCGGGCAAGCGCTCGAAGGCGGACATATCAGCTCTGTCCTTCAGCTGACCGCCTTCATTATCGTCATGGGCGGCACGCTCGGCGCCTGCCTCGTGCAGAACCCCCTGTCGGTCGTCGTCCGGGCAGCCAACCTCGCGTCCATGGCGCTCAGCGGCTCGCGCGTCGAAAACAAGAGCACCATCAAACTGATCCTTGAGCTGGCGAACGTCTCGCGAAAACAAGGTTTGCTCGCGTTGGAGGGCAAGCTCAAGGACATTGATGATCCCTTCATGAGAAAAGGCGTCCAGCTCATTGTGGACGGAACGGATCCAAAGGCCGTGCATGAGATCCTCGAAATTGAAGTGGACCAGAAGGAAGACGAAGGCTTGATTGCCGCTAAGGTTTGGGAAGCGGCCGGCGGATACTCGCCCACCGTGGGTATTCTCGGGGCCGTGTTGGGGTTGATCCACGTCATGGAAAACCTTGCCGATCCGTCCAAGCTGGGATCCGGCATCGCCGTGGCGTTCGTCGCGACCGTGTATGGCGTCGGCGCCGCCAATCTGCTCTTCCTCCCGCTGGCCAATAAGATCAAGTTTAAGCTGAGAGAAGAAGCGGGGTCTCGGAGCATGATCATTATGGGGCTGGTCGGTCTCGCCCAGGGAGAAAATCCAAGGCTTCTCCAGGAAAAACTAGAGGGCTATCTGCCACACAGCGAACGCACGAAGGACAGCAATACAGCCGCGTGACCATGTGGCCCTAGCGCCGGTATGCCGCCATGGCGAAAAAGCACAAGCACGAAGAACACGAGAATCATGAACGCTGGTTGGTGTCCTATGCGGACTTCATCACCTTACTGTTCGCGTTTTTTGTCGTCATGTATTCCGTCTCCGCCGTCAACGAGGGAAAATTCCGCACGGTCAGCGAATCGATCAAAGCCGCGCTCCATCCGATCGCGAGCCGGGAGGCCTCGCCGCTCGCCTTCAATGTGGGGGACAACCGCCCCTCGCTTGTCGCCCCGAACCTGCCCGGCACCAAAGAGGTGGCCATTCGCCGGCTGAGAGAACTGGTCAAATCCACCCAAACGATGTCTCAATTTGACGTCATCCATCTGACGGAACGTGTAGATGGCAGCATCGTGATCACCATCCCGGATCAGGTCTTGTTCAATAGCGGAGAAGCCGCCGTACGCCCAGAAGCGCTGCCGTTCCTCCAGGGGCTGGCGGAGGCCATGATAGAGCTCAATCGCCAAGTCCGCGTAGAAGGCCATACGGACAACGTGCCGATTCACAGTGCCTTGTTCCCATCGAACTGGGAGCTCTCAGCGACGCGGGCGGTCATCGTGGTGCGCGTCCTTACTGAACTGTATGGGGTGCCGGCCACCCACCTCGCCGCCTTGGGCTACGCCGATTCGAGACCGGTCACCCACAACCTCAATCCGGCACAGCGGGCAAAAAATCGACGCGTGGAAGTTATTATCTTGGAAGAAAGACCGCCGCCGCCATCCCGCCATCCGCTGCCGGTTGCCGCCGCCGACCCTGTGGTGGCGGAGGAGCCCGTCCAGTAAGGGCCGCGGACGTGAGGGCCGGACAAAGGCTGCGCCGGCGCGAGCACGTTCAGTGGAGCAAAGGGACTGAAGGAGGCCATTATGCACATCCGAGAGCGAGCCGTGCCCAATGGAGTCGTGCTGGATATGAGCGGCGACCTCACGTATGCCAATCGCGAGCGCTTTAAACACGCCATCGAGGCGGTAGAACAGAAGGGATGCCGGCATCTTTTGCTCAACATGGCGGAGGTGCGATTCGTCGACAGTTCCGGCCTCGGTTTGCTGGCGCTGGTGGCTCAGAAATTCAAGCTCGCCCAAGGCAAAGTGAGCCTTTTGAAGCCGCAGAGCTATGTGCGGGAGATCATGGCTTTGGCCAGCATTCCGAAGCTGATTCCGATTTACGACAATGAGGACGATGCGCTATCCGGACGGGCACAAGCGGCGTAATGACCCGGTCATTACCATCGGGTAGACCGCCGATAGCTCCGGCTTCTTCTCCTGGAGCTGCTGCTCCGCCACAGACTGTCCTGATTGTGGATGACGAACCGGTTGCCCGGATGAGCATGAGCGCGCGACTCAAACGCCTGGGCTATCGGGTCCTCGAGGCGGCCAATGGCAAAGACGGCCTCGCACTGCTGCGGCAGGAGCGGCCGGACCTCACCATCCTTGATTGGATGATGCCGGAGATGGACGGTCCCACGGTGTGTGAGCGGGTGCGACAAGATCCGGCCATTCAGTCGAGCCAAATCCTGCTGATGACAGGTCACGATCAGCCGACTCAAATCGCCGAAGGCCTGGCGCGTGGCGCCGATGATTTTCTGAGCAAGGCGGCTACGAAACAGGAGATCTCGGCCCGGGTGCAGGCGGCGCTTCGGGCTGCAATGCTCGTGCGGTCGCTGGAACGGGCGCGGGACGACGTGCAGCGCAAGCAGGAAGTGCTGGAGCGTGAATTGAACTCCGCTGCCCGGTATGTCGAGTCCTTGCTTCCTGAGCAAGGGCGCATCCTTCCCGGTGTCCAACTGGGACATCTCTATCGACCCTCTCTTGCGCTCGGCGGAGACCTGTTCAATGTCGTGGCTTGGAACGACGGCTTGGTGGGATTGTACCTGCTGGACGCCTCCGGCCATGGTGTGTCTCCGGCGTTACGGTCCGCGTCGTTGTCCACTTTTCTCCGAGCAGACAGTTTGCTCCGTCAAGTCGGCTCGACTGACCCGGGAGCCATTCTCACCGAAGCCAACACGCGCTTTCCTCTGACGGAGGACGGCGCGTACTTTACGATCACCTTCGCCACGCTCGATCTGGCTGCCAACACTGTCTCCTATGCCTGCGCCGGTCACGGTGGCACGCTTCTGCAGCGGCATCAAGGCACCATGGAGTGGCTGGAAGACCCGGCCTTGCCCTTGGGTTTCGATCCGCGCACGACGTATGTCTCGAAGCAGATCTCTATTGAGCGCGGGGACCGCCTCTTTTTCCTGAGCGATGGCGTCTATGAGGTGCCTGGACCAGCGGTTGAATTGTGGGGAAAACGACGGCTGGAAAATGCGATCCGTCTTCGATGCGACGTGTCACTGACGGAGGTGTTTGCCGGCGTGATGGCCGAGGCGGCTCTGTGGCTTGGCCATGACCGGTTCCCGGACGATGTCGCCATCATGGGGATCGAGGTCCTGAGATGAGGCCACCTCAGGAAAGCTCCATGGGGGGCAGGGAGTCGATCTTCAGCCTCCGCGAGGCATTGGCCGGCGCGGACGATGACTCCGACCTGTTCAAGGCTATGGCTGAAGCTTTTGTGACGGAGGGCCCGAAGGATCTCGCTGAAGCCCAAAGAGCGCTGGCCGCCCGGGACGGCGCGGCCCTCGCTCGTTCCGCCCACCGTCTGAAGGGCGCCCTCCTGCAGTTCTGCGCCCCGATGGTGTTGGCCTCGGCGAAAGAATTGGAAGCCTTGGGAACTGGGGGAACGTTTGATGCCGCAGCCCCGGTCTTTGTTCGCCTCGAGCAGCAACTCGGGCAATTGTTCATGGCCTTGCGTGAGACGCTCGTCAAGGGACCTGACGCATGATAGCAGCCGCTTGTGTCGTCCTCATCGTCGACCCCTGTTCTGAAACGCAGGCGCGCATTGCCGAACATCTGCAGGGCAGAGGGTTCTCCATTATCACGGCCACCGAACCCGTAGCCGCCATGGCCATGATCGATATGGCGGCTCCCCATGTCGTCATCACTGACTTGTTTCTTCCCGAGGGCGGTGGATTGGCTCTGACCAAGCGCTTGAAAACGCGTCACGGGAGTTGTCCGGTCATTGCTATGACTGGGGACGGTTCTTCCACGGCAATCATACAGGCGCTCCGGGCCGGTGCCGTCGATTATTTGAATAAACCGATCGCCGTTGAAGAACTGGCCCACGCCCTCCAACGAGCACGCCAGGTCCTGCCGCTCGAGATCCACAGTACAGCTGTACGGCGCTTCGAGCATATCGTGACGATGCATTCGCATCCGGACCATATTCCCCATACGGTGTCCTGGTTGCTGAAGAGCACGGGGGTGTCGTTGCCGGAGAACCACCGCCTACATGTGCAAGGAGCGTTGCAAGAACTACTGCTCAACGCGGTTGAGCATGGGAATTTGGAAATCTGCTATCACGACAAACGGCGCGCGATTGCTGAGGACCGATTCGAACAGTTAGTCGCAGAACGGCTGGCCCAACGAGCGCTCAGCACACGACTGGTCACCATTCATGTCCTGTATGAACCGGGCCGGAAAATCCTTCAGTTTCGTATCACTGATGAAGGACGAGGGTTCAAGTGGCGTACGTACCTGCGGGAGGGGCTGTATGCCTGTCCGTCTGACGACGTCAATGGACGCGGTATTTTCCTCGTTCATTCGTTTTTTCCTGAGATGACCTACAATGAGGCAGGTAATGAAGTGACGATTACCGTTCCGCTCAATTAGCGGCGTAATTGTCTGCTGTTCGATCTCGTACGTTCTTCCGTCTCATTCATATCGCGCTGTTC
>JACVSD010000103.1 GCA_014534095.1 Nitrospiraceae bacterium
ATTTGCCGAATGAAATCATCTTTTAAGGTATTCGTGTCTATGGCGTGACGGGACGGCGGTTGTTTCAAACGTGGTATCGTCTGGCGGGACTCTTCAAAGCCGGCCTCAATATACGACCTGTCGTGACCCACCGCTTTCCGATGCAGGAGTTTGCGCAGGGCTTTGATCTGATCCAGTCGGGCCAATGCGGAAAGGTGGTCCTGATCCCCTAACCTGGTACTGAAAACGGCTCCCAACTTCGTTCTCGTCGCGCACGAGATCCTGAACGTATCCAAAGAGTACGCCTACAGTCTTGTTGGATGACCGTTCTGAAGACCTGCAGAAGACACAACATAACCGTCACTGATTCCGATGGCGTATACATCGCTCAAGAAAATTATCGATCAGCAACTGGCCGACATTCGCTCGGCCGGGCTGTTTAAGCGCGAGCGCCAGGTACTGGGACCGCAACAGGCGGAAATCCGCGTGGCTCAAGGTTCTGTCCTGAATCTTTGTGCCAACAACTATCTGGGCCTGGCCAACCATCCCGAGATACATCACGCGGCCACGGAAGGCCTCCACAATCACGGGTATGGGATGGCCTCCGTCCGCTTCATTTGCGGGACGCAAGATCTCCATACAAGGCTGGAGCGCTCGATCAGCACATTCTTGGGAACCGATGAGACGATTCTCTACAGTTCCTGTTTCGACGCCAATGGCGGGCTCTTCGAAGTTTTGCTAGACGAACGGGACGCCGTGATTAGCGATGCGTTGAACCATGCCAGCGTGATCGATGGCATCCGCCTCTGCAAAGCCGCCCGCTTGCGTTATGCCCATAGCGACATGGCCGAGTTGGAAGCGCGGCTGCGGGAAGCCGCCTCGGCTCGTCTCCGGTTGATCGCCACGGACGGTGTCTTTTCCATGGACGGCGATTTGGCCAAGCTGGACCATATTGTCGCCCTGGCCGATCAGTACGATGCCGTCGTGATGGTGGACGACAGTCACGCGACGGGCGTCCTGGGTCCGAAAGGCCGGGGCACCCCGGCCTACTTTGGTGTAGCGGGCCAGGTCGACATCCTCACCAGCACCCTGGGCAAAGCGCTGGGCGGTGCCGCCGGGGGCTTCACGTCTGGACGGGCTGAGGTCATTGCCCTCCTGCGGCAGCGATCCCGGCCTTATTTATTTTCCAATGCGATCCCTCCCGTCATCGCCGCCGCAGCGGATCGGGCGGTGATGCTCGTGGAAGCAGGCGACGGACTGCGTGCGCAACTGCGTGACAACGCCATGTTCTTTCGGAGAGAACTCACTACGCTTGGCTTCACACTCGTACCGGGGGAACATCCGATCATACCGGTGATGCTCGGCGACGCCACGCTGGCTTCCACGATGGCGGATCAGCTTCTCGAGCAAGGCGTCTATGTGGTGGGATTCAGCTATCCGGTCGTGCCGAAGGGCCGGGCCCGCATTCGCGTGCAAATGTCTGCCGCACACACCCGGGCACAGCTCGAGAAAGCGGTCACCGCCTTTGCGTCGGTCGGCCGCCAACTCGGGGTCATTTGATTCATACTTTCCGGGCAGAAACGGATGAGACGGGTTATTCCCGGATGGCTTTGGCACGCCGTTGCAGGTACGCATTCCGGACGGCGGTGTAGAGATCCAGGGTCGCTTCCTCCACCCCTTGGAACTTTTCGAGATTGAGGGATCGTTCATTGACGATTTCGAAGATACGGCCGCCGGTCTGGATGAAGGTGGTCGTCGTCCGGTTTTTATGCGGGATGGCGGACGGAACGCCCTCCACCTCAATGAGCGGCGCCACCAGCCAATTGATGGGGTTCATGAAAATATCACCCACATAGCCGACGAGGTCGCGCACCGTAAACGGCGGCATCAACGGCAATACGACAAACGGTCCTGGCCCCACTCCGTAGAAACCGAGGGTCTGCCCGGTGTCCTCTTCGGGCGTCTTGAGATCGAGATGCTCAGCCACGTCAAACAATCCCCCCACACCCACCGTCGAATTCACGAGAAAGCGTCCGGCTTCGATGCCGGCACCCTTTACTTTGCCCTGGAAGACATTGTTGAGGAATCGGGGAGGGAAGCGGAGATTGTAGAAAAAGTTGCTTACTCCAACTTGGACCGGATTCGGCACGACGAAATTGTATCCCGTCGCCACCGGTTTGAGGACATACCGGTCAAACTGACGGTTAAACTCGAAAATCTTGGCATTGACCGGCTCCCACGGATCGTATTCATCCAAGCCCTCTTCGCCCGGAGTGGCGAAAGGATCAAAATCGTCAGGCACCGGCTGAGGGGCGCCGGCGTCGGGGGCGGGAGCCGCCTTGGAGGCTGCCGCTATCTGCGACGTGACACTAACCGGCGAGAATTCCTGCGGCGTGGGCACGGGAAGCATCGCCACGCTATTCTGGCCGGCGCAGCCGGTGAGCCCCATCAACGCCAGGCCGATCAGCACTTCATAGCACGGCTTTTTCCGATCGTTCGTAAGACCGTCTCTCTGAATCATCATGCGTGCGCGCACATCTCCATTTGTCCAACGGGCCTGTTAAGCGAGTCGCACTGTATCAAAAGTCGATGAAATCACCAAACGTTCTTTTGCGCGCTGCCTCAATTATCGGAGCACCTGACGAATGAAATCGCCGAGGCGACGGAAATAGGCGGCCCCGCCTACGACGTAGGTGTCGTTATGGTCGGCACCGGTGATCTCGTACCACTCCTTGGGCGGCTTCGCTGCATCGAACACCTGCCGTCCAAACTGCAGGGGGATGATATGGTCGCGGGTACCGTGGATGATCAGTTTCGGAAGCGACAGCTGCGGCAATCGATCGATCAGACGATACTCCCCGCCGAGTAACCAGTGAACCGGCAGACCACGATAATAAAATCGGGCGATCGCCTCGACCGAGGGGAAGGGCGATTCCAAAATGAGCGCGGCCGCAGGCTGTTGCGTAGCGAGGTCGCCGGCGACCGCGGCGCCCAATGATCGCCCGAAACAGATCACTCGTTCAGGACGAATCCGTCTCGTGCGCGTCAGATAGTTGTACGCTCCGAGAGCATCCTGATAGAGCCCCGACTCGCTGGGCAGCAGCTTCTGGCTTTTGCCATAACCCCGATAGTCGAAGAGGAAGGCCGAACATCCTAATTCATACAGGCGGCGCAGGTTATCGAGCCGATGACTGATATTGCCGCCGTTACCATGGCACCAGAGCAGGACCGGACTCGTCGCCGTCGTTTCGACGTACCAGCCGAAGAGCCGCGCCCCATCGGCGGCCGGGAACCAGATGTCCTGAAGCGGCAAGCGGCTGATCGCCCGCCAGTCTTTGTCTTGCCAGGAACCCGGATGATAGAGGAAGACCTGATCGAGGAGATTCACGTCAATCTTTCTGAGGCCATGAAACCGAACGAGAGCGGCAAAGGCACGATATCACCAATGCATTAGGCTGAGCCAGTCCTGGGTACAAGGGCCTCGCAACAGCCGCATCGCCGATCCATATTGCCGAACGGCGACGACTTCGTTATAAAACGGGTCGCTATTCGGCGGAACTAGCACTTCATTGAACCAAGGAGTACACACTGTGCGGAAAAACATCCTGATCTTGTGCTACCTGTACGCGGCAGTCGCATTATCAGGGTGCTCGATTGCGATGGCGCTGAGCGGCGAAAAAGAGCCGAACTTCGACTACATCACTGTGGGCGCACCTCGGAATCAAGTGGAAGCAGAGTTGGGGCATCCCGTCGCAGCCAATATACTGGACGACAGTAAGCAAGAGGCTGTTTATAAGTACGAGATGGGTAATTCGCCAAACCCCGCCAGGGCCATCATGTGGGGATACGCCTGGTTGACGATCATCGGCATTCTAGGTGAGCCGGTTTACTCCCTGATCGAGCTGCACCAAGGGCATCATGAAGAAACTCGCATTGTGTATGGACAGGATGACCGAATTCTAGAAATTCACGGCTATACGCCGCCTGTGTCAAAAGTTCTGATCGAGGCGGACGAGGCGCAGGAGAAGTACATCGAGCGTCGCCGCCGCCCGGTAGGCACCGAATCAGTTCCGCCGCCGGTTACCCAGTGATCGAAGCGCTAGAAATAGGCCTGCACTGAAAAAACGACGTCGTTGTCGTGATGGCGGTGGTTGTATTCGACGCGCAGCGCCCAATTCCGCGTGAGGGTGATACGGGAGCCGACAAACCACCGGATTTCATCCGACTGTTCCCCCAGGGCATACCTCAGATAAGAGCCGGTGGCCATCACTTTCCACCGCTCAGTCACATCAGCCAACAAGCCAGCCGTCCCTCCCCCGCCAATGCGATGACGCTCTTCGTACGCAGGGCTGTAGTTCGCCTCCGCTTCGGCAAACGCAAACCACACTTCTCTCTTCAACCATCGGGATTCCACGGCGCCGCCCACACCGGTATTGATAAACCCATTGCTGCAGAGCCGGCATCCGTGATTGCGGATGGTCTGCATGCCGATATTCACTTTCCACGAGGGGGCGCGGAACACGGAATCGATTGGAATCAGCGACACAATATTGGCCAGGGTTGCCCGCTCGATCCGGGTCTGATCGGCGCGATTGTAATGCCGCGCTGTGATCGAGCCGATCTCGATTTGCGCGTCGGGGGTATAGCCGGGTTCCGGATCGAGCAAATCATGGTACCCGGCTCGCACGGACACTTCTTCAAACGTGTCGTCGTTCCGCCAGCCGGCCCCCATACTCGCACGAGACGTCCGATGACCGATCTCGGGCTGCTTAGCGAACGGCACAACCGTGAACGGTTCCGACGGTATCCGGAGCTGACTCCGAGCGGTTAACACTTCGCGATTGCGCTCTTTCAGCTCTGGCGGCGAGTCCTTCTTATCGATCCGATACCGCAATAAATCCGAGGCGAGGTCAAGCACAAACGCCTGGCGCCCGATGGCCAACTGACCCAATGCCGGCGAGGCGAGGTTTCGCCCATCTTCCGCGATCTCCTGGGCCAGGCGCCGTTCGCTGGATGGAAGGAACTCCCGCTTCCTTCGGATGACGTTGCTGCGCGAAGGTCGATAGGCCACGCTCGATACAAGTCCCGGCTTTGAGGCAATGAGCCGGACCGTATCAGCGGGGATCGTCCAGAAACGGAATTGCTCGGTCAGGTGGAGGTTCGGATCGGCAAAATCCAACAGGGCCAGCAAGTGGTACGAGCAGTTTTCCTTGAAAAAGAAATAATCGAAGTAGCCGTTCCCAAGTTCCCACGCATGCATCAAGAGCCGCCGGATTTGCCCCTCAGTGAACCGCAACCGGTATTCCCAAATATCGCGATTCTCTATGTCCCGGTACTCCTGCACCTTCAGGTAATACGGAATGGTCGAGAAATACCCGCGGTATCCTCCAAAGATGCCCTTCACAGGATAGGCAATCCCGGCATCCTTCGGAACCTCGGCTGCGTAGTTGATCGTGTACGCCAGAATTCTGGTCTGCTCCGTCTGTCCCTTCTGGTCAACCCGCAACAGGGTATGGCCAAACATGGAAGCCGGATTGTTGAGGAACGCCGAGGGAAAGATCAGCGTGATCGATTCAGCTTCAAATTCCTCGTACCAGCGGTTGAACCGGTCGCACACCTGAGCCGGAAGATGCGCCGGGTCGAACGCCAGCTGTTCCTTGAGCCAATGATAGCGGGCGATGAAGGCGCACTGTGCCGGTTGCTGAGAGCGGCCGACCAATTCAGGGGAGAAGAACTGTGCGAGCGTGGACCGGAGTTCCGCTTCAGGGTCCGTCTTCCCGCTGTCGGACAGAAAGAACCCCGGATCATCCTGTTCACTTTCATAGCCTCCCCACAGCGTCGGTCGATAGTGCAACAAGAGATGCCACTCACGAGATTCAGCCAGCCGTTTCTTGCTGGCCTCATCGATCAACACTCTCAAATACGCGTTCTCGGCCAGTGCGTGGCCCCCGAAGCAGGGAGTGAGAAACCACAACAGCAGGGCCAATAAAAGTGAACGTTTCAACGTGTGGGAACAGAGGGAGGATGGGCCCTGGCCGCTGCGCCAGGGCCCGATGTGGAGCTTAGCGAGTCGACACGTGCGCGAGAACCGGATGACCGGCGATCGCATCATTGAGAGCCTTGACTAACGCCACCGGCGAAGCTTCACCGGACTTCACCAAGGAGGTGTAGCGTTCTTGCGTCATCGCAAAAAATGCCGGCTGGCTTTCGGCTGGCACACCCATCAGGGATGCGAGCGACGCCAGATGCTCACCCTGGCCCTGAGCCATCTCCGCTGACAGCGC
>JACVSD010000069.1 GCA_014534095.1 Nitrospiraceae bacterium
CCCGCCGACTGCCAGGATCCAAGCAAACCGGCAGGGGAACGCCGCGAAGGCATTTCACTGGACGATGCGGCGCTGCAGGCGCTGAAAAACAACCTTGACATCACGATCAGCCGGCAAACCAAAGAAAGCCGGTTGACGGACATCATCGTCGAGCAGGCCAAGTTCGATCCGACCTTCAGCGTCAATGGTCAATACAGCCGGACGGTCAATCCGCTGAATCGGCCCGTGTTCGGCGCGACCGGGGGCAACTTAAATCAAATCACGACCTTCGATCAGCGAAACCATTCGGTCACGGTGGATGCCACACAAAATCTCATCACCGGCGGCAACGTCGACCTGAATTACAGTCCCTCCCGTACCGCGGTGAACCAAAACCTGGCCACCGGCTTTCTGTTCAATCCGGCCTATACCGGAGGCCTGGCGCTCACCCTCACCCAGCCGCTCCTCCGAAATGCCGGAATAGAAGTGAACAAGACCTTCATCCGCGTCGCGCAAAACAATGCCGAGGTGGAGCAGCATGTCTTTCGAGATCGGGTCTTGACCGTGCTGGCCACCGTCGAGCAAACCTATTGGGAAATGGTGTTCTCCAATGAAAATCTTAAAGTGGCTCAAGCGGCCATGAAGGCTGCCGAGGAACTGTTAGCGACCAATCGCGCCAAGGCCAAGGCCGGCGTCATGTCGATCGTCGACGTGTTGCAGGCTGAAGCGGCCGTGGCCTCGCGCGTAGAACAGGTCCTGATCGCAGAAAAGGCGATTCGCGATCAGGAAGACCAACTTCGCCGGTTGCTTAATCCGGGCGAAGAGGAATTGCGCCAAGACCTCCGATTGACGCCGCTCGATCCACCAGTCACCGTCCTGGCCCCCATCAGTGTCCAGGAAGCGATCGACACGGCCATTGAGCAGCGGCCCGAAATCGTGCAGGCGAAGCGAAACCTCGAGACCAGCGGCATCAATAGTCGTTTCGCGCGCAATCAACTGCTGCCCACGCTGTCGTTTCAAGGCACGATGGGACTGGCCGGGCTCGGAAGCGACTACCCCGACTCGCTGAACAGAAACTTCAGCGGCGACTATTATAATTACGGCGCCGGGCTGGTGCTGAGCTACCCACTGGGCAATCGTTCTGCGATCAGCACATACAATAAACGCCAACTCGAAGCGAAGAACGCCGAGGCCACCCTGGCCAGCGTCCGGCAGCAAATCATTGTCGGAGTCCGTGAAGCTGTCCGGCGGGTGCAGACCGACTTTAAACGCATCGAAACGACGCGCTCGGCACGCATCATGGCAGAAAAGCAGTTGCAGGCGGAGCAAGAGCGCCTCAAGGTGGGACTCAGCACCACCCGGTTCGTGTTGGACTTTCAACGCGACCTGGCCACAGCACAGGGCAATGAACTCCGGGCGATCGTAGACTACAATAAGTCGCTGTCCAACCTCTCTCGACATAAGGCGACTACGTTGGACCGCTACAACGTCGAGGTCCAGTAACAGGCTTACGAATGGCGCCGGAGCCGGACTGCCCTGGGTCGTCACCCCTAGTCGGAGAACGGGGGGCGGCCCTGGCGCTCGTTCCTATCGCCGCCACGCTGACATTTTATCTGCTTCCCGCGGGACTCCAGACGCAGCCCGCCATCCAGTTCATCCCCCAACTGCTCGCCTACGGTGTCATGGGGCTGTGGGCGTCCCAAAATAACGCGGCCCTGTCTCGCCTCGGGCTGAGGCGCGCAGGCGCTCGACACGGGATGCGACGCGGTCTGCTGACGGGGATCCTACTCGGGTGCCTCAACACATATATGATTCTGACCATCATCCCGTCACTGGGTTACGACGTAACCTTCCTGAAAGCCACACCGCATGCCCGACTGCCTGTTTTCGTGATGGTGCCTTGGGTCATCTGCACCATTGCCATCTTTGTGGAGATCAATTATCGTGGGTTTTTGTTGGGCCGCCTCTCCACAATGGAGAGCCTGTTCTGGACATCGCCGCTCCTCCAACGTATTTCACCCCTTGCGCTTCTCATCAGCACGCTGACATTTGCATTCGATCCATTCATGGTCAATACTTTCCAACACCTGCATTGGATTGCGGTCTGGGACGGCCTCATTTGGGGAACCATCCTGCTCGGCTCTGGCAATCTCTGGATCACCATCGTGGCGCATGCCGTCGAAGTCATCATCATGTACCTGGCGGTCAGAGCAGCGCTTACAGCCGAATAACTCAGCGGCGAAGAACCGCGATCAGACGAAACGCCGCGGACTGTCGCCATCGCCATATTATGAACCCCTCCTTTTCGAGCTATCTGGTGAACGACGTCTTTGGGGACGCCGGGGTCTATGTGGAAATCCGTTGGTCTAAACGAGCGCTCCTCTTCGATCTGGGACACAACAGCACTCTTGGACCGACCAGACTGCTGCGCGCTCAAGACGTCTTTGTCTCCCATACCCACATGGATCACTTCATCGGGTTCGACACCCTCCTGCGCGTCGCCTTGGGACGAGGCAAGGCACTTCGTCTGTTTGGCCCTCCCGGACTCATCGAGAACGTCCACGGCAAACTGCGCGGCTACACCTGGAATTTGGTGGATGGCTATCCGCTTACCATTGAGGTACAGGAATGTGATGGCCGAGAATGGCGCCGCTGTCTCTTCCCGGCTGCCAACGGCTTTCGCCCAGCGGAACAAGCGATCCGACCGTCAGACGTGTCCCCCACCGACGGCGTCGTCGTCTTGGAAGATCCCATGTTCACGGTGAAGGCGGTCGCTTTGAACCATCGGATCCCCTCGATGGCTTACGCCTTGGAAGAACGATTTCACATCAATGTTAACAAGCAAAAGCTGCATGACGCAGGTCTGCCGGTAGGCGCCTGGCTCAAGGACGTCAAGGAGCATCTGTGGCGAGGCCGGACCGATGACTTCCGGTTCACCGCCACGCTGTACGACGAGCACCGTCGCGAACACCGTGAATTCGTGTTAGGCGAGGAAGACAGGTTTTTGACGATCTCGCGCGGCCAAAAGATCGTATATGTGGTGGATGCACGTTATGACGAGAACAATGAGACTAAGATCGTCGCGCTCGCCCGTGATGCGGATCTATTCTATTGCGAATCGCCGTACCTGGAGAAGGACGCTGAGAAAGCGCGCGACCGATATCATCTGACGGCCAGACAGGCCGGACTCATGGCTCGCAAGGCGCGCGTGCGGGAGCTGGTTGTGTTTCACTTCTCACCTCGTTATACAGGTCGCGGACCGGCGTTGGAGCGAGAGGCCATGGACGCCTTCCGCGGACTTAAGGAGGACCATTTGTGAACGATCTGGTGAAGTATGTCGTGTACTTTGTGCTCGGAGGCTCGATTGTGAGCGTATCGACTTACCTCGGGTCTCAAGGAAGACCTTATCTCGCCGCCTTTGCCAGTACCTTTCCGGCGATCACCGGGGCGACGTTTGTGTTGCTCTACCTGAACGGGGGCAGCGACGCCATCGTGGCCTATGCGGAAAAATTATTCTGGTTCGTTCCGCCGTGGATCGTCTATGTCCTGGCCATGATCTTCGGGGTGCCACGCTTTGGGTTCTGGCCCGCGATGATCGGTTCGCTGATCGTGTATATGGGTTGCGTGGGGTTCGTGAAATGGGCCATCCAATCTCACCGCTAACATGGAGGGCGGAGGGCGGACGGCTGACGGCGCTTAGTCGCTGTTGCTCAAGTGCAGCCGCTTGAGTTCTCCGACGGCGGACACCATCTGGTTCAGCGTGGCGGTGACAGAACGGCTCGCCGCCTGCGCCGGACCGTTGGTCCCGACCCAGATGTCCAGCGGCGTACCCAACTGACGGACATTCTGGCAGAACTGCACAATGGTACTCTTCCAGTGCAACGTGTCGCCGGCTTGTAGGAAGGTCACCCGATCTTCCGCAAAGGGAGCATCGAACTGCCCCGCCCGCGTCTGCCAAAGGCGCTCCATCGCCGCCTGTCGATCGAGATCGAACTCTAGCCCGGTCGCCCGTTCATCCAGCGCCGCACAAAGTCCGGACACGACGTGAGGGGTTTCGGGATCCGGAAACACTCCCACGCACGCCTGGACCAGCAAGTACTTATACAGCAGAAACACCTCGGCGCTGACGCGAGACTCAGAGGCGGAAGGGTCGTATGCCCGGGCCAATTCGCGAAGCACGTCGGCCGAGGCCTCTTGGAGACTGACACCCAAATAGTGTGCGAGCTCACGACCGATGCGCAGGTAGCGAGACGACGAGTCTAAGCCCATAGGACGCTATTCGACGACCACAGCGGTGCCGCTGGCGCTGACCATCAACATGCTGCTGTTCGCGCCGATCGTTTCATAATCGATGTCGATGCCGACAATCGCATTGGCCCCCAGGTTCCTGGCTTGTTCCCGCATTTCCCCGAGGGCAATATCTTTCGCCTTCCGGAGTTCGGCTTCATAGGCGGCCGAACGGCCCCCCACGATGTCCCGAATCGAGGCGAAGAAATCCCGAAAGTTGTTGGCGCCCAGAATGGCGTCTCCAGAGACAAGTCCAAGATACCGGACAATCTGTTTGCGTTCGATGCTGGGTGTAGTCGTGAGAATCATGGTCCCTCCAGAGGCCCTTATCCTCTCATCGCCAGCCTCATTCACCAAGCCTTTCCCAAATCGCCGTTGAAGCCGCACACTGAGGTTGCTAGGATCATTCGCTTTCGTCACGAGGATGGCCCTTGCAACCGAGCCCCAAACGTCCGGCCTCACACGACCTCATCATCGAGGGCGCACGGCAGAACAATCTGAAAAATATTTCCCTCCATATTCCGCATAACCGGGTGACAGCCATCACCGGCGTCTCCGGATCGGGCAAGTCTTCCCTGGCGTTCGATACCATTTTCGCGGAAGGCCAATGGCGTTACGTCGAATCGCTCTCCCCCTATGCCCGGATGTTCGTTGACAAGGTCGCCCGTCCGGACGTCGACCGGGTGATCAACATTCGACCCGCCATAGCCATCGAACAAAAGAATCAGGTCCGGACCGCCCGCTCCACCGTGGGCACCACGACTGAACTTTCCGATCTCCTGCGCCTGCTCTTTGCGAAAATCGGCCGACCGACATGCCCTGATTGTCGTCAGGAAGCGCGGTGCTTCCATCCTCATACCGTCGCCGAGGACCTGTTGAGGCGATTCCCTGATGCTCGGGCGATGGTTCTTCAGCCGATTGCCGGGCCCTCCGCCGAGTCGGAGCCAGGCTTCGTTGAATCGCTTCTCGTCCGCGGCTTGACCAAAATCAAAGCGGATGACGAGATCCTGGATTTACACGAACGCACACCACCGAAGCTGCATGCCTACTCCGCTTTATACCTCATCCTTGACCGCCTGGTCTTGCGCGAAGACAACCGGTCCCGCCTGATCGAAGCGGTGGAAACCTCGTTTCGCGAGGGGGACGGCCACTGCGCCGTCGAGGTGATCGGGCATGGCATCCAGCCGTTCAGCGCGAGGTTCCTCTGCCAGAGTTGTGGCCGAGGTTTTGAACCGCTGCGGCCCGTGCTGTTTTCGTTCAACCATCCACTCGGGGCCTGCCCCGCCTGCAAAGGATTCGGCAACGTGCTCCGTTACGACCCGGATCTGGTGATCCCGGATCACAGCAAATCGCTGGCGGACGGCGCGATCGACCCCTGGAGCAAACCGGGAAGCGACTGGTGGCAGCAACAAATGCTGCTCGCCATGACACGCGACCGGGTCGACATTACCGTCCCATACAAAGCGCTCTCCAAAGTGATTCAGGACAGGCTCTGGAAGGGCGACCAGTCGTTTGATGGCATCAACCAGTTCTTTACCTACATGGAAAGCAAGCGTTACAAGCTGCATGTCCGGGTCCTGCTCAGCCGGTATCGCACACCGTTTGATTGCCCGGCCTGCCATGGGACCCGCCTAAAACCGGATGCTCGATGGGTGAAAATCGCCGGCCGGGACATTCACGCACTAACAGAGGACACGATCGAGGGCCTGCTACAGTGGATGACGGCCTTAGTCTTGCGACCGTTCGAAGAGGACATTGCCCACGACATCCTCCAACAACTGAGGGCCAAGCTCGGCTTTTTGACGCGTGTCGGGCTGGGATATCTGACGTTGGCCCGGCTGACCAAGACGCTCTCGGGCGGCGAAGCGCAACGGGTGTCGCTGGCCAACCAGTTGGGAGCCAGACTAGTCGGGACACTGTACGTACTGGACGAACCCACCATCGGGCTCCATGCAAGAGACACAGACTTGCTCGCCGGGATACTGAGCGATCTCGCGGCCGCGGGCAACACGGTCATCGTCGTGGAACATGATCGTCGAATGATCGAATCGGCCGACCATATTGTGGAGATGGGACCTCGCGCCGGAGAGCAGGGAGGGCACGTCGTCTGCACGGCGTCACGAGACGCATTCCGAACCGATGCTCACTCCGTCACGGCACGCTATCTTCGGGGAGAAGACGCCATTCCGGTGCCCAGAACCCGCCGATCCGGCACAGGGAAGTTCCTGGTGATGGCCGGGGCATCCGAGCACAATCTAAAGGACCTCTTCGTGCGTCTCCCCCTCGGGATGTTCATTTGCGTCACCGGCGTATCTGGCTCGGGGAAAAGCACCCTGGTGGAAGACACGCTATACCGGGCTCTCGCGCGCGCGTTTCGTGTCACCTCACTCCCTATGGGGCGGTTCAAAGCGATCAAAGGGCTGGAACATTTGAAAGGCGTCCGGCTCCTCGATCAGCAACCTATTGGCCGGACGCCAAGGTCCAATCCCGTCACCTACATGAAGGCGTTCGATGACATCCGACAGCTCTTCGCCGCGGAAAGCGCCGCCCTGCGTCAGCGCTTTACACCGGGTCACTTCTCGTTCAATGCTCCGGGCGGTCGCTGCGAGCGCTGTGAGGGCAGCGGCGTCGAAAAACTGGAGATGTATTTCTTCGAGGATATCTACGCGCCGTGCGAAGTTTGTGACGGGAAGCGGTTTAGACCCGACGTCCTGGGAATCCGTTACCGCGGCAAAACGATCTCGGAGGTGCTCGCCATGGACGTCGATGAAGCCCTCCAATTCTTTACCGGCTCTCCGAAACTGCAAAGCCGCCTCCACCTGCTCAGTTCCATGGGGCTCGGCTACCTGCGTCTGGGCCAGTCCGCCACGACCTTGTCAGGCGGCGAGGCCCAGCGGCTCAAAGTGGCTGCGGAATTGAAAGATTCCAGCGCCAAAGACCTGCTCTACATCCTGGACGAGCCGACGACCGGCCTGCACTTCGATGATGTCAAGAAGCTGCTGGCCGTGTTGCAAAAGCTGGTCAATACCGGCAATACGCTCGTCGTGGTGGAGCACAACGTCGACGTGATCAAATCAGCCGACTGGGTCATCGACCTTGGGCCGGAAGGCGGCGCCGCGGGGGGGCATATCGTCGCCGAAGGGCGCCCAGAACAGGTCGCGAAAACCCCAGCGTCCCATACCGGCCGGTTTTTGACTACGGTCCTGCGTTCATAGATGGGTGCGTTGAATTTGGATCGAAATTTTTCCTGCCCCGCATGGCGGCATCGGTTCCTTCACAGGCCACCGCACGTTACAATAGGTCATGTTCAAAACGCTGTTTTGGCTCGTGGTGGGATGTTCAGTGCCGGACATGACCGTCGTCATCGATCAGCCCACGCAGCCGAGGATCCCGGGGTTCAATGAGCGGCTGAACCAGGCCCTGGGCTCGGAGGGCGGCGTGCAGGTGTATCAGGACGGGGCCGGCAATGTCGGGACGATCATCGATCCCCCCGGCGGTGAACGCCGGTTTAGCGTGCAGCCGCCGCCAAGTCCCTCAATGAATCTGGGCCCGCCGCTTCAACTCTCGCCGCCCCCAGTGTTAGCACCGCCGACAACTACGCCGGCTCCTCCGTCCGCACAGGATTTTCCCCAAAAGGCCAGGTAGCGTGAGCGCTGCCAGATAGTTCTCCTGTCCGATCCGCCAGGTGGCGACATCCTTGAATCCTGCTATGGTCATCCACCGATGACTATTCTTGTGCTTGAAGACAACCCCATTGACGAGGCGCTCATCCGGCATGCCCTGGCCGGTAGCGACCATACGGTGCTGGAGGCGAAAACCCTCGATCACGGCCTCGAACTGATGACCGCCCAGCGTTTCGATGTGGTCATCGTCTCTCTCAGTGCTGTTCCGGAACGGGGTCTCCCCTCGTTCCAGCGACGGTTACACCAAGCCCCCGCGACCAAACTCGTCGCCCTGGCACCGGCATCCGGCGGAGACGGACTGACCACGCTGCTTCTGGCTGAATCGCTTCATGCTCACCATCTGCTGGCTAAACCTGTGGACATCGAACAACTTTTGGCCATCATCCACCTGAATTGCCCCCTGTCAGCGCGCTAACGTCCAACCCCGGGTGTGACATCCAAGGCACCTTTCGTTTTCAGATCCCACTAGTTCCCTGCCGAACAAGACCATGGCGATCCAGCGCTTCAACCGACGGAAGGCGGTCATGGCCAGCCTCCTACCATTACGCAGCTCATCGCCGGCACAACGCATTGTGATCGTTTGATGACGATCCTCTTGTCCGTCTTGCCTGCACCAAATCATTGAATCGGGCAGGATATGATGTCCTTGAGACGGCCGGCAGTTCGGAAGCCATGCCCTGTACGCCACGACCACTGAGCCGATTGACCTGCTTCTCATCGACCTCTTTCTTCCTCCCCCAGACTTCCAACGAGCTCATCCGCCACTCAGTTCCCCCGCGTCAATGGTCATCACTCTTCTATCAGACACTTTCCCTGAAGAAGCCGGTGCGCGTGCGTTTTATTTCAAGCCATCCTGATGCCGGCCTCGCCTCACAAGGCATCGCTGTTGGACCGGACCAATTCCTTCAGAAATCATTCTCCGTTGAGGCGCTGCTGGCCCACGTGGCCGGGGCTCTCGGTGCTCCGCCCATCGACGAGACCGCTCGCGAGGACACGACTCTCCGACAAAGGTGCCGTGGGTAGACTAGTGGCCTCGCGCTAAACCGGCCTTTTCTTGCCAGGATACGGACCCTGCGCTAGACTTTTCTCCAATCCGCCATGGCACGAGCACGCGCAACAGAGAATCCCCGCACGCGTCCGAAAAGCGTTCTGATCGAAGAGATCTCACGAGGCATCGAACAATTCCAGGACATCCTCACAGCGATCGAGGATTTCAGCCGCGAAGGCTTCCCCTACCGCGATGCGGCCAGAGCCAAGGCAGAGCTGCAGCTCCGCGAGTGCGTGCGGCGACTTTTTGGAGAGCGCTCATCCGAATTCCAGATGTGCCGCAATTATCGGCTTCGCACCAAC
>JACVSD010000177.1 GCA_014534095.1 Nitrospiraceae bacterium
GATCTGTCACATCAGGCCGACATTCTAAAGAGCGAAGTCGGACGCTTCCTTCATCAGGTTCGATCCGACCAGGCCGAGACATCCAGGACGGCATGACGCGGAGCGGGTGCGGCGGTATGGGATGCGTTATCCCGCCGCCTCACACCGCTCCTGGTGGTTCTGGTGATTTATTCGGATGATTGTTTCAGACCGTGACCGGGCGTTCAGGATAACGGAACCCGTATATCCCTGCCGGCCTGACGGCTCTCACCGTCGGGTCGGCATCTTATTGTGCTACCGGTCCGAACATCCGGGATATGGAGCCGGTTCTGTCGGTCGTTCATTGAGTTATCGAGGTACGAAGCCGCATTCACGTTCCGTTTCAGCGGCTCGTACCCTCGTTAATGCCGATTCAGGCCGCCTGCCTCAACTCGCTGTATTCCGGAATGATGCCGAAGCTCAGGTAACGGCCGAAGGGGCCTGTCCCGTCGAAGTTCAGCCGGTTCATGCGGCGCGGCTGGCTGGTCGGGAAGGAGGTGCGGCCATGCAGCAGGCGAAGATTGTCGAGCACGACGATCCAATTGGGCTGCAGGCGGAACTCGGCGATGTTTTCCGGATCAAGGATGAAATCGCGCAGGACCGAGAACGCTTCGACCGATTCCGGATGGATGATGGTGGAGGCGACGTCGTCTTCCCGGTAAACCATCTGCACGCGCCCACCGACCCAGTTGAAGACGGGGCGGAGACAACGGATGCCCGTGCGCTGGATGCTCATGGCGTCGGGACGGAACAGTGACGGCAGCAGCTTCGCGTGGTTGCGCGCCATGTAATCGTAAGCCGAGTCGCCGCTGACCAGTTGGGTCAGGCCGCCGTCAGTCGTGGCCACCACGCATTGCAGGGTCAGAATCTGCTCCGGCTCCAGAGAAAAGGCGCCGTCGGTATGTGGGGGGTGCTCGGCGCAGGTCGAGCCGAGATAGCCAGGGATGGGATCACTGGGATCGATCGGCACGATACCGTCCTCGTCGGCGCGATCATGCAGGACGACGTTGCCAAAGTACTGCTTGAGGGCAACGCTGTTAACACGTGGCTCCGGCCGATCCTTGCAAACAAGCACGGCGACACCATACTTGTTGAACCGCTCCGCGACCGGTGCGAAGGTCTTTTCGTCAAAATTTTCCGTATCGTCAACATGGACGAAAAGCTTACTGACGTCCAGCTCGGCCCCAAAGCCAATGCGATACTTTGATGCATAGGACATAACCTTGCTCCCCCATCTTCTGGCAAAACTCTGCGAGCTGCCGAAACTGATGCTTCGGCGGTATAATACTTGGATATTTCGTGTTCACGGAATGGTTCGACCGCGAACAAAACTGTTTTGGGCCAAGAGCGTTTGAATTTCAATGCAAATAAATAAAAGTTGACATATTTGGCCCGGAGTAACGCCGATCGTGAATACTTGAATATTGCCGCATGCCGCCATATGGCTTCTTTGAACGTGCTGGTATGTAGTCGCGGTCGAAATCGGCAACCAGAAGCGTTTCCCTCCCGGTATGGATAATAAAGATTAGGTCGAAAACGATGCTTTGCCCTTATGTGCTTTCGACTCGGAGAATCGGGGGAACGCTGGCGCTATGGACGCCTGACGACGGAGGTTGCCAAACGGCAGGCGGCGGGCTATCTATCGCGCGTCGCAAAACCTCACGCGGGCTTGCGGTCCATCGGCACATCCGCCGGCGGCCCGCTCCGGTGTTCGCATGGTGCGGACC
>JACVSD010000166.1 GCA_014534095.1 Nitrospiraceae bacterium
ACAGATTGCATGTCCATTTAATCTCCTCGACATCATGAACCCGGATGCCAAAGGGCATTCTTTGGCCGCAATGATCGTCGATGTAATGGACAGTGTATCCCTTCAAAGATTCGGAAAAACCTCTGGGGTTTTCTCCACATTCTTTGAGCGTAAAGGGGCTGTATTCTATTGCAATAGCTGGCCTGTCCAAACGAGAGAGGATATTTCTTGCGCCGCGCAGGGCGGCCACTTCGCTACCCTCGATGTCGATCTTCAGGAGGCTTGGCCGTCTTCCGACTAGAGAGTATAATTCGTCCAGGGTTACCCCAGCGCATATGGCGATATTCCTCCCTGACCTCCTATTAATTTCTTCCGAGGTGACTTGGGACAACAAAGACATTCCGTGAGAATAGCCGATGCGCACCAATCGTGAGTCGTCAACAACGGCTGCGGCGATAGGCTGAATGCGGTCCTCCAAACCAAGGCGGCGCACCGATTGCACAAGTTTGGCGAATGTTGCCGGCACCGGTTCAAAAGCGTAAATCTGGACGGACCGGCCGGTCATCATTTGGGCGATCTGAGAAGAAAAGAAGCCGTCATTGGCTCCGACGTCGTACATCACGGGTTCGGATTCCTGACGCAACCATGCCGCACACAGCCCCAGTTCCTTGCTGTAGGCGCGTCGATGGTAGAATGGGTATTCGGCAAGGTCGCCCACATGGCAGACGAACTTATGGCCCAAGCCACTGGTTGCTATGATGCTGTTGACCCCGATCGCGCCAAGAACTCGGAGCCACATCATTCCCAAGGCCGCTCTGGCCAAAGGGATGTCCGCGGCTACGGTTTCGGATTCGAATGCCGACGCTCCGCATACGACTTGAACCCCGCGGTTCACGACGTAGGTCTTCAGATCTCGCTTCCAGCCCGAAAGGCGGCTGGCGTAGCGACTCAAACCCCTCTGCATGGTCAGCCTTCGGAGGAGGATGCGAAGAACCCGGCATTCCCCGGCGGACGGCGCATCCGGCCAATGTTCGAGGCAAAATAGCCCAACGCACGAGGTCCGAGAAGGGGTGCGGCGCGTCCTCCGGCGTCGGAACCGCCTGATTGGTAGTTCGAAGCTCCGTCCAGGATCTCACCTTCGCCATCGACTGCGCGCCCCAGGTGCATGCGACGGCTTCGGGTCCGGACCGCCATCTCGTCCAAGTGCCAGGCGTCGAAAGCGCAAGGGCGCCGCCGGCGCAGGTTGCGGGCGAAGATGGGCTGAAACTCAGGACTTGGCGCCGGACGGTTTCGTCGGCGACCTGGATGCCGCGCACGGCCGGGAGGTCTCCCACGTCACGGCGGCTGAGCATGAAGCGAATGTGGAGCCGGACGGCGCGTCGGATGACCCCGGGCGGGACATGGTGTCGCGCGCAGGAGACGACCTGCATGTCCCGACGCTGCCGGCCTCCGGCGGTTGCCGTGACAGCGCCTTCCGGATAAATTGCCCGCTACGGACAGCGTCGCTGACGCCGTTGCGTCGCAAAGTGGAGATGCTGGCACAGAGTGTTCACTAATTTGGGTTGGGAGCAGCAAACCGGCAGGGACGATCTCTTCATGGTGATCAAGCACAGCTTTTATAGCGCCTCACCTTCGACTGGCCGGCCAACGGGAGGGTGGTGGAGCGTACTTCCGACAGGTGGCGGCATCGCAAAACTCTGCACAACCATCGCCGTGACATTGGCCGTAGGATCTGTCTCGTTTGCGCAGGACGAATTTCTGATCAGCGGGACTTATCGCTCGGGGCGGCCTTGCCGTGGTGACGATGCGCGCTCGCGCGCGGTGCTGATCACGATCACTCCCGAGCAGATCACTCATCCCGGCGGTGTGTGTACCATCGACGACAAGAGACAGCAGGGCAACACGATTGTGTTGCGGACCACATGCAAGGACAGGCGCGGAACGGTTCTTTCGGGAGATGTGAGCTTCACTGTCCGAGACGACAAAACCATCGACATGACGGCACAGGGCGGAAGCTATACGGCCGTGCTCAACCGGTGCTCTGAACCGTCCACGCGACCACAGCCGGGAAATCAAGAAGAACCTGCGGCAGCACAGTAAATTTTGTTCCGAGAGAATGATCCGTCCATGTCTCTGAGATTTGAACTCGCCTGCATGCTTGGATTCGCGTCTTGGGACGGTGGCGAGCAGACATCCCGGGCCGTCACCGATCTGATCGAAGGACTGCAAGCGTGTCGGCCGGGCAGGGCAATCGACCTTGGCTGCGGCGCCGGCCTGTGACAGTGGAGCGACGATGCCGGGTATAAGCCGACGTTCCTTGCTGGTAACGGCCGCCGGGTTCGGAGGTGGGCTCGCGCTCGGCTTGAAGCTGCCATTCGCCCGTGAGCCGGCGATCGCCGGAGAGAACGCATCCGAGGTCACGGCGTGGGTCGTGATTCAGCCGGACGAGACGGTGATCG
>JACVSD010000031.1 GCA_014534095.1 Nitrospiraceae bacterium
CGGCGATCTCCGACCCGATCGATTGCTTGAAGCCTACCGGCACGGCATCTTTCCGTGGTACAACGATGACCAGCCCATCTTATGGTGGTCGCCCGATCCCCGGGCGGTCCTCTTTCCCGCCCGCCTCCATGTCCCGCGTAGTGTAGAGAAGATGATCCGCCGCGAGGCGTTCACCATCACGTTCGACCGGTGCTTTCGTGACGTCATGGTGGAGTGCGCCGGTCCGCGACCGCAATATCCGGAGGGCGGCACCTGGATCACGCCCGCCATGATTGAGGCCTATGTAACACTGCACGAGCTGGGCTATGCGCATTCCACCGAGGCCTGGGTAGGTGGCCGGTTGGCGGGCGGAGTCTATGGAGTCGCCATCGGCGGCGCCTTCTTCGCGGAATCCATGTTCACGCGCGTCGATAACGCCTCAAAGGTCGCGCTGGTGCTGCTCGTGCGGCAGCTGCATGCCTGGGGCTTCCAGATCATGGATTGCCAGCAGGCGTCGCCGAACGTCATGCGTTTCGGGGCGGAGGAAATTCCTCGCCGCATGTTTATTGAACGGCTAGAGGAAGCTCTCGCGTTGCCGAACCGCCGCGGCCTCTGGCGGTTCGACCGCCCATAAGCGCGTCGCGAGTAACCGCTGTGGTTTCTTCCAGGCAGGACTCTCCAACAACTGTGCGCATCGGACAACGAGAAGGCAACACGGTTGCGAGATCACGGTACGAGCCAATCTAGGGCGAACCAGTTCGGTTCGACTGTTCACCACAGGTCCGCCCGAAATCTCAGTACCCCACTGTCATATGCTTCCACCCTGTGCTCGATGGAACGAGGGTCGCATGATGAGCGGCCATGACGTCACACATGTCGGTGGGCGAGCACCCGGACGTGGGGTAGGTACAGAGCGCCATGAATGGCTGTCCAGCGATGACCCCTGTCGCGTCATGTTCAAACTGCAGAAACGCTCGTCGGTCCTCCGCCGATGAAGGCCACGCCGGATCTCCTGTCGCTCGCAAAGCTGCGAAGCCTCGTTTGCCTGCGGCTTGCAGGAGTTCCGACCATGTTTCGAGCGAGCGCTGACCTTCAAACCTCCCGTCAGGCAAATACCAGTCAGTATGGGCCGAAACGCTAAGCTGCCCGATGCGGACATAATTCTCCACATCGCACCCAACTCTGGACAGTGCCGCCATAGCCATCGCTGGCGTCACGGGATCAGTTGTGACCCATACACACCGCTCGTGGGCCTGTAGTCCGGCGTAAATATAAGAGGCCCTCAGCTGTTGAAGCTGAGCCGATGATGTATAGAACATGCAGACGTGGGAACCCCAGGACAGTCCGGGGATGTCATGAAGACCGGTGGCTGGCATCGGGTATGCGCCCTTCCTTTGAGGCATTGAAATGTTGGACTCTGTCGCCGACGCAGACATGGTTATGCCTTCCCAGGAGCTCCAACAATTCCTCCGCTGTCTGCTTCTCTGACGGATATCCACATAAGACAGTGGAAAACGGATACCGGGGAATGACTTCATTCCACAAACCTTCCAGATCCAACGCAGCCTGGCGATGACCCTGCTTCCACAACAGGGCAGCACCTTCCCCGTATAGGCGCATGGGACGACCCGCTTCCTGGGCATCCTTCAGAAAAGGCGCAACGGTATCCCAAAAGGCCTCCCGGTTCAGGATGCCGTCCCGGAAACATTCCCCTACATAATCGGCAGCATCGACCTCGCGGTAGGTTAAATGGGAGATGCCAACCTGTTGCGACAGACCGGCTCGTACGGCGGTCCGAAGATCATCCGGTGCGACGACCATGACCGTTTCGCCTAGCCTCAGACCTGCCAGCACGAAATCAACCGCTCGCCGTACCCTAAATACATCGTGCTGATACACATAGATGCTATGCTGTTGTGTCGGTGGTTGTATGGTCATCAGAGTCTAGGCCGCTCGTACATCTATAGGCACCATCGCCGGCCCGGATACTATCACGTTGGTCGCTATAATGACGAAGATACCTGCTTGCTATGAAGACGCATGCGGGATGAGCCCACTTTCCGCTCGCGCCGCCTGAGGCGTCGATGCCGAATTCTTCGCATGCGCCCTAAGTCTTCCCCATCTGGGCCAGCTCGGAGAAATAATGCGCAAAGGCCTTGATTCCGGAGGCAGCCTGGCCCCAGTCAAAGTATTCGTTCGGCGCATGATACCCATGCTCGGGGAGGCTGAGCCCCATGAAGAGGATCGGCACCTTCCAGGCCTTCTGCATGGTCACCACCGCGCCAATCGATCCGCCCTCGCGAATGAATGCCGGCTCCTTGCCGAATCCGGCTTTCGCCGCTCGCTTGACCGCTTCTACATACGGGCCCTCGAATAAGCCCTGAAATGGCTGCAGCATGCCTTCTGATTCGACTTTGACACTGGGATTCAGTTTGGCCACATACTTCTTGAGCAGCGCAAAGGCCTTTTCCGGCGTCTGCTTCGGCACGAGCCGCATGCTGACTTTTAGTTCCCCGCGGCCCGGCACCACGGTCTTCACGCCGGGACCATGATACCCACCGGTGAGACCGTGAACCTCGAAGGTTGGCGCGGCCCAGATCCGCCGCATGATGTCAGCTGGATCCTGTGTGCGAAGCGTCTGAAACCCATAGGCCTCTTTGAAACGAGCCACCTGAAATCCGGACTTGAGAAAACTGTTGATCTCGGCCTGGGTCGGCTCCACGACGTCGTCATAGAATCCCGGTATCTTGACCGTGCCCGTCTTGGCATCCACACAAGCATGTGCCACATCCATCAGTTCGGCCAAGGGATTTCGAGCCGCCCCTCCAGTGACTCCAGAGTGCGCGTCCTTAGTGCCGGTCGTCAGGGTCAGCCGGGCACCGATCAACCCGCGCAAGCCATACGGCATGGCAGGCCGGCCTTTTGCGATCCAGATCGTATCCGAGACGAGCACGGAGTCCGGTTGGGGAATCGCCGCGCGGTTTTTCAGCCCGGCTGCAAAGTGCGGGCTCCCGATTTCTTCTTCGAGTTCCCAGAGCACCCGAATATTGAGCGGCGTATTCTCATCCAACGCGAACCGTGCGCCCAGCATCGCCGAGAGGGCCGGCCCCTTATCATCCGTGGCGCCGCGTCCCCGATAAAGACCGTCGGCATTCTGGAAGGCAAATGGCGCCTGCTTCCATTCGGGCTCCTGCGCCGGCTGGACATCCAGATGGTTATAGATGGTGACCGTGGGATATTGAGCCCCCGTCATCCATCCCCCTGACACGATGGGATAGCCACCGGTCTCCACGACTTGCGCCTCGGCGCCTAGATCGATGAGGTACTGGACAGCCAGCTCGGCCATGCGCCGCATGTCTCCCGAGCGGGCCGGGTCCATGCTGATCGAAGGCACCTCCACCATTTGCCCGAGCCGATCTTCAAATGCGCCACGAGATGCAGCAATGTACTTCTGAAGCGTCGCGTCATGCACCATGTCACAGAACTCCTCTCTCGCCTCACAATGGAAGCGGATTATAGCATCGCACCCGGGAAGAGAAACGCCCGTTGGCAACGAAGAATGCGGGAGTCGATGGGATCGGCTACAATGCCATTTATGCGACGGGAATCAGAGAGCGTAGCGGCCGCCATGGCCTTCCTTCTCACGATGCTGACATCCCCTGCCGGGGGCGAAGAACCGATCGCCATTCAACGGATACTGGACGAGCCGCGGAGCTTTCATCTCCGCCATGTCACGCTGCAAGGGACCGTCCGGGACCTTCAACCGCTCGATCCGTACACCTTGCCGAATGGCACCAACTGCTACGGCGCCTACCTGTTTCGCCTGGAGGACGACTCATCCACCTTACCGGTTGCCGTGCTCGGAATCTGCGGCAAGCCTTTGGTTCGAGACCCAGAGGTGGAAGAGGGCGCGCGCGTCGAAGTCCATGCCATCATCCAGGCTCCGAGTCATGGCGGCTATTACTTGAGCTTCCGCGGCATGAAAGTCATCACCGAGACGGAAGGCCTCGTACAGGCTGTGGCCGACCGTATCCTCCCGCTGCTCGAGTGACCATGGCCAAATACCCACTGTCCGTAGGACCATCGATTGGATGGATCGGCACCGGCGTCATGGGGCGGTCCATGTGCGGGCATTTGCTCGACGCCGGTTATTCCGTATGGATCCATACCAGAACGCGCGCCAAAGCGGAACCGCTCCTTGCGCTCGGCGCACGGTGGGAGGACACTCCCCTAGCAGTCGCCGTACGAGCAGACACCATCATCACAATGGTCGGAATGCCCGCTGACGTGCGGGAGGTGTACTTTGGCGCCACGGGCCTATTGGCCGGAGCGAGGTCTGGGTCTCTGCTCATCGACATGACGACGACCGACCCGTCGCTGAGCCGGGAAATCGCCGACGTGGCAGCCGCTCGCGGCGTTCAGGCGATCGATGCGCCGGTCTCAGGGGGCGATGTAGGGGCTCGCAATGCGACGCTTTCCATCATGATCGGCGGCGAGCAACCGGCCGTCGCAAGGGCACGACCGCTGCTCGAGCAGCTGGGGAAGATCCTGATCCATCAGGGCGGACCAGGATCGGGCCAAGACGCGAAGCTCTGCAATCAGATCGTGATTGCGGGCACGATGATCGGGGTCTGTGAAAGTCTCCTCTATGGCCACCACGCCGGACTGGACCTTGCCACGATGTTGCAATCCATCCGCGGCGGAGCCGCCGCCTGCTGGACGTTGGACCATCTCGCCCCCAAGATCCTGCAGCGGCATTTCGAGCCGGGGTTCTTCGTGGAGCATTTTGTGAAGGACATGGGCATCGCACTCCAAGAGGCGACGCGGCGAGGTCTCACGTTGCCGGGTCTGTCCTTGGTCCATACCCTGTACGAACAGGTGGTCGCGCTCGGACATGGAAGGAGCGGCACGCATGCCCTTATGTTGGCACTTGAAGAGTTGTCGCAGTCTCATGGCGCTGACCTGAGTCGACGACCATGAAGATACCGGTTGCTCCGGGCCTCATCCTGCTCCTGCTCCTCGCTAGCTGCGGCAGCGTCAGCCAAGGGTTTGATCGAACCGCCATGCAGGCGATCATTCAACCGCCCGCTGAACCGGCAGGGCAAGGCGTCGCCGATTCTTCGCAGGCGACAGACCAGCCTCCCCCCGTGCCATTCCGGCTGGCACTCTTTTTTGTCCAGCAGGCGTTCCCTGCCGAACGCTCGCTGCGCCCGCCCGAGTGGGTGAGCGCCGACAAGGAACGGCTGAGCGCGAGGCTTGCGCCGCTGCGGCGCGAAGGCATCCTCAGCGAACTGTTCTTTCTCGTGGACCCCATGGTCCGGAATGCCGATGCCGGCGCGATCCGGCAGGCCGCCAAGCGTTATGGGGCGGATGCCGTGCTCATGGTCCAGGGCGTGGGAGGGGTGGACCGCTACGACAACGGTTACGCGGCCCTGTACCCGACGTTGATTGGCGCCTACTTCGCTCCCGGCACGCACAGTAACGCGCTCTTCCTGGTCACCGGCACGGTGCAGAATATACGGTCGGACTGGCGTGACACACAGACGGTGGAAGGTCACGCGGAAGTGGTCGGCCCCACCATGGCCGTGCACGACGCGCAGGTCCTGGCCCAGGCGAAACAGGCGGCGTTGGATGAGTTGGGCCAGCGGATCGCCGCGGTGCTGCGTCGGCTCAAGCCGTAACGGTCTCCTTACGGAGAGTCGAACGTCACCAGAAGGCTCAGCAGAACGAGATGCTGGCTCGGGCTCAGACCGAGCACGCCAGGACTCATCTCTCCCCGCCGGAAGAATCCTCCCCCCGCACCGGTCGACTCGTCGTAGCGGTGTTCGAGCCGCATCCGGAGATTCGTCCACTGGTACGGGACGTGATATTCAACGGTCGACGTGATCGCTTTGACAAATTGTTCCGAACCGGTCCACCGTCCATTCCGATCCCAATAAAATTCCGGTCGCAGCGCCACTGACCACGGCCCCACCACATGCCACTTTGCGACGATGTTACCGCCCGTCACGAACGCTCGAGGGCTTCCCGGCTGATCGGCCATCTTCTCCGTACCGATGTCGTAGGACAGGGCGAACGTCACCTCGTCGCCTTTCCATTCCACAATGTGATTGCCATAGAGCCGCCAAAACTCGACCGCCGTCCTGGTTTGATCAGGTCCCCAGTAAACCGTCTGGGTCGCCGTCAGGCGCGGGGTGATTTTGTAGCTCCACTGCCCTCCGTAGGAGGGCTGGGCGGTGGTGTACGCGAGATGGAAGTAGCGATTGATGACAAAGCCGGCTACCGTCAGACGGTCGTTAACCGGATACTTGGCATTCACGCCGAACATCATGTAAGGCGTGTAGTCCGCGATCCACGAACGCGTATAGTTTCCATTGTCCTTCGCATAGAGTGATTCGTACCCGATCAGGCTGTTGAACAAACCGGCCGTGACCAGCAGGCCGTTCCCTATCGGCGCCAGATACGACGCGTTAGCGCGATGGACATGCCGCCAGGTATCCGCCCCGTCGACTTTCCGCTCGCCCTGAAGAAACGCAAACTGTTGCGAGTCGTAGCCTCCCTGCACCCCGACCTCCATGCCCCACCGCGAGAGCACGCTCGGGTCCTTTCGCAGGTAGGCCAGGGCCATGTTCGGAGCGAACTCATTGTGCCGTGATGCCGTCGAGCGGTTCCGCCAGAGATGATTCTCCGGGAAGTTGAAATTGACAATATAGCTCAGGTCGACGTAGGCCCCGTAGTGCCACTCTCTAGACGCGACGGAGGACGATCGTTGGGGCTCCACGGTTCCCGGACCGGGGGTGGGCGTCTCCCCCCAGGCGGCCGTTGTGCAGACCGTCCACAGCGCCACGATGAAGAAGGGGATCATGCAAAAATCAAGCAGACTGTCGAATTTACTGGAGCGGCTCCCGCAGCACGCACCACAAGCGGCGAGTGCCGGACTTTTGATCCGTGACTGGCTCGCCGCTGAAAAAGCTGACCTGCCAGGCCACGATGTCGTCGGTCGGATGCGGCGTGGCCGTCCAATAGATCTCAGACTTGATGTTCAAGAATGGGTGACCGGTCGGCAACGCTGGGTCGCGTTCGGAGCGATCGATCAGCGTCTTCAATTCGTCAATGGAGGGCGCGCGCCAGCCGGTCTGTCCGCCGACGTCCTTGGTCAAGCAGCGGGACAGCGAGGCGCCCCATACATCGTGTATCCGGTCCGGCTCACGCTCCCATACCAAACCGGTCACGTTGTCTTTGACCCCGGCGCCTTCCAGGACCACGGTGAAGCGAGAGGCGACCGGTTCGGTGTGCCCGGCCGCCGGCCAGAGACCTTCAGCAAGGATGATTCCAAACACGCAGGCCGCAATTCCCAGTCGCAACAGGGATTTCATGTGCCCTCCATGAGCGGCTCTCCGACAGGATGGCCGCAGTGTGACGAACCCCGCTTGTGTTTTCAATAGTCCCTAAGGCATGCTCTGCGCCGGTTCTGCCAGGCTGGCTGACGGCAAATGCCGGCGCAACCGCTACAACGCAAGGAGGCAGCATGGGTACAGTCGAACATCACCGGCGAATTGACGTCCTCGCGATCGGGTTATTCGGGCTCGCCGTGGGAGCGTTAACCCTGGGGGTGGCGCAGATAGGGGGCATCCCGGAATCCAATAAAGTCGGCACCTTGGTCATCGCGTTGATCTTCGGCGGCATCGTGCAGATCCTGGCCGGCATCACCGACATCCGCTACCACGAGCAACTCGGCGGCACCGCGCTGACGATGTATGGGTTTTTCTGGCTGACCGTCTGCACCGCCAAGCTCGTGAGCGAGAGCACATCGTTCCATTTGGACATGGTGCTCTATGTGCCGATCGATCTCGTCTATGCCGCGTTCTCGGCCGTCATGGTCTATCTGACGGCCTATCGAAACGCCACGCTCTGCATGCTGCACCTGGTCATCACCGCGAGCTTCGTGTCGACATTGTTGGCACGGCTCAGCCTCATCAGCGAGACCGGGCCGGGTGTGTTTCATATCGTCGTGGGTGTGATGGCGTTCTATCATGCGGTGGCCAGCCTCACACAGGCCTTCACGGGGCATCAATTGGTCCCGCTTGGCCCGGCGATTCTGCAGGGAGCTGGCTCTGCCTTGAAGCGGCGGCGAGGTGACAGCCCTCAGCTCACGTGAATTGCGTCGTTCGCTGTTTCCGACTCCAGTGCCGGCGGAGAAGCGTCGCGCCCCACACCACCGACAGGAGCATCAAAAAGCTGCCGGCATTGTACGCCAGGTGAGCAAGGCGATGATCGTACTCGAGCCAGCCCAGCATGCCGAGGAGATTGTTCCAGTCGTGCCCGTCCGTTTCTTTTCCCGTCACCCCCCCGAGTAACAGCAGATCCAAGGCGCGCGCATCATTGATATAGGGCGCGACGTCCATGATGCTCTCGCCCGTCCACCAGAGGGCCACGGACGCACCGAAGGGGTCCCGGCTCTGCATGAGCAAGGCGATCAGGCAGATGAGCGGCATCAGGATCTGCCCGAGGCTGCCGCCGAGGATCATCATGAAGCGCCCAAAGGGCATGAACAGCATATGTCCCGCCTCATGAAACGGCAGATTGACCAGATGTAGAAACGACTCTCCGGTGTAGTTCGTTTCGAGCGGCGTCAGGATAAACCGGAGGCCCCATCCGACGAGGACCAACCACAAGATGGCACGGCCGTACAGTGTCACCGAATCGGTCGTCGTATCCGACTCAATCAGCCAGCGCCTGCCGGCGGCATACGCCGACTCGGTGAACGACCGAGGGCGCGGGCGACGACTGACAGCGCCGGGTCGATACTTGGCAAAGATAATTCCGCATTTCACACACTCGGTGGCAAACCCGTTCACTTCGGTCCGACATTTGGGACAGGCAGGCATTGCTGATGCGGCCGTTTCCATGGCTCCATGCTAGGAGTGCCGCACCGATCCGGCAAGGCTTTGTTCGAATCCGGTTCCGGGCACGGACGCATGTCCATGGCGCACCACCGGCGCCGGTCAGCGGGACATAATGGGAAAGGGAGGGAAGATGAGGACGAACAATACGACGGTCGCACGACCGAGCCACATCCGTGCCGCGCCCAGGGCCGAATCGGGGCGCGGGATAGAGGGATGGGAAAATCCCAGCAAGCCGGCCATCCCAACCCATACGATCCAACCATGCCAGCCGACATAGCCGAGCAGCAATAGTAAGGGCAGCGCCGCAAACGCGATGGCCCGTTGTCGGGCCCCCCACATGGCATAGGCGACATGGCCGCCATCCAATTGTCCGATTGGTATCAAGTTCAGGCAGGTCACAAACAGCCCGAACCAAGCCGCCTCGGCCATGGGGTGTAAATTGATGCTCGAACCGACGGGCAGGTCGCCCAACACGGACCAGATGACCATGTCCAGGAGCAGCGACCGTCCGACCAGAAACGGGCTGTCGGCACTGACACCCATCTCGACCTCGGACCAGCGCAGCCCTGCGATCAGCGCCGCGATTGCGACCACAAAACCTGCAAGCGGTCCAGATATGCCGATGTCAAAGAGCGCCTTGCGCTCGAGAATCGGTCCCCGGACACGAATAATCGCTCCGAACGTTCCGACAAGAATGGGAAGGCCAGGAATAAACAGGGGCAGTGACGCTGGGACACGATGACGTTTCGAGCAGATGAAATGGGCCATTTCATGAGTGACAAGGATCAGCAGCAACGTCAGCGCAAACGGGATTCCATTGATGAGGTCGCCCGGCCGCTCGGCCAGCAGCGTCCAGGCGCCGAGAAAAGGATGAAACCGATCCGGATGGTCCTGATAGGCTCCCGCCCAGACCGTGGTAAAAACCGTCAAGACAAAGAGGATGCTCGGTAGGAGATATTTCGAAAAGCCGGATTCCTCTTCGCGCTCCAGCTGTCCTCCTTTCCCGTTGCCGTCATCGCCCTCCGGCCTGAGACGGCGGCTCGCCTCCTCGGTGCTGGGCCGCTCCCGATCCATTGGGTCCTCCGCTCACGTCAGGCATAGAAAGGATTATGGTCCCGTTCTTCTTCGACGGTGGTCGCAGGACCATGACCCGGCATTAATCGGTAACCAGGTGGCAACGTGAGGACCCGGCTGCGGACCGCGTCCAAATGCGTCTGATAAAGCCCGGTGGGGTTGGACCGGCCGATGGACCCCGCAAAAAGCGTATCGCCCACGAAACACATCGGATGCTCAGGATCATCCACTCGATAGCAGACCCCGCCAGGCGTATGGCCAGGCGTGGGCATGCAGCGGACGCTCCGGTGCCCCACCATGATCTCTTGCCCGTCCCCCGGTATGGCGAGTACGCCTGCGGGAGGATGCCAAGAAAGCAGCTCGGCGTCCCCGGCCCCCAGATAGACGGGCACCTCACGATGCCGTAGCAGCCGGTCGATGCCGTCGGCATGATCGGTATGTCCGTGTGTCAGGCAAATGCCGATCAGCGATAACCCTCTGCGACTGAGCGTCTGCACAATGGCGGGCGCATTGTAGCCTGTATCGATGACGACGGCGTCGCGTTCATCGTGAACAATGTACCCTTGGACGCCGTAGCCGTTGATCGAGCCGTGAATGATATCGACCCAGGCCGGGGGCTGTTGCGCGACCGGCTCCCAGTGATCGAAGGCGATCTGCTCGAGCGCCGGCGCACGCAGGTTCAGTGCCTGGGCCAGCGCGCGCAGATCCGCTCGGTTGCGAGGCGGATTCCCGCGCTCAATGGCGGTGACATCGTCGTGGGGCAGTCCCGTGATACGGGTCACGTCCATGACCGACAGGCCTTGGCCGTGGCGCGCTTTCTTCAGGATGTCCGAAAGATCGTCTTCAAGCGGCATGCTGGCTGTTCGTCCGTCTGTGAACCAAGGCTAGCCCTCCGGAACGAGGCGGATTTCCTTCACCTCACCGAACGTGGACAGCACCTTCGGCAACGCATCGCCCGACCCGACTGCGACGATCTTCAAGCGGGTCGGATCGAGATGCTTCTTCGCTGCGGCCAAGATATCCTCCTTCCTCAGCTTCACGACTTTCTCTCGAAGCTGTTGAAGAAAGTCTTTTGGCAATCCATCGTACTCGAGTTCGACCAACCGGCTGACGATAGCTGAGGGGCTGGAAAAAGAAAACACGAACGAATTGACGTAGGCTTCCTTCGCCTCCGCCAGCTCCTCATCCGTCACCAGCTCGGTGCGCATGCGTTCCATATTGGCCACGAACCGGTTCACAACTTCCTGGGTCGAGGCGAGCTTCGTCTCGGCACGCATGAGCCAGACGCCTTGATCGTGCACGCCGGTGTTCAGGCGGCTGCCGACCGAGTATGCCAGACCGCGCTTCGTTCGCACGTCGTTGAACAGTCGGCTGCGGAACGAGCTGCCGCCCAGAATATCGTTCGCAATGGCCAGCGCCACATAGTCGGGGTCCGTTTCTTTGATGGACAGATGCCCAAGGCGCAGATGGGTCTGTGACGTATCCTTGTTGACGAATCGGACGGCCCCTTGCGAGGAGTGCGGCTCCGGCACGTTCGGGATCGTCAGCTCGTGGACAGGACCTTTAGGCCAGTCCCCGAACACCGCGCGAAGCGTCGACAGCATCTCGTCTTTCTTGAAGTCTCCCGTGATTCCAAGAATCATCCCGTTGGGGCGAATCGTGTCGCGGTGAAACGCGATGAGGTCTTCTCTTGTGATACGCGTCATGGAGGCGACTGAATTCTCCCGGGCTGTGGGGTGATCCGGGCCGTACAACAATTTCACGAATTCGCGGCTTACGACCGAGCCGGGATTGTCCTGCCGCCGACGGATGCCCTCCAGCGCCTGCAACTTCGCCACCTCGAACCGCGCCGGATGAAACGCCGGAGCCCTCAGGAGGCCCGCAAAGATCTGTAACCCGCGTGAGACGTCCTTGCTCAATACGTCGAGAGAGGCGGACCCTGATAGGCGCCCGATGGAGATGTTGACGTCCATGGCATATTGTTCCAGCTCTTCGTCGACCTGCTCCGCCGTCAACCCGCCGCCCCCGCCGGTCCGCATGACGGAACCGGTCAACGCCGCAAGTCCCACCTTGTCAGCCGGATCAAGCCACCCGCCTGTCCGGATGCTGGCCGTCACCGCCACGAGCGGCAGTTCATGGTCTTCCAGCAGATAGACCACCATCCCGTTAGGGAGCACCACCCGTTCCGGCTCGGGCGGGGTAAAGTCCACCGGCTTGAAGCTCATCTGCCGTGGATCAGTGATCGTGAGATCTTTTGCAGATACGGTGATCGCGGACGCCAGCAGCATCACCGCCAGACCGACGAGCTTCAGGGCATCCTGACCCCGTCTCTCCCATCGTTCGCTCGTACGCCCCATCATGGCGCCACCTCACCGACCGCATGGGCCGCCATTTTTCTCTCGACGGTTTTCTTCACCAATACGGCCACCGTCCGGTTCGATTTAGTCAGATACTGCGCAGCGACGCGCTGGATATCAGGCGCCGTGACGGCCGCGATTTTATCGCGTGACCGCAGCACGTAACGCCAATCGCCCGCCACCGTCTGATACAACGCCAGCTGCGAAGCCAGTCCGCTATTGGAACGGAGCGCCCGCACCAAGTCGGCATCCAGATTATTGATCACTTTCTCCAGTTCCTTGGACGAGACCGGTTCAGTCTTGAGCCGTTCGATCTCCTGGTAGATTTCGGTTTCCACTTCGGCGGTACTGTGCGGGGCCAGCGGCGTGGCCGTGACGATGAAGAGATTCGGCGCCCGCACACCGGGATAATTGGCATCGGAACTGACCGACCCGGCGATGCGTTTCTCCCGCACCAGCTTGGTATGCAGCCGGGACGTCACCCCGTCCGTTAAGACGGCATCAATCACGTCGAAGACGTCGTCGTCGGGATGGCCGAGACCCGGCTTATGGTAGCCGATTGCCAACATCGGTTCTGCGTCGAACTCCACTTCCACGCGTCGCTCACCGCGCTGTTCCGGTTCCACCGTCACCAGCGCCGGAGGTTCCGGAGCCGCAGGAATTTTGCCGAAGGTGTTCTCGATCAACTCCATGACCTCAGTCGGATGGATATCTCCAACCAGGGCAATCGTCGCGCGATTCGGACCATAGTAGGTTTTGAAGAAGGCTTCGGTCTCCGCCGGCGTCAGGGACTGGATATCGGACCCCCATCCGATCGTCGGGATGCCGTACTGATGCGCCCGGAACGCCGCGGAGGTAAAAGTCTCAAACAAAAGCCCTTGCGGACTGTCGTCGTTACGGAGGCGCCGCTCCTCCATCACCACTCCGCGCTCCTTATAGAACTCCCGCAGGACCGGATTGGCCATGCGATCCGCTTCGATGGCCGCCCAAAGCGGAAGACGATTGGCGGGGAGACTAATGGTATACCGCGTGAGATCTTTGCCAGTCGAGGCATTCAGACCGACGCCGCCATGACGCTGGTAGAGCAAGGCCATCTCGTTCCCAACGACGTATTGCGAAGCCTGCGCTTGCAATTCCGTGAATCGCTTCTGAAGTGCGTCGATCGCCGCCTGCTCGTCGGCGGTGGGCGCGCTATTTCTCCCCATGAGCCCGCGCTGCCGCTCCTCTAATTCGGTACCCACGCGCGCCAACTCCTCGAGCACCGGCCGTTCTTGGACAAAGTTCTTCGTCCCCACGGTGCGGGTGCCTTTGAACGCCATGTGCTCATAGAGGTGGGCCAGACCGGTCTGTCCCACCTGCTCATTAACGCCGCCAACCGCAAAGGTGATGTTGATCGACACGACCGGTGTGTCATGACGCTCGACCATGAGCACCGTCAACCCATTGGCCAATTTGCGCTCGATCACCCGATCTGCGAGACCGGCCGATCCGGCCCATGCCGCACCGATCTGAAAATTCAACAGCAGAGCGGCCATCACAAGCACCCCGCGTCGTGTGCCCCACGATCCGTTGTCCCAGAGCAGGCTTGCCATCATCTTCATACAAAAAGCTCCATTAGTTCCTCCGGTCGTTCAATGAACCAGTCCGGTTTACAGGCCGCCATTTTTTCGCGATTGCCCATGCCGTACCCAACGGCGCAGACACGGATGCCGGCGTTATGGCCGCCGTTGATGTCATTCGTGCTGTCGCCGACCAGCACGGTGCGCTCCTTCGAGGCACCCACTTGTTCCATAATGTGAAGTAGCATTCCGGGCTCCGGCTTCAGCCCAAATCCGTTGTCGCCGCCGACCACGACGGAGAAATGCTGAGAGCCCAGTCCCTCGAGAATCACACGCGTGTATTCGATGGCTTTGTTGGTCGCCACCGCCTTCTCTTTGCGATCGAAATGCTGCAGCATGGGTTCGATGCCGGGATAGAAGACCGTGCGGTCCAGGCAATGGGCGAGGTAGTGGCCTCGAAAGATCTGTAAGGCGCGCTCATACCGATCCAGATGTTCTTCGCCGACGGCCAGCCGGAGCAGCCGCTTCACCCCATCACCGACGAATCCAAAGATTTCCTCCAGCGATCGCTCAGGCAGACCCAATTCTAACAAGGTGAGGTTCACCGCATGCGCAATGTCCCACTTCGATTCGATCAGCGTGCCATCGAGGTCGAAAATCAACAAATCCACCGACGTTTTGTTCATTATTTTGCCTTTCGCAATGAGTCTTCCAGCGCGACGAGTGCGCTCCGGTTCGTCCCATCGGTTTCCAGCAGCACGGCCTCACGGACGAAGTTCACCATGCGTTTGAGTCCCACATGAGGAGGAATCACGGGTTCGACGATCCGCCATTTATTCTCGACCGCTTTGACGCGAAACCGCACCTCTTCGCTGGTGACCTCTGACTCGGGGACAAACGCTGCCGTGTCCAAATAGACGTAACCGAGAACACGATACCTAACCGGTATGACCACCTCGAGTTTATTGATCACCTCCCATTGACGATAGTCTTCGGGAACGGCCACCTCTTGAATGATCACGAGCCGTCCCCACGCTGGCTCTTGTCGCCAGTCGATATACGGCCGAAGCGACTCGAAGGAGCGGGCGTCGAGGCGCGCGCCCTTTTGATCCAGCGTCACATAGCGGCGAACGATCTCGGTCGGAGGGTGATCGGTGGAACCGCTGTCGGCCCAGAGCTGTTCCGACGACAAGACCAGTGCGACCATCAGGCACAACCACCTGCTACGCGCGCCGGGTGTCGTCAACGTCACGCCTGCACTTCATGAATTTTCATGACGTTGGTTCCGCCGGGATGCCCGGCCGCCGTTCCTGAGAGCAGCACCAGACGGCTGCCCGCCTGAAGGAGCTTGTCCTGTTTAAGGCACTGTTCCACTTCCACGACCTGCGCGTCGGCATTGTCGATCGACGCCATCAGGCGCGGCTCGACGCCCCAGAGCAAGGCCATCCGCCGCCGCACCAGTGGATGAGGAGTAAAGGCCACGATCGGCGCTTCGGGACGCTGCTTGGAGACCAGCCGCGCGGTGGTTCCGGATTCGCTCAACACGGCCAGGACCGAGGCGTTCACGGCAGCCGAAGCGGAAGCCGCGGCCGTACAGATAGCGGCCGGGATACTCATGTCGCGAGGTGGTGCGCCAATAGCCATTCGATACCGCGGCTCGGCTTCCGCCGCACGGATTATGCGATCCATGACTCGCACCGCTTCGATGGGATACTGGCCGCTGGCCGTTTCCCCCGACAACATCACGCCGTCGGTGCCATCAAATATGGCATTGGCCACGTCGGAGGCTTCCGCTCTCGTGGGCACCGATTCCGTGATCATGGATTCCAACATCTGTGTGGCAGTAATAATAACACGGCCACAGCCATGGCCTTCGGCGATGATGCGCTTCTGTAACAGCGGCACCGCTTCCGGACCCATTTCGACCCCTAGATCGCCGCGCGCGATCATCACACCGTCCGAAACGTCCAGGATGGTCGCGAGCCCGTCAATGGCTTCGGCTCGTTCAACTTTGGCAATCAGCGGTTGATCGCCGCCGCATTCCTGGATGTATTGTCGCGCCGCCTGGACATCTTCCGGTCCGCGGACAAAGGACAGGGCGATATAATCCACATGATGCGCGACCCCGAAGCGGATGTCGGCCCGGTCCTTGTCTGTCAAGGTCGGCGCGCTGATAGTCGTTCCGGGCACATTGATGCCTTTGTGAGCGGACACAGGACCGCCCCGTTTCACGCGGCAATCAATGGTGCCGTTGTCAACTCTCATCGCGAGCAATTCAATGCGCCCATCATCGATCAGAATGCGGGCTCCGGGGCGGACGTCACGGGCGAGATGCGGATAGGTCACCGGCAGGTCGACGTTCGGAGTCGGTCCGACCGCCCGGGCGC
>JACVSD010000061.1 GCA_014534095.1 Nitrospiraceae bacterium
CCCGAGCGCCGGCGGCCCGTTCCGCCTGCCGGGCGACTATGTGTGGAGCAACCAGCGGCTGCCGTATTCGCAATCCGGGCAGTGGGGGTACCTGCGCGTGCTCCCCGCCGGCGATCAGCGCATTAAGCCGCTGGCCGGGGCCCGGCCCGGCGTGCAACGGGCCGAGGCGGAGATGCCCGCCAAAGTAAGGCCCGTCGCCTCAGCACGCTAGTAGATGCATTGATTCGCTTCCCGAGAGAAGGATAGCCCGTGGGGGCTTCCTTCTCTCGGTCTCTATTAAAATTGGTCAGCGTGTGCTGTAGGAACAGTGGCGAGACGAGTGGAATACTGACTCCGCTTCCGGTCAGCCACGTTGCGAAGCCGCGAGAGAGCGCGCCCCGCCATCCGTGGTGTACTCCGGCATTGTCGGCAGTGGCCGACGGATTCCCAGCTTTTTCATCCGGCTTCGCAGGGTGCTCGGGTTCATCCCTAGATGCGCCGCCGCACCCTGTGGACCATAGATCCGCCAGTGTGCGCACTCCAGCATGCGTACGATGTGGTGGCGCTCGTGGTCGACGAGGCGGGACGATGGCTCCTCTGCTTTCTGTGCCCCCACCATACAGTGTGATTCGATCTGGACCACCGGCGAATGAGACAGGATGACGGCCCGTTCCATCACGTTTTGCAGCTCCCGCACGTTGCCGGGCCACGTATAGGCCGCGAGCCGCTCCATGGATTCGGTGCTGATCTCGAGGGCCGGCCGCTTCAGCTTCATCCGATAGACTTCCAAGAAGTGTTGGGCTAACAACGGGATGTCTTCACGCCGCTCGCGCAGGGGCGGAAGCAGAATCGGGAACACGTGGAGCCGGTGATAGAGATCAGAGCGGAACCGTCCGGCGCTGACTGCGGCTGCCAAGTTGCTGTTCGTTGCGGCGATGACGCGCACGTCGACCGGGACCGGTCGCGTGCCGCCCACGCGATCCACCAGGCCGTCTTCCAATACCCGCAGCAGTTTGGCCTGCGCTTCCAATGGCATGTCGCCGATTTCATCTAGAAACAGGCTGCCTCTGTTGGCCAACTCAAAGCGTCCCGGCCGGCGCTGATCCGCCCCGGTAAAGGCGCCCCGCTCATGCCCGAACAGCTCGCTCTCGACCAAGCCCATCGGGAGCGCCGCGCAGTTGATGCGAATGAAGGGCTTGTCACGGCGAGGACTAAGGTCGTGAATGGCCCGGGCCATCAGCTCCTTTCCGGTACCAGTTTCCCCCGTGAGCAACACCGTCGTTGCCGTGGGCGCCACGGCTTCCACGTGCCTCAGCACGTGGCGAAATGCGCGGGTCGTGCCGATCATGGCATCGAAGCTATGACTCAGCTTCAGCTCTTCCGCGAGATACTCATTGTGGCGGGCCAGCTGCTGCCGCAGCCGGTTGATCTGGTCATACGCTTTGACGTGGTCGATGGCGTATGCAATCTGAGTCGCGATGAGCTGGAGAAATCCGAGGTCCGTAGAGCCGGGATCACCGCTCTGGACGCTCCCAATGTTCAAGGTGCCAATGCAGGCCTCCCCGACCAGCAAGGGCAGATTGATCATCCGCCCGAGCCCTTCCTGGGCATAGTAGTCGTCTTCGAGGAAGATCCGTTCGGTCTTGAGGTTCGGTCGCACGTGAATGGTGCGATGGTCATAGACCCACCCGACCGCGCTGCCGGGTTTGGGTATCACCGCGTCCCGTTGGAGCATCCGGGCGGGCAGGTTCGTTTCGACCGCATAGAACCGGAAAGAGTCGCTGCCCGGGTCGTACAGAGTCACGCCGGCCCGCTCTGAAGGCAGCACCTTCCGGATTTCCACGGTGATCGATTCCCAGAGACTGTCTGTGTCGCGCTGAGAATTAAGCACGTTGGTGACGGCGAGCAGGGCCCGATAACGACTCGCGGCATCCCCCCTTTCGCCGTCGCGGCCATCGATGGTTGCCGTCATGGAAGGCAGGTCGCATAGCATGATGCGGGTGTCCTCCTTGTATTCCGATAGACCTAACATGGCAGGATGAAGAGGAAATGAAGGAATGATGAAATCCGCCTATAGGGCCTATTTGAAGGACCTCGTATGCACGTCGGACAGTGGCATTGGAATTCGATAGAATGGCGGAGCCTGAATGCCACCCGCGACTGGCGTACGTTCCGAGTCCCGGGATGGAAACACCCGATAGGTGAGCGGAGCACGCGTGAGGATCCTGCTGGTTGAAGACGACATCGATCTGGCGCAGTTCATCGCGAAGGGCCTGCGAGAGGAGAGCTATGCCGTGGACATCGCGTCGGACGGGGAACAAGGTCTCCTGTTTGCCACGGAGGTGTCCTATGATCTCGTCATTTTGGATATCATGCTTCCTAGGCTCGACGGTTTGTCGCTCTGCCGGCAGCTTCGAAAGGCCGAAGATTACACGCCGGTTCTCCTCCTGACCGCTCGTAACACCGTGCAGGACAAGGTGTCCGGTTTGGATACCGGGGCAGATGATTACCTCACCAAGCCCTTTTCCTTTGCGGAATTGCTGGCCCGCGTGCGTGCGCTGCTGCGGCGAGGGGGACCGCAACCGATGGCTCATTTGCAGGCGATGGACCTGGAACTCGATCCGGCTTCCAGACGGACCTGGAGAGCGGGAAAAGAAATCGTGCTCACGAACAAGGAGTATGCGCTGTTGGAGTTTCTGCTCCGCAACAAGAATCGGGTGCTGACGAGGACGGCAATCATCAATCACGTATGGGACATCAATTATGATCCCCTGACCAACATCGTCGATGTCCATATCCGAGCGTTGCGCGCGAAGATCAATAAGGGCATGGCGCCGGCCTTGATCACGACCGTCCGCGGTGTGGGATATATGCTGGAAGAGCCGGACGACGACGCATGAATTCCCTCCACGGACTCATCCGCCGATCTGTGATGCTGCTCGTGGCCGGGCTTCTCGGCCTGTTTTCGTTTCTGCTCTACAGTGGCTTCCACACGCTGGTGCATCAATTCATCGACGGACGTCTTCTCGGTCTGGCGGCCACCTTGGCGGGCATCGTGGAGCAGAGTCCCGAAGCGATCCTGAACCGGACAGACGTGCTCGTTCCGGCTGACGGTCATCAACCTGAGACCCGCCAGGAATTACAGGATGTGTCCCATTCGGTGCTCATTTTCTCGAGCGACGGCTCACTGGTGTGGAAGGGCACAGACGTCATCACCGCCGCCCCGCTGCCGCATGCGATCCGGCAGCGGCTTGAAGGCGTCCCCCACCTGTTTGAAACCGTGGCGCGCGACGATGGCGTTGCCGTCCGGCGTCTCTTTGTTCCCATTCCCGCTCACGGCGCGCGGCGGTATATTCTCCAAGCCGAGGTCGCGCTGTCATTCGCCGAGAAGACGTTGCTCGGTCTGATTGCCCTGCTCACGGTGGGATCGTGCGGGATCCTGCTCGTCGCATGGTTGGGCAGCGCATGGCTTTCACGCAAAGTGTTGTTGCCTGTGGAAAGTCTGAGCGCCATGGCCGAGACCATGTCGGCCTCGGACGGGCCGACGTACTTGGCCCTGAACTCACCGTACCGCGAGTTCCACCGGTTGACTAAGGCGTTCAACGCTACGATGGATCGGTTCGTCAAAAGCGCCGAAAGCCAGCGCCGATTCGTCGACTACGCCGCGCACGAGTTGCAGACGCCCTTGACGGTTTTGCAGGGACATATCGAAGTTATTTTGCAGAAAGCGCGGTCGGCCGAAGAATACCGCGAGGTGCTGATCGGCAATTTGGAGCAGGTGGAGCGACTGATCGCTCTCACGCGGTCACTGCTTACGCTGACGAAATTCGCGGGCGACGGCACGGTGCTCGAGCGCATGCCGCTCCAGGTTGAACCGCTGCTGCGCGACTTGCTCGACGATCTGCTTGTCTTGGCTGAAGACCGTATGATTACCCTGACCATGCGCGCTACGCCGGTGCCCGGCGTTTGGGCGGATCCCAACTGGCTGAAGCAGGCGGTCATTAACCTGATTGACAATGCGCTGCGATACACGCCGCCCGGCGGCTCTGTGACGCTCGGCCTGGCCAGAGACGCGGACAGCGTGCGTATTTCCGTCGAAGATACCGGGCAGGGCATCGAGTCCGAACACTTGCCGTTTCTGTTCGAACGGTTCTATCGAACTGATTATGCGCGTGCCAAGGTTTCGGGCGGCACGGGATTAGGCTTGCCGATTGTTAAGGAGATTATCGAAGGACACGGAGGACGCGTGACGATCGAAAGTTGTGTGGGGAAAGGATCTGTCTTTACCTTGCACCTCCCCATTCCGGCTGAAGGAATGCGGGCGGCCTAGGCGTCTTCCGTGGGTCGCGGAAACGGACCGCGTTTGGCCTCGAGCAGGGTGGTCGCCCGTTCGGCGGTTTCCTTGATCAGAATGCCCATCTTCGGGTGGGAGGGCTCGAGATCAATCGGCCAGCCGTGGCGGCGTAGGCATTCACTGGCTGTCGGCCCGATCGAGGCGACCACCGTTCGCCCGAGGGCGGTTCGAAAGGGCTCGATCATTCCATCCTGTGTCAGGATCTGCATGACATGGTCGGCTTGGGCGGCATTGGTGATCATCATCACGTGCACGCCGCCGGCCATGACCTGATCGAGGGCCTGTCGCAGCGGCCGGAGATCCTCGGGGAGCGCCCATCGATAGATCGGAACGGGAAACACGTCGGCGCCCCGCTCGCGCAAGGCCTCCAACAAGTCGGGATTCGACGCGCCGTATTCCTGGACCGCCACGCGCAGTCCCTTCACCGGCCGGTATTCATCCAATGTTGCAATCAGATCAACCCAGGTGTTCGGTTCAGGAACGGTCAAAGTCGGATGCAGATGAAAGGCCTTCAACGCGGCCACCGGTTTGGGCCCGCGCGCCACGATCGCCGTCTGTTTGAGGGCGGCTAGAATGGAGGACCAGGGATAGCGGGATTTCAGCAGGTCGAAGAGGTGCGTGGTGCCGACACCAGTGAGTAGAATGAGCACATCGATGCGTTCCGCCGTGAGACGAACGCCAAACTTCAACGCGGCTGAATTGTCCTGCAGCGGTAATTCCCGCAAGGCCGGTGTCACCAGAGCGCGTCCACCGTAGCGCTCGATGAGCCGCGTGCATTCCGGGGCCATACGACTTTCAAAGGCCGCAACGGTCAAGCCGGATAGCCCCTTTTCGTTCATCAGGCAGCCTACTTTACCGGTGCGTCCATGGCGCACCGAAAGCCGGTGGATTCGTTGCGGATTGTTGGATCACTATCCACACGGGTAAAGATCCGCACGGTCGGCGTTTCATTCTGCCAGCCTGATCCACGCAAGACCCGCCGAGTGCCAGTTTCCGGACCTTTCGGATTTTTGGCAGGACTTTTCTCATAATATTTCGCGTCATACCAGTCGTGGACCCATTCCCAGACGTTGCCCGCCATGTCATACACGCCGAAGGGGCTCTTGCCGGCTTCATAGCTGCCGACAGGCATCAAGGTTTTCTCGCCAATCCAGCGCTGATTGAAGTTCAGATGCTTATTGGTCGGCTCCACATTGCCCCACGGAAAGCGGCGATCAGACGTGCCCTTGGCGGCTTTTTCCCATTCCGCTTCGGTGGGCAGCCGTTTCCCCGCCCAATGGCAGTACGCCACCGCATCCGCCCAATCGACATGAATGACCGGGCGGTCTACGAGCGCCTCACTGATCGTCTCGCCCTGCCACAAGTTCCGCGTGGGGTTGTTGGGGTTTTGGGGAATCCGGTGGCCGGTGGCTTTCACGAACGCGAGATATTGCCCATTGGTTACTTCATATTTATCGATATAAAACGCGTCCACATAGACGTCATGTCGGGGGTATTCGTCTCGTCCACCGTCACGGTCGCCGTGTGGCACACCCATGGGAAACGAACCGGCTGGGATCAGGACCAGAGGCGCTCCATCTTTGCCCGCTACGGTTGCGCCCGTGGCGGGCAAGGGCGCATCAACCGCTAGGACTGGGATAGAACTCAACAGTGTGAAGATCCCCGCTAGGACGTAGGCCACCATGGTTCAATGCTCCTTTGCGCAACGTATGACGAGTGCGGATATCGTAACATAGCGTCTGGAAGAAGAGACAGCGGAGGTCCGCGGTCAAGGCCATCAGAACGGGACGGAATTCTCGTTGACGGGATATCGAGTTGCCACCTACTATAGCCACACGGTTGAACGAATCATGACTATGCCGCTCCATCGGGGACTGCGCCATCTGGCGCTGCGAGTGACGAACCTGCCGCGGTCCCGCCGATTCTATGAACGATTGCTGGATATGCGCGTGGTCTGGGAGCCGGATGACGACAATGTCTATTTAAGTTCAGGGTGCGACAATTTGGCCCTGCACCAGATTGCGGCGGGCGACCTGTCCTCGTACCAATCGGCTCGACATCAACTCCTCGATCATGTGGGGGTGGTGCTGGATACTCCCGAGTCGGTGAACCGGATGTATCAGCAGGTGGCAGAGACCGTAGAGTCGCTGGGCGGGGCCCTTGCCAAACCGCCCAAGCAGCATCGGGACGGCAGCTATTCTTTTTATTTTTCAGACCCCGACGGCAATATGATCCAGGCGCTCTATGAACCGACGATCAGCAAGCTCATCTGGGAAGTGAAGGGTGATGAGTGATGGGTGATGGGTTGCGCCAATCCGATCTTCACTCATCACCGATCACGCATCATTCATCACTGGTATGAATGTCTGGGACAGCCTGCCGCGCAACCACTATGTGACTCTGGCTCCTTGGTGCTGGGTGCAGCTGGAAAGCGGCGAGGCACCGGGCCCATTGCCGTTCATCGGTGGTGTGGCGCCGGATGTCGTCCGAAGCTTGCATGAAGCACACCACCTGCTTTCCAGCTCCATTGACACGGCCATCAGTGACGTGTTTTCAAAACGCGCGCCGTTAGACGACCCGGACCGGCCACGGCGGCTGGAAGACGCCTACGCCGAGTTGGTCCGCTCTCGGCCGTATCTGGGTCAGCACATCCGGTGTGGCCGCAAGCCGGACGGCAGCTTTCAATGGGAATATTCCACTGATCCGACGCAGTCGGCACGCGTGACGAACGGCGGACTCAGGATTTTTCACGCCGTCAAGCGCCAGGCCATCCCGCTCGGATTCGAGCATCGTCCGCTGGGGCCCCTCGTCGGGAAAGTCCTCGGGATGTTAAATGGAACCCATTACGGGGAGGAACTTCGCACTGTCGTGCTCGCGGCCCCGCGGGATGCACAGGGCTTCCTCACGCGACTGATGGACGCCCTCAAGCAATACGACTGTCTCATCACCTCGCCCTCGACCTCCATCCGAGAACACTGGTTTCGCATCGTGCAGGACCAGGACCTCGTGCATTTGGGCCATGCGGCCCTGTTGTATCGCCAGCGCGATCAGGTATTCCTCTTCGACCCCTGGTTGTTGCCATGGTTTGCGGAATCCACCGTGCCGTCGCTTTGGGGCGGGCTCGTGCCGAAACCGGCAGCCGTGTTTCTAACCCACGACCACGACGATCATGTGGATCCGCGCACGCTCCTGCATCTCGCGAAAGACACCCCTATCATCGTGCCGAGCCGGCGCAATCGCAAGCATCTGTACTTTGATTATCTCTCGTTGTTGCGGGAGTTGGGCTTCAGCCGCGTGATCGAACTCGCCCATGGAGAGACGTGGCCCTTCGAGGGCGGAGCCGTCGTGTCGGTGCCGTTCTATGGAGAAGATCCCTGTGATGTCGAAATGCCGAGGAATTGCTATCTGGTGACCGATCGCGGACACAATGTGCTCGTCCATGCGGACAGCGGCCCCACCAACAACGGCCGCTCAGCGCTCAAGGACGGCGTGATTCAACGATTGGCGGAGAAGTATGGCCGGATTCCCTTAGTGTGCGCGTCTCAACAACAGTTGCTAGAGCTCAGGAGTTATGCGGCCCATGCCTCGTTGTCTCCTCCAGGCAAATGGCTGGACGTGGGGGAGAACGGGTACTTGACCAATAGCTATCTCGCCGAACTGTGCGCGGCGGCTCAGGCCAGGCTCTTCGTCTCCTATGCCACGGGAGGAGCGGAATGGTATCCGGATCATCTTTCGTTCATGTTCAGTGAGCGCAATCCGGCCCGTACGGCGTTGCTGACGGCGCACTGGGAACGGCCTGAACGGCTGAAAGATCTGCTTGCCACGCAGGACTGCGTGTATCATTACGGACGGGCGCTGGACATCTATCGCACCACCCGCACAGGCCACGTGGCGGTCATCTCGGCGCGTGACTCGCTGCAGCCCATGAACCTTCATCGGTTAGATCATGGTCAACCGTCGTTCATGACGTCAGGGGGACCCGCATGAACCATTCATTCTCGAAGGAGTCGACATGAGCGGATCGGCAGTCCCTATTCTCGTGACTGGTGCAGCCGGATTCATCGGCTTTCACGTGACCCAGCGCTTGTTGGATCGGGGCGATCAGGTGATCGGCCTTGACAATCTGAACGATTATTACGACGTGCGTCTGAAAGAAGCCCGTCTGGCACAGCTCACACCGCGCGAGGCGTTTCGCTTCGTCAAACTCGATCTCGCGAACCGTCCGGGTATGCGTGATCTGTTTGCGGACCAACCGATCCGCCGTGTGGTCCATCTCGCGGCGCAGGCGGGAGTCCGGTATTCGCTGGTCAACCCCCATGCCTATACGGAGAGCAACATCGAAGGCTTCATGAATGTACTTGAAGGCTGTCGCCATGCGCGCGTGGAGCATCTGGTCTATGCATCATCGAGTTCGGTGTACGGCGGAAACACGCATATGCCGTTTTCGATCCATGACAATGTGGATCATCCAGTCTCGCTCTACGCGGCGAGCAAAAAGGCCAACGAACTGATGGCACATTGTTATGCGCACTTGTATCGGCTGCCTTGCACCGGTCTTCGATTTTTTACGGTCTACGGGCCGTGGGGGCGGCCTGATATGGCGCTCTTCATCTTTACAAAGGCGATCCTCGAAGGGAAACCGATCGAAGTGTTCAACCATGGGAAGATGAAACGGGACTTCACCTATGTGGATGATATCGTCGAAGGTGTGATCCGCACCCTGGATCATACGGCCACGCCGAACCCCACTTGGTCGGGAGACAAGCCCGATCCGGGGACCAGCGCCGCCCCGGCCCGCGTCTACAACATCGGCAATCATCAGCCAGTGGAGCTGTTGCGATTTATTGAGGTGTTGGAGGAGGCGATCGGCAAGAAAGCGGAGAAGAAGCTGATGCCCATTCAACCGGGGGATGTGCCCGCAACCTATGCGGACATTGCGGACCTTTCGCGGGACGTCGGATTCACACCTGCGACCCCCATTGAAGTCGGCATTCCGCGGTTCGTCTCATGGTATCGGGAGTTCTATCACGCCTAGACGTGAGTCACGGGCATCCAAACGGCACGAACCCCGTGCCAAACATTCTTGACAGGGCCATATACCGTGCATTGTCAAAGAAGGAGTAGCTGGGCCCCCGCCGGCTGCGGCTCGTTACATCTCCGCCGTAGGACGGATCGGACCCGAAGAAGAATCCCCCCCGCGTCCTTTGGATGAGGTGCAGCCACTCTGAGTACAGCGCACAGACTTCCTCTTGTACCGATTCCCCAGGGGTGAGACGTGCGCGCCAATCTCGAGCCCAATCAGGGGTTTGCGGCCGCTCGTCCATCTGACTGGGATCCCTGTAGGAGGGCACTTGATAGGGTCGGACGCCTGCAACGGTCTGCGAAATGGTCGGCATATGTTCCAAGTCCGGGACGACCGACAGAGGCTTGAGTGCCATGGCGTGACAGCCGGCTTTCTCTTTATTGGTATAAAGCGGGGTTCCGTCAGCTTGTGGACATTCCCAGGTTGTGGTCAGTTCAATTGTCAGCGGAGGGGTGTCTGCGAAGGCGCTCGGTGATGGACTGACCGCGAGTAGTGCCGCGATCACAACGGATGACATCAACTGCATAGGGCACCTCCACGAGTGTAGCCAAATGTGCTGCCTGATCGCCCCGTGGGTCGTTCACGTGCGTGGTAGACACACCCTACGCAATGCCCAGATTGTCAGTCTATGCCTCTTTCGGAGGGGAGATCCAGTGCCGGAGAGCCTAGTCGGGATTACCTCTCATGAGCTTGCGCCGACGGCTTCGCCAGGCCTCCTCAGGAGAGAGGTCTTTCAAACTAGGAACGACAAGATCGGCTTCCTGCAGCTGCTCCTGCGGGTAAGTGGAAGCGACGCCCACCACGGTCATGCCGGCTGCGTGGGCGGCCTCTATTCCGGCCCTTGAATCCTCAAGGACGAGACAATCTTCTGGCGTAAGGACCGAGCGGAAGGACCGCTGATCGTTCAGCCGTTGCAGAGCCAACAGATAGACAGCCGGATCCGGTTTGCCGATGGGGCAGTCTTCCGCTGACACAATGGTCTCGAAGTCGTGTTCGATGGCGGTTCCAGCCAGCACATACTCAATTTGCTCTCGCCGCCCGCCGGACGCCACGGCCAAACGAAAGGTGGACCGGGCCTCCTTCACGAATGGCACGACACCGTAAAATAACGCCGGCTTGTGTGCGAACGTATAGCGCCTGAATAAATCCAGCTTCCGCGCCATGATTCGGCTCAGTAGCGCCCCATCGCTTCGTCCATCCCGAGCCGAGAGTAAGAGCGTCGCGCAGGTCCGTTCATCCATACCCTTGTAGGTGCCGTAGTATTCTTCGGCGGTCAGCGTCAGCCCGACCTCCGCGAGTGCCTGCTGAAAGCAAAGGACATGAGGCGCTTCGTCGTCAGCCAGGACGCCGTTGAAATCGAAGATGATCGCACGATTCATGCCGTACA
>JACVSD010000131.1 GCA_014534095.1 Nitrospiraceae bacterium
GAGGCGGGCCGCGGTCCCTCTGCCCGGGTGACACGGACCAACACCTCCCCGTCCTTGGTGAACTTTATGGCATTGCCGACGAGATTGGTCAGGATTTGCCGTAAGCGCCCCGGGTCGCCACGGAGTTCGGCGGGGACGTCGGCATGCACGAGACCGCACAACTCAACGGCGTTACGATGGGCGGGTTCTGCCAAGACATCGAGTACCTCTTCGACGGAGGCTCGGAGGTCAAACGCGATGTCCTCCAGCGTCACACCCCCGGCTTCGATCTTGGAAAAGTCCAAGATGTCGTTGACGATGCGGAGTAGCCCGTCACTAGCGCTCCGGACTGATTCCGCGTAGTCGCGCTGATCCGGCGCGAGATCCGTTCCCAACAACATTTCCATCATCCCGATGATTCCGTTCATCGGTGTCCGGATTTCATGGCTCATGGTCGCTAAGAACTCGGCTTTCGACCGGGCGGCTGCGTCCGCCGCCACCTTCGCGGCGCGGAGTTCCTCGTCTACGGCGATACGCTCTGTAATGTCTTCCGAGATCCCCAAGAGATATTGCGGGCTCCCGTCACGATCGAGCAGCGGGATCTTTTTGGTGCGTAAGATGCGGACCCCTTTGTGACGGGTGTGAATTCGCTCTTCGGGAATCTCCTGGAGGGTCTTGCTTTGCAGCACGGCACGATCCGCTTCGGTAAAGGAGTCCGCTTCTTCTTTCGGGAAGAAGTCATAGTCGGATCGTCCGAGGAGTTCTTCGCGCGTCATACCCGTGAGGTCTTCGCCGGCGTGGTTGAACTCCACAAACCGGAGGGACGCCGCATCTTTGACGAAGACCATACTGGGGAGATGCGTGACGATTGAGTGAAGCAGGGCTTGCGAATGGTGCAGTTGCCGTTCGGTTTCCAGGCGCCCGGTCATGTCATACATGAGGGCGAGAAAGGTATGGGCGCCCTCATGAGAGACGAGCTGCACATGCACCTCGACCGGATACTCGCTTCCATCCTTTCGGCGGTGAACCGTCTCAAACCTTACGTGCAGCTGTTCCTTGGCCACTAAAGGGCGGAGCAAGTCACGAAAGGCGGCCTCGGGCATTTCGACGGCCACGTCCAGGGGGGTGAGCCCGCGCAACAAGTCCATCGTATAGCCGAGATTGTGCCGGGCCTGATGATTGACGTAGGTGAAGCGCCAATCGTCCGCTCGAAACAAGTAGATCTCATGGAGACTGGCTTCGAGGACCGCCATGAGCTTCATCTGCTCAGTCTCGGACAGCTTGCGGTCGGTAATGTCTTCGAGGGTGCCCACATACCCGGTTCGCTGCCCCGTCTCATCCGCGACGGCGCGGATGCGGCCTTCGACCCATCTGAGGGTCCCGTCTGGACGGACGACACGGAGAACCAGCGTCTCCAAGGCTGCTGCCGTCGTCTCGAACCAAGCTCCGCGAACTGCATTGCGGTCCTCTTCGGCAACCGCCGCCATCCACCCCTGGCCGAGCGCTTGCACAGACGAGAGGCCCGTAATGTGCTGCCACGCTGCATTCGTGTAGAGGCATGATCCACAGGCATCAGTCTGGAAAATCCCCACCGGCGATGCGGCCGAAAGTGACTCAAAGCGCCGGCCGTGGGCGCGCAGGTCTTCCAGCGTCGCATCAAGCCGTCGTGACTGAATGGCGACGGACTGCTCTTGCACTGCTAGCAGCGATTCGAGGGTGGCGACTCGATGTTCGAGCGTGCTGACATCGTGCTCCGGAAGACGTCCGTGCGGCGACGGCAAGGTGAGCTCGGGGCGCTCAAAGGGCATGAGCGAGAGCCTAGTGGCATAGGCAAACGGCTGAAATAATTCCGCGGTGTCCCGAGGGACCAGGCACCTGGTGAACAGGATGATGGCGAACAACTCCCCCGTCGGCAAAAGGCCTCCAAATCCTAAGACGGAGCGCACGCCGAAGCGTCGGACAAACGCCTCTTGCGCTGGTACGTACGGACTACCCACTGCGTCCGGGACGTAAAACACATTAAACGCCGTCTCTTGAGGGTTCAGCAGGAGCGTGGAGGGTGCATGAAGCAAAAACGGCAGGTGGATATCGAATTGGGCAAAGAGCTGGGAAAACATTGGAAGGTTGCGGACCGCCGCTTCGTTCTCCAGAGGAATGGCCCGAAAGCCACTGGATCGGGTGACATCGTTCCAGGCCGGCAGCAGCCCCGTACTGCCAAGCAGCGTGAGGCACTTCGTGCCCGGAGAAAGGGGAGCCCGGCCTAAGCGCGTGTTCACCACGGCTTGCAGATCCGGGGACAGCCGCTCGTACGGATGGGTTTTGAAGAGGCGAACCAGGACACAGGCCGGCTGGTCATCGCCCGGTGTGGTGAGATGATTGTACAGATAGCCGGTAATGCGATTGGCGGCGTCGTCGATGGATGAGGCGCCTGTGCCTATGTGGCGGAGCGCCGCTCCGCAGGCCGCCATGTGCTGAAGCCGAAAAGAGGTCAGGTCAAACATAACCGAGTCGCGACATCTACCATGTGAGGCGATGAGATCGGATCCGGGACACCTATAGATACCATCGCCGCATACGACCGCCTATGGATACTTAAAAACGATCCGGGACGCAGATATGAGCCCATGGTGGAGTGAGCGGAAGGGTTACAGGGAGGCGGTTACACGTGAGCGGGACTCTGAGGCGGTCAATGATGTGAACGTTATTCTTTCACCGTCACGGTCATCGTAATGGGTTCCAGCGGATTGTCGGCTGGATCTCTGGCGGCGGCGACGATTTTGTCGATGACCTCAATGCCCCTGAAGACTTCGCCGAAGACCGTGTAGCGCCGGTCCAGCCCGCTATTATCCCCGACGCATATGAAGAACTGCGAACCGTTGTCGTTGAAGTCGCGGGTGCTGTTGCTCTCCCGCGGCATCTTTGCCATGGAGACGGCGCCTCGCTTATGCGGCCGATCGTTGGGTTCAGGAGGCAAGAAGTATCCGGGTCCTCCGGTCCCATGCAGGGTACGGTCCGGATTTTTGCTCAGCGGATCCCCGCCTTGAATGAGGAAGCCGGGTACGACGCGATGGAAGGTCGTGCCGTCAAAAAAACCCATCTTCGCTAGGCTGATGAAATTTTCCACATGTCGTGGCGCTTCATCGGGATAGAATCGGATCCTAATCTCGCCGAACTTCGTCACGATCGTAGCGCGCGGATCTTTCTTTTGGAATTGGATCGTCATGGCGGCTGACTGTAACAGGGCCTTTTCACCCGAGGCAAGGCCTTGGAGGATGTGATGAGAGCGTGATGAGGGATGAGCAGAAACGGGCAACACGTTCGGATGCTTGCTCATCACCCATCACTCATCAGCTTTTCACTTCCGTCAGTCCCTTCCCCGGGTCAATCCACAGCCAGAGAACGCCGCCGATGAACGCAATCAGCGCCGCCGCTTCCAGTGACACGCCCCAGCCCCACTGTGTGGCAATCCATGGCGTGACCGTCGGTGAGAGCGCACCTCCGAGGTTCGCCCCCATATTCATCAATCCCGAGAGACTGCCGGCATGAGCTTTGGAAAGGTCGGTGGTCGACGACCAAAAGGCCCCCACGGTGAAATACAACCAGCCTGCTCCCATCGATAAGCCTGCAATGGCGAGATAGGGAGACTCCACCAGGGCGCCGATGCCGATCGAGAGGGCCGCTGCCAGCATGCCGACCATGCCGACCAGCCTGCGTCCGGACGTGACCCCGTGGCGCAGGGCCAGCCGATCGGTGGCCCATCCTCCAAGCGGGCAGGATAGGAGCATGGCTAAAAATGGTGCGGCGCCGAAGAGGCCGCCCTGCAAGACATCGAAGCCCCGCAC
>JACVSD010000144.1 GCA_014534095.1 Nitrospiraceae bacterium
AAGATCCCTTGATACCCGATGTTGTGCAACGTCAAGAGGGTGCTGATCCCAGGCAAGGCCGGATCGTGTTCGCGGGGAGTTTTGAGATAGACGGCACAGAGCGCGGTCTGCCAATCATGAAGATGCAGCACATCGACGGTTTCTCCACGCGTAGCGCGAAGAAACGCTACGGTTTCAAGCACCGCCCTGCTGAATAGGACGAACCGATCCAGATTATCGGGGTAATCTCCTTCAGACGATTGATACAGTCCCGCTCGATCAAAGTAGGGGTCGTAGCGAACGGCGAGCACTCGAAGCGGGTGATTGGCTCCGTCTACAGGCACAGTGTCTTCTTCCAGCACGACTTCCGCCGTCCCATTCGCGACTGGAAGGACAAAGCGTGCAACCGGTTGGAGCGACGGCCGTCCGGACAGGAAACGGCCATAATGAGGAATCACGAGCGTGACTCGATGCCCCAGCTTTGACAGCTCCAGCGGCAGGGCGCCCGCGACATCGGCGAGTCCTCCCGTCTTGGCATACGGCACAGCTTCTGACGCCGCCAGCACTACGTTTAAGTTATCAGGGTGCGGAGAGGACGACATGCAGAAAAACGCCTGTTACGGAATGGGGGCCGCGCCGTCGAGGCGGGTCTTGAATCGATCCTCATAGGCCCATGTTTTGGCGAGCTGGTGCAGTTCCTCCGGCTTGAGCTCCTCTCGATAGACGAGCTGTTCGTCTAAAAACACGAGCAACCACCCACGATCCGGATAAGCAAAATAGACGCCTTCTCCTGCATGCACCCCGGCGTCCCATCCTTTTGGCGCCTCACCATGCACGACCCGCGAACTGGGGATCAACGTGCGATCCGGCATCACGAAAAACTGTGTGAACTCACTGTGGTGAAACGGCGGCTTCCCCCAGACATTGACGACGGCCCTCGGGGTGATCTGCTCCAGCACAAGATTGTTGTCCCGAACCAACTGTTCCTGTTGTCGGAGGGTCGGCATCCCGTGGCAACCGCCGATCATCGAAACCGCAAACATACTGCAAAGCGTCCACCCAGTCACTCGGCTAAAACAGCGGCGAGTCACCTGCTCACAAAACTGGTCGGCTGCTTCTTTTTCCTCTGTCACATCAACCGCCGGCTCTTTGGTTCAACCGGTTTGACAGGTTGACAGATATCGCACTGACACAAACGGCGCAAGAGTGAATAGGCATAGATGCCTGTGTCGTGACCATCGCTCCATTTAAACTGCAACGCATACCGGCCTACCGGCTCGACATCCTGCAGCATGATGAGCAGCGGGATGTCATCGGGCTTTATGCGCCGCTCCCCGGACCATTCATCCACGCACGCGGCGCAAGGACAGTGCTGGCGCAGATACCGCACCGGATAGACACCCTTATGGCCGTCGCTCCAATGAATGGCCAATACGCCCTTGTCCAGCCATTCCATGTCTCGCGGCTCAAGTGCCACAGCCGTCATGACGCCTCTCCCTCTCGCTTCATCTCAGTATACCGGCAATGAGGTGGACAAGAAGTTTACCGACGGGAGACGCCTTCCTGCCACCACCGTAACATAGCCTTCAATTGCTTCTTCGATCTCGCTGCGCACCTGGCCGGTCGCTCTGAGACGCGTCACCAACACAGGGGCCAATCTGATGGCTTGCTGAAGGAATAGCACGCTGCCTCGGGAAAGCGTGACGCAACTGGTCCGTTGGCGTGCGGCACATGTCGGACACACCAATCCCCCGGCCATGGCCGAAAACTGCGGTTCTCCGACCAGCCTGGTCTTGCCACAGGCTGCACAATGATCCGTTTGAGGCCGAAAGCCTGTCAGCCCCAACAACCGGATCTGAAAAATCAGGGCGGTAAACGCGGGATCTCCTCGCCGCTCGGCCAGCGAGGCAAGGCCTTGCTCGAGCGTCTCGAAGAGCCGCGGGTCCGGATCTCCATCCGCCGTCACCGCCGACACCACATTGACCATGCGCCCGGCGGACGTCATCAGTTCCAGATCTTCCCGTAACACCTGAAACGACGTGACCAAATCCACATGGGAAATCCGAAAGAGCGAGTCGCCGTGCTTTTCGAAGAGGTCGAGATGACAGATGCTAAAGGGCTCGAGCGCCGCTCCAAACTGGCTTTTTGCCCGGCGGGCGCCGCGCGCAACCCCGCGAATCTTGCCCAAATGCTTGGTGTAACAGGTCACGATCCGATCGGCATCGCCCCATTTACGGCTTCGCAGGATAATCGCCGTTGTCTTTACGAGCGGCATGACGGAGTTCCCGGTTGTAGAACCAGACGACTCTCGGCACGGCGTATCACCGGAGCCGTTCCAGAAACACGGTGGCCAGTGAGAGATAGATCGTGATCCCGGTAATGTCGTTGGCGGTCGTCACGAAGGGGCCGGCCGCGACTGCGGGATCGACGCCCATCCGCTTGAGCACGATCGGCATGATCGTCGCCATGCTGGTCGATACCAGGAACGCAATGATCAGCGACGCGCCGACGACCATCCCCAAAAACGCTTGATGCCACGCCCATCCGACCACGCTGAGAATAATCCCACAGGCAATACCCATCAGAAGGCCGATTTTCACCTCGCGAAGGAACACGGCTGACACATCGGTCAGCTCGACCACCCCCGTCGCCAACCCCCGAATAATCAGCGTCGAGGACTGCAAACCGACATTGCCGCCCATGGCGGCAATGACGGGTATGAAACTGACAATGGCCACGACCTCCTGAATCGTCAACCGGAAATACCACAAGATCGCTCCCGAGAGCAGGCTTCCGACGAGATTGGTAAACAACCAGGGCAGCCGAACTTTCGCGGCTCCGAGGCTCGACGATCTCGACACACTGTCTTCTTCGATGGCACCCGCCATCTTGAGCATGTCTTCCGTCGCTTCTTCACGAATGACGTCCACCACATCGTCGACGGTTATGATTCCCACCAAGGTACCGTCTTTCTCCACCACTGGAATGGCCAGCAAATTGTAGCTCGCCACCTGTCGGGCCACTTCTTCCTGATCCATATCGACCGACACACTGATCACATCGCGCGTCATGATGTTTTTCAAGGCCGTGGCCGGAGGCACCGTCAACAGTTGGCGCAGAGACAGCACCCCGACCAAGCGATCATTCTTGTCAGTCGCATAGATATAAAACACCATTTCCGCGTCAGTCGCCTGCTGGAGACGACGGATCGCTTCTTGTGCGGTCGCATCTTCCGGCAGGGAGAAGAACTCCGTCGTCATA
>JACVSD010000033.1 GCA_014534095.1 Nitrospiraceae bacterium
AAGCTACATTCACCCCCTGACGATTCTCTCGACGCTGCCATCCGCCGGCGTCGGCGCGCTGCTCGCCTTGCTCTTGTTTAAGACCGAGCTCAGCATGATCGCACTCATCGGGATCATCCTGCTGATCGGAATCGTGAAAAAAAACGCCATCATGATGATCGATTTCGCCCTGGAGGCAGAGCGAGAAGGGAAACGGCCTGAAGAGGCCATCTATGAAGCGTGCCTGTTGCGATTTCGGCCGATTATGATGACAACCATGGCGGCTCTCTTTGGTGCCCTGCCGCTGGCGCTCGGGACGGGGGTGGGGTCCGAACTTCGCCGCCCGCTCGGTATTGCGATTGTCGGCGGATTGCTTGTAACCCAGCTCCTCACGCTCTACACGACACCGGTAGTGTACTTGTACCTCGACCGGATGCGCCTGCGCTTCTCAGGCCTGCGGGCGAAACGGGAGGCGGCAATGGGAACTCGAAATGCGATGTCAGCACCTCTCCGGTGAAGCGGTAGTTCAAAATCCAAGCAGACCTTAAATTCCGGGAGGCGTCGCGCCCACGGCTCCTCGCAGCCAGATAAACTTCATGCGTCACTTTATGTTGCCTTACTGGATCGTGAAGTGTCTGATAAGATCTATTATGTCAACTAGCCCATCTACGCGAATCCTCAATTTCTGTCCAAAGTTCAACCGGACTCCGCTTGCTCCCCTGGTTTTTCTATAGGTTTAACGCGATAACGTGTGCGTGGTCTGACATAGAGCGGCCCAGAGACAGTGTCTCCGCTCAGTTTGGCGCAGATTGATTCGCGGTTTGAAAACCGGGCCTAGGTACCGGCGTCGTCCGACCTCCGTCCCATGAGCGTGAAATGGGCGGATGCGTTCTTACATAAGCATCGTAGTTTCCGATGCACCGCTCAGGCCTAAACACATGTGTAAGCTTCCGCACTCATGCCGATAGTGATGGCCAGATCGCGGCTGCATCCGTGCGACAGGCTAGGTGCCGGTCCATTTCCAGTCGCGGATCTCTGGCATATCTTCGCCATACCGTCTGATATATGCGGTATGTTCGATTCGCTTGTCGCGAATGGCCTGTTTGGCATAGGCAGCGGCCGAACCCAACCCCACGCGCTCGATCACATCTGCGGCCAGATGGAAGCGATCCATATCGTTCAAGACCACCATGTCGAAGGGTGTGGTCGTGGTGCCTTCTTCCTTGTAACCGCGTACGTGCAGATTGTGGTGGTTGGTTCGGCGATACGTCAGCCGATGGATCAACCATGGGTAGCCGTGGTACGCAAAGATGATCGGCTTATTGGTGGTAAAGAACGTGTCGAAGTGTTTGTCGGGAAGGCCATGCGGATGTTCCTTGCGGTCCTGTAATTTCATCAAGTCTACGACATTGACGACCCGAATCTTCAATGCAGGCACGTAGTGCCGCAGCAGCTGCACCGCCGCCAGGGTTTCCAGCGTGGGAACATCGCCCGCGCAGCCCATGACGACGTCGGGCTCCCCGCCCTGATCATTGCTGGCCCACTCCCAGATGCCGATGCCCGCGGTGCAATGTTTGACGGCGGCGTCCATATCCAGATACTGCAAGGCGGGCTGCTTACCCGCCACGACGACGTTGACGTAGTCCCGGCTCCGCAGGCAATGATCCATGACCGAGAGCAGCGTGTTGGCATCCGGCGGAAGGTAGACACGGATGACGTCGGCCTTTTTATTGACGACATGGTCGATGAAGCCAGGGTCCTGATGCGAAAAGCCGTTGTGGTCTTGCCGCCAGACGTGAGAGGTCAACAGATAGTTGAGCGAGGCGATCGGGCGCCGCCACGGAATCTCCTGCGCGGTCTTCAGCCACTTGGCGTGCTGATTGAACATCGAATCAACAATATGGACAAATGCCTCGTAGGTCGTGAAGAGCCCATGGCGGCCGGTGAGCAGGTAGCCTTCGAGCCATCCTTGACAGGTATGTTCGCTCAGAATTTCCATGGCGCGGCCATCCGCGGCGAGATGTTCGTCATTCGGCTGAATATCGGCCAGCCAGGCACGGTCGGTGGTCTCCAACACCGCTCCGAGCCGGTTTGACGTCAGTTCGTCGGGCGCCATAATGCGGAAGTTCTTATTCATCTGGTTCTGCTTCATGACAGCGCTCAGAAACACGCCCGATATCCTTGTAGCCTCCCCGATGGTGGTGCCGGGTTTCGGAACTGGGACGGCATATTGTCGGAAATCAGGGAGTTGAAGGTCCCGGAGGAGTAGGCCTCCATTCGCGTGAGGATTGGCACCCATTCGACGGGCACCAATCGGAGCCAACTCGGCCAGGTGAGATTTCAGCCTCCCCTGCGCATCGAACAATTCATCTGGCCGGTAGCTGCGCATCCAGGCCTCCAGCACCTTGATATGGGCCGGTTTGGCAGCCATCTCAGCCATTGGAACCTGGTGTGAGCGCCACGATCCCTCGGTGGTGTGGCCGTCGACCTCCTGAGGCCCGGTCCATCCCTTGGGCGAACGTAGGATAATGATCGGCCATCGGGGATAGCCGAGGGCGCCGCCGCCTTGACGGCCGCGGGCTTGGATCTGAATACCTTTGATCTCTGCAATCGCCGCGTCCAATGCCGCCCCCATGGCTTGGTGCATGATCACGGGATCCGAACCCTCGACATAATACGGTTTGTATCCGTACCCCGAGAACAGGCTGGTGAGGTCCTCGCGGCTGATTCTGGCCAAGATCGTGGGGTTCGCGATCTTGTACGAGTTTAAATGCAAGATCGGCAGGACAGCGCCATCCGTGGCGGGATTGAGGAATTTATTCGAGTGCCAGGAAGCGGCCAGCGGGCCGGTTTCCGCTTCTCCGTCGCCGACGATACAGGCTACGATGAGATTCGGGTTGTCCAACGCCGCGCCGTACGCATGGGAGACCGCATAGCCGAGTTCGCCCCCCTCGTGGATCGAGCCGGGTGTTTCAGGCGCCACATGGCTCGGGATGCCGCCGGGAAAGGAAAATTGCCGAAACAGTCTCTTCATGCCTTCGGCGTCCCGCGACACGTTGGGGTAGATCTCGCTATACGTCCCTTCGAGATACACGTTCGCGACGATCGCAGGACCGCCATGACCGGGACCACAAACAAAGATCATGTCGAGATCGAACTGCTTGATGACGCGATTAAGATGGACATAGATGAAGTTCAACCCCGGGGTCGTACCCCAATGCCCGAGAAGGCGTGGTTTGATGTGCTCGAGCCGCAGCGGCTCTTTCAGGAGCGGATTATCGAGCAAATAGATCTGACCAACGGACAGATAATTGGCGGCTCGCCAGTAGGCGTCCAGTAACTCCAGGTGGGCTTCGTTTAGCACGGTGGCCTCAGTCGTGTCGCCCATCGCTTCTCGTCAACGGTAAACAGCCGTTATCTCGTCCATGAGCGCAGCTCATATCTGAACACCAGCCGGACTCATGCCGGGTCGGCCGAGGGCTGTACCCTAACCTATCTGATGCTCTTCATGCTAGGAGACAGGAACGAGTGAGATGAACCCGTGATTCCCCGAGCCTTGACCTCGAAGAGCGCCTCTTAAGGTTTTGTCCGTCCGATGGTCTTTTCAAGGTTGACAGTGTTCATGGAGGGCAGGCAACGTAGATTTGAAGGAGATGCCGCCATGCACCTACATCCTCTCGCGGGGAAACCTGCTCCCTCCGCTCTCTTGGTTGATGTACCTCGTCTTCTGGAGGCCTACAGGGCTGATCAACCGGACCCGACCGTGCCTTCACAACGCGTCGCGTTCGGGACTTCCGGCCACCGAGGCTCATCCCTCAAGCGATCCTTTAACGAAAGCCACATTCTGGCTATAAGCCAGGCGATTTGTGAGTATCGGAAGCTCCAACGGACGGAGGGACCTCTCTATCTGGGTATGGACACGCATGCCCTGTCCCAACCGGCCTTTATCACGGCCTTGGAGGTGTTGGCGGCGCATGACGTGGAGGTGATGATTGACCGCGCTGAAGGATACACACCCACGCCGGTCATCTCGCATGCCATTCTCTCGTACAATCGTTTCCGAACCGCTGGGTTGGCCGACGGCATTATCATCACGCCCTCACACAATCCGCCGGAGGACGGCGGAATAAAATACAACCCTCCGCATGGGGGACCGGCCGACACCCAGGTGACAAAATGGATTGAAGGCCGTGCCAATGCATTGCTCGCCTCGGATCTTCGTGAAGTGCAGCGGCTTCCCTACGAGCGGGCGAAGCGCGTCCCCACCACCCATCTGCACGACTATATATCGTCCTACGTCACTGACCTTGGTACGGTCATCGATCTGGACCTCGTCAAGTCGGCCACGCTAAAACTGGGCGTCGATCCGTTAGGGGGCTCCGGCGTGGCGTACTGGGCGCCCATTGCCGAGCGCTATGGGCTCGATCTGGTGAATGTGACCCCCTCGGTCGATCCCACTTTTCGTTTTATGCCGCTGGATTGGGACGGCAAGATCAGAATGGACTGTTCATCCTCTTACGCCATGGCGAATCTCATCGCACTCAAAGATCGTTTTGACGTCGCATTCGGAAACGATGCGGACAATGACCGGCATGGGATCGTGACCCGAACGGCCGGCTTGATGAATCCCAACCACTATCTGGCCGTCTCCATCGCGTATGTGTTCGAGCATCGCCCGGAATGGAAGATGGAGGCCGGAGTGGGGAAAACGTTAGTCAGTAGCAGCCTGATCGACCGGGTTGCAGGCACGCTCAGCCGGAAACTCATTGAGGTGCCGGTCGGCTTCAAATGGTTCGTGAGCGGTTTGTTGGATGGTTCGCTGGGCTTCGGCGGCGAAGAGAGTGCCGGAGCCTCGTTCCTCCGCCGCGACGGCACGGCGTGGTCCACCGACAAGGACGGCATCATCATGAATTTGCTGGCCGCCGAGATGATGGCGCGGACCGGGCGCGATCCGTCTGGCTTGTATCGCGATCTCACACAGCGGCTGGGAGAGCCGGTCTATGAACGCATTGATGCCGCCGCGACGCCGGCGCAAAAGGCGGTGCTTGCGCAATTGTCGCCGGCGCAAGTGAATGCACGGGAGCTTGCCGGCGATCCCATCATCGCGATGATGACGACCGCGCCCGGCAATGGCGCAGCGATCGGCGGGCTCAAGGTTGTGACTGCCCAGGGGTGGTTCGCGGCTCGGCCATCCGGCACGGAAGACGTCTATAAGCTCTATGCTGAAAGCTTTCGCGGCCGGGAGCATCTCAACCAGATACAGGACGAAGCGCAAGCACTCATTGCTAACGCGCTGGCCGCCTCACGATAATGGACTATGTCGATCTGCTACAGTGGCCGGCGATGGTCGTCACGGTGGTCTCCGCCTGGCTGGTCGCCTCACAGGCCAAACGAAAGCGCGAGATCGGCTTCTGGTGTTTTCTCCTGAGTAATGTCCTGTGGATTGTCTGGGGCTGGCATGATGGAGCCTACGCGCTCATCGCCCTTCAGGTCTCGCTGGCGTTCTTGAACATCCGGGGCGTCTACAAAAATGATCCTTCCCTCGGAGGAGATCAGGCCACGTGACATGAAAATCAGCCGCAGTGAGCGACTGCCACAATCGGCGGAAAGCGGCTTGCTAGAGTACCTGCTCTTCCGCGTGGTAAGAACTTCTCACCAGCGGTCCCGATTCGACATGGGTAAATCCCATTCGTAACCCTTCGGCTTTCAGCATGGCGAATTCAGCCGGATCGTAGAAGCGCACCACTGGCAAATGTTCTCTCGTGGGTTGCAGATACTGCCCGATGGTAAGCCTATCGCAGGCCGCCTCCCGTAGCTCGCACATCACTTCGCGGGCTTCGTCGATGGTTTCTCCCATGCCCAGAATCAAGCCGGATTTCGTCGTCATCCCCTGTTCCTTGGCTTTAGCCAGGAGAGCAATCGAGCGCTGATATTTCCCTTGCGGCCGAAGAAAGGGGAAAAGCCGTCGGACGGTTTCAATGTTGTGGTTCAGGATTTCTGGCCTCTCAGCGCATACGGCGGCGAGGGCGGCGTCGTTGCCCTCGAAGTCGGGAATCAGTACTTCAATCGTGCACGCGGGAGTCGCCTGCCGTATCGCTCTGATGGTATCGACGAAGACGTTGGCCCCACCGTCAGGCAACTCATCCCGGTTAACAGATGTGATAACCGCATGGCGCAGGGCCAAGGCGTGCACGGCTTCAGCGATTCGGCGCGGCTCTTCGTGATCGACCTGTGCAGGGCGGCCGGTTGCCACGGAACAGTAGTGACAGCGCCGGGTGCAGATGTCACCCAGAATGAGAAACGTCGCCGTGCGCGCATTCCAACATTCCCACCGGTTGGGGCAGCGGGCTTCTTCACAGATGGTATGCAGTCTGAGCCGATCCATCGTCTGCTTGATATCGAGATAATCAGGACCCGTTTGGGCGGCCACTCTAAACCAGGAAGGAAGACGAGGGCGGCTGAGGGTTGGAGCGGTATCCGCGCCGGACGACCGTAGCTGATCCACGGAAATAAAGGTCATGATGCCGACTTGTTTCTCGTGAGACTGGGCCGAAACCAGCTGAGAAGTCTAGCGATGAAACCTGGTGGCTCCATGACCGGTTCCGGATCAGGATACTCGATCCACAGTTCGCGGGATCCCAGATAGATACCATTACGGAAACTAACTTGCGTCTTGAGTTGCCGGTACCCGTGGGCCTGCAAGGTCTGGATCAACGTGATGAGCGCCTGGTCTTGTGTGGGCTTGGGCTCCGTCGTCATCCGCGTGGACTCATATCGAAGGAGAGCCCGATACCCATCACCTGCCCGCTCGAATTCGACCGGTCGGCTAAAGCCGCGTTCCCGATCGTCGAGGCCTGCAAGCTGGTGCTTATCGTAGCGCTCCTGTGCCATAGCATGTGCGGAGGGGCCGCGCGCTATTCCAAGGCTCGAAATACAGCCACCAGGTCACTTAACGCCACTGTCTTGTTTTGAAGCACTGCCCGTTCTGCGTGGATCGTGTCCCGCAAGATAGGATCGGACTGCCCGCCTCTCAGACAAGAGGCGCCCAGGGCCAAAATACGGTCGCAATCGTCGGCGAGTTTCTGTTGCACCACCGGATTGACGGCCAGCATATCCATCAATTGGCGGCGAGTTTTGTCCAAATGCGTCTGAAGCTCGGCGTCGGGATAGGTCGTCCTTGCCGCTTCATCGAAACAACGGTCGAGGTACTGGGCCAGAAAGACATAGATGCGAACCAGCGCGGCACCGATCTCGGTTTGCTCTGTTGCGGAGGCAGCCATGGCTGCTCCTTTCATGATCACGAAATTAGACCAGCACCTTCACGTCGTCGCCCTCGACCTGTACCTGATAGACCGCCACTTTCGCGGTGGGATTCTTCAAGCATTCTCCCGTGGCGACATTGAATTGCCATCCGTGCCAGGGACAGGCCACGACGTCGCCTTCGAGGTCTCCTTCCCCCAAGGGACCGCCGCGGTGCACGCACGTGTTATCGATGGCGTGGAAAATGCCGTCGACATTAAACACTGCCACGGTCTTGCCGTTCACCTCCGCCACAATACCGTGACCTGGTTTCACGTCTGCCGTCCCGGTCACCCGTACGAACTCCGCCATGTTCCCTCCGCCGCTGGGTGTGCCTACTTAATTGGATGTAAACGGCTGCTTGATTTTCTTGAGCATGCTTTCGATTGGAGCGGCGCCCTGGTCCGCTCCTCCAACTGCCTTTTTGAGCATCCGGGCAATCTCCCGGAAGGCCGCCGCCTGGGGAGATGCCGGATCGGCCGTCACAATGGGACGGCCGGAGTCGCCGCCATCGCGGATCGCGGGATCGATTGGAATCCGACCCAAGAACGGAATGCCCAGCTTGGCTGCGGCCCGTTCGCCACCACCGGAAGAAAAGATGTCCGTGCGTTCGCCGCAATGGCCACAGACAAAGTGGCTCATGTTTTCGATGATGCCCAGTAACGGCACATTGACCTTTTGGAACATCGCCATGCCTTTGCGGACATCGTACAGGGCAACTTCTTGCGGAGTCGTCACGGTGATCGCTCCGGCCAACGGCACCATCTGGGAGAGCGACAGCTGCACGTCGCCGGTGCCGGGGGGTAAATCAATCAAGAGGTAATCCAGCTCCCCCCAGAGCACGTCTCGAAAGAAGGCCTGCAGATATTGATGAACCATTGGTCCGCGCCACACCAGCGGGGCATCTTCCGGCACGAGGAAGGCCATCGAGATGAGCTTCACCCCATAGCTTTCGACCGGAACAATTTTACCCTCTTTCTGCTCCGGCCCGGTGGTGCTCCCCATCATCATGGGAATGTTGGGACCATAGAGGTCGGCATCCAGCAGTCCCACCTTGGCGCCTTCGAGGACGAGCGCACAGGCGAGGTTCGCCGCCACGGTGGACTTGCCGACGCCTCCCTTGCCACTGCTGATGGCAAGGACCTGTTTCACACCGGGAATCAAGGTCTTTTCCTGGGGCTGTTGAGCGCCAGGGCCATGGTCATCAGCCATTTTGTCCTCCGCTAGATGTATATGTCGGCGGGCAGGCTAGAAGCCATTTCCCCCCGGGATGAGAGGCAGCATCATAGCCCAGGCGCCTTCGATCGGTTTGGCACGGGCCGTCGGGACTGCCAAGGTAGTGAATCCATCATAAGGGATGCGGTGGGAGAAATGAAATGGGTCCGTCGACCCTCGCGGTAAGGGCCGACGGAATGGCATCCGTTAGAACACGGAAGGGTCGAGCCGGCGGAGGTTGCTCGCCAATCCCAAGGAGGACAACGTATAGATGATCCATTTGGACGGATCAAAATTGTACCATTGGGGACCGTTACGATAATCGCGGGCATAGGTATGGTGATAGTTGTGATACCCCTCCCCAAAACTGACGAAGGAGATCAGCCAGCTATCGCGGCTGCTGTCTTTGGTACCGTGCGGCTGGCTGCCCACCATGTGACAGAGCGAGTTGATCGTGAACGTCGAATTAAGGACCATGAACATGCGAAGCAATCCGCCCATAAGCAGCGCACTCACCCCGCCCATCCAGCCCCCGTGCCAGATGACGCCCAGCCCGAAGGGAATGGCGAGGCCAGACACGACAATCGCCCAATAATACCGATGCTGCCACAAGATGACCGGATCCCGGCGCAGGCGGACTTCGTACTTCGCTGTGCGATGGGGCGTGTCGTAAAACAGCCAGCCGCAGTGGCTATGCCAGAACCCTTTGGTAACGTTGTAGGGATCTTCGTCGGTATCAGTGCGGGCGTGGTGGCGGATGTGATCGGCGCACCACACGAGGGCGGAATTCTGAAGCGCCCATCCGCCCGCGACGAGTAAGCAGCGTTTCACCCAGTCTGGACATTCGAAGGCTTGATGGGCAATGAGTCGATGATAGCCGACGGTGATCCCCATTCCGGTGACGATATACATGACGAGAAACAACATCCAATCGAACAGGGTGAAGCCGATATAATAGCCGTATAATGGAATACCCACGAGGGTCGCGGCGGCTATGACGCAAAAGAGCGCGAGCGTCCACCAGGAAAACACACGTTTTGCGGGCGCGGTCATTCGTCCTCCTGATTCCGGTGATCAGATGGTCCACCTCGATATTCCGGTGAACGGGGTGATTGTTGGTGCGCATGTTATCGGAACAACTGAGGTTTTTCAATGAAATGTTGGAAGCCTGGGATTTGCTAAGGGGTCAGGATCGAGCCCTCGCCGCCGCTATTCACCTTACCATTGTATCCGAGAGGCTCAGATGACGACATCCCACTCGCTTGAACCGGTCATCCTGCAGATCGGGGAGCGCCTTGCCCAACTCTCTGCGGGTCTTTCGCCTACCCTCTTTGAGGGCCGTTGGTGGTCCCAATCGCTCATCAATGTGGCGATGAAGGAGCCCAGGTTCAAAGCGCACTTGTTTCGTTTTATCGATGTGCTCCCTGCGGTGACCGACGATGCTCGCGTCGTATCCCTGGCCAACGAATATTTTGGAGATCTCGGCAATGAGCTGTTTGGTCTCCAATGGGGATTGCGCGCGCTCGGCTCCACCAATCTGGGGGCTCGGCTGACCGGCAAGTCGATCCGAGCACAAGTCGAGCACATGGCGCGGATGTTCATTGCCGGCGCCACGGTCGAGGAAGCGGAGCCTGTCCTGGCCGGACTTTGGCACGATGGTCGGGCCTGGTCGGTCGACCTGCTCGGTGAAGCGACGATCAGCGAACTTGAGGCCGACCGCTATCGGGATCAGTGCCTTCATACGCTGGCGGTCCTTGGGCGGGCGGCTACGGCCTGGCCGGGTATGCCGTTGCTCGAACGGGACCATCTCGGTTCTCTGCCGCGGGTGCAATTGTCACTCAAAATTTCGGCGTTGTCCTCCCATTTAAACCCACTCGATCCGGATGGGTCCTACCACACCGTGGCGGCTCGCCTCCGTCCCATCATCGATCTGGCCGAGGCCCTTCCGGCCGGACTGATCTTCGACATGGAACAAGCGGACACCAAGGATCTCCTGCTGCATATTTTCAAGCGGTTGTTCCAAGAAGCACCGTACCGACGTTATTCCCATGCCGGTCTCGCGCTCCAAGCCTATCACCGTGACACCGAGCGGGATGTCCAGGACTTGCTCACGTGGGTGCAGAGGCGGGCTGTGCCGATCACGATTCGATTGGTCAAGGGCGCCTATTGGGATTCCGATACCGTTCGCTATCGTCAGGCCGGTTGGCCCGTGCCGCTCTTCGAGGACAAAGCAGACACGGACCGGAACTTTGAGCGGTTGATCCCATTGCTACTGGCACAACGCGATCTCATCCGGCCGGCGTTTGGAACGCATAACCTCCGGACACTGGCCGCCATCGAAGCGGTGGCAGATTCTCTCAAGCACCCACCGGACGGGCGAGAGTATCAGATGATCTTCGGCATGGCGGAGCCCTTCCAGCAAGCGATGGTCCGCTTCGGCCGGCGTGTCCGTTTGTACACGCCGGTGGGTCAATTGTTGCCGGGTATGGCGTATCTCGTCCGCCGCCTGCTCGAAAACACCTCCAACGAATCGTTCCTCCGCAAGGAGTACGTCGAGTCCCAACCCTTGCATCACCTGCTCGCACCTCCGTCGCCGCGATCGTCTCTCCTCCCGCCTTCGTCCGCCGACAAAACCGAGGAGTTTGCCAATGAACCGCACAGTGACTTTGCGCGTGCCGAGGTTCGTGCGGCCATGCAGGGCGGCATCACAGGGGTCCGCTCTCAGCTAGGATCTCAATGGCAGCCGGAGGCCGGGGAACTGCCGTTGACCGGAGGGTGGATCGAATCACGCAATCCGGCCAGGCCCGACGAAGTCATCGCGCATGTACGCGCCGCCTCGGTCCCGGATGTCCACGCGGCGGTCATGCAGGCATGTCAGCACTATGCATCCTGGCGGCACCGTCCGGCTGACGTACGAGCCGCCATTCTGCGGAAGGCCGCGGGACTCATGAGTGAACGTCGATTTGAAATCGCCGGTTGGGCCATTGCGGAGGTCGGCAAACCATGGCGGGAAGCCGATGGAGACGTCGCGGAAGCGATTGATTTTCTCCGATTCTATGCGGAGGAAATGAGCCGTTTGGCGCCTCCCGCTCGACTCGGCACACGTCCTGGCGAACTAAACCATCGCCTGTATGGGCCGCGGGGCGTGGCAGCGGTTATTGCGCCCTGGAACTTCCCACTCGCCATTCCGACGGGCATGGTGGCGGCCGCCTTGGTGACCGGAAACACCGTCGTCTTCAAGCCGTCAGAACGGTCGCCAGTACTCGGACGGTTGATCACCGAAATTTTGATCGCCGCGGGGGTGCCGCCCGGCGTTCTCACCTGCGTCCCCGGAGGGCCGGACATCGGCCAGACCCTCGCGGCGCACCCGCAGGTGGCCACCATTGCGTTTACGGGATCCAAGGCTGTCGGCCTTCGTCTGGTGGCGGAAGGTGGACAGGTCTCCTCGGGGCAGTCCACCGTCAAGCGGGTCCTCGCCGAGATGGGCGGAAAGAACGCCATCATTGTCGACGAGACCGCAGATCTCGATGAAGCGATCGCAGGGGTCATTGTTTCGTTCACTGGCTATGCGGGACAAAAATGCTCGGCCTGCTCCCGAGTCATCGTGCATCAAGCGGTGTACGGGCCGTTTGTGGCGCGGTTACGGGAAGCGGTACTGAGTTTGAACATCGGCGACCCCATGGAGCCCGGCACCCAGGTCGGACCGGTCATCGACGCCCGCGCGAAGGCCGGGATAGAACGATACATCGCCATCGGAGAACGCGAGGGCCGGCTGCTCGTGCGGCGGACGACGGATGGCCCTGGCTATTTCGTGGGGCCCGCGGTGTTCACGGACATTGAACCGCAGCATCGCCTGGCACAAGACGAAATTTTCGGTCCCATTTTGGCGGTGCTGAAAGCGGATACTTTTTCGGAGGCGCTCCAGGTGGCGAACGGAACCGACTATGCCTTGACCGGCGGAGTCTACGCCCGGAGTCCCGCCAATCTGGCGCTCGCGCGCGAGCACTTCGACGTGGGAAATCTGTACCTGAACCGCCCGATCACTGGGGCCTTGGTCGGACGGCAGCCCTTTGGAGGGCATCGATTCTCAGGGGTGGGCGCGAAGGCTGGTGGCACGGAGTACCTGGCTCAATTCATGGTGTCGCGCGTAATCAGCGAGAATACGCTCCGGCGAGGATTCGAGTCGACTGAGTGACTCCTTTAAGGGCTTGATCTCATACTCCTCCAATTCTTCCATCACCTCGGTGACCACGCCCCGATCTTCCTTTGGAGCCGATAGCTCCTGCCGCTCCGAATATTTCACCAAGCCGACCCCTTTCGCAAACCATGCAGTCATGACATCGGTGCCCGTGGCGGGGCGTCCGACACCCGATAAGTGGATTCGCATGGTCATACGAGCTTCCACTTTGATAGCGTCCGGGAATGTCCCTGCCGGCACGGCGACTGCTTCCCGTCCAACCAGGGTAGTCCAGCCACGAACATCCACCTTCTCATTCGTGCCGTCACGATCCATGTCGGTGCCAAAGTCCAGACCGGTCCGATCGAACTGCTGAAAAGAGGACGGTACGGTCATGGGAAACCGAACAATCTGGTAGGGAATGATCTGCTTTTCCAGCGGAGTGCCGGGATCCGAGCCATAGTAGACGATGCCGACGACGTCCCGGCGATAGTAGCTATCCGATGGGCCGTGATTGCCTGGGTTGGTATCGTGAAACGCCGTGACCGTGACACCCTTTACGGTTTTGGTACCCGTTACGGTAGACACATTGGTGAAATACTTATTGTCAATGCTCTGGAGCGGCCCTTCGATGATCTGTCCGCGATACGTCCATCGACTTCCCACCTTATCCGGAAAATAGTCGGCGGAATGAGAGATGGTCGCCGCCTCTTCGGCGGAGTGGGCGGCAGGCAAGGTGCCGAGTACCGCGAGGATGCTCATCAGTCCTGTGAGAGTCATCCGGGTTGCGAGTCTGTTCAGCAGCATGTCGTGTAGTCTCCAGCGTTGGACCTTGACGGTATCATAGCTCTCCAGAGGGCAGCAAGTTGCCCGATGGAGAGGGACCTTGCCTTCAGGCGGCGGCAGACCCATAATCCTCCACCCATGTCTCTGTCAGAAGCACGGCATCTCGATGCCGCTGAGCAATATTCCCAAGGCGCTGTGTCCCGCGCCGTATTGGTAACCGGCGCATCGGGTGGAATCGGCCGCGCCTGTTGCCGAGCCTTTGGAGAAGCCGGGTGGTGGGTCGGCGTGCACTATTGCCAGAACGAAGCCGAGGCTGCCCTGACCTTGCAAGAGGTGACGAGCTTAGGCGCTGAGGGGCAGCTCTATCAGGCTAATGTCCGGAATGCGGAATCGGTTCATCGGATGATCGAGGCGTTCTCGGCTCGGGCCACTGGGTCGCTTTCGTTAGTGTGCAATGCCGGCATTGCCCAGAGTCAGCTCGTCCTTCGAGAGCGGGAAGAGACTTGGAACGATACGCTCGAGACGAATCTGACGGGAGTATTCTACTGTCTCCGGGCCTTCGCCGCTTTCCTCCTCCCTCGAGGCGGGGGCTCGATCATTGTCGTCGGGTCTCATGCCGGGGTACAGGGCGGCATCGGCCAAGCGGCCTATGCGGCTTCAAAAGCCGGTCTCCTGGGTTTGGTGAAGACAGCGGCTCAAGAGTGGGGGGCCGACAATATCCGCGTGAATCTGCTCCTGCCAGGCTGGCACAAGACCCATTTGACCGAGGGGGCCATGCCGGTTCGGGAATGGACCAATCATGCGCTCAGGCGGCCGCCGTCGCGGGACGAAATAGCGCGAACGATTGTGCACCTGGCGGGCCTCGAGGATGTTTCAGGCCAGGTGTGGAATTGCGATAGTCGTCACATGTGAGCCCACTCCTGGGACATGGTGCATGCCGAGTACCACCCACTGAAACTATGAAACTGCAAATCTCTAGGGCGTCGGCTGTAAGCTCTGAGTCGCGGGCGGGTTGATATGCCCCATGCTGTTTTCATCACCGGCACCGACACGGGCGTGGGGAAGACCGTCGTCACCGCCGCATTATGTCGCTGTCTAGCCCGCCGGGGATGGTCGGTCGGCGTGATGAAGCCGATCGAGACCGGCATCCCGTCACCGGCGGCGGCCGTATCGGACGCGGTCCATCTGCGAGACGCCTCAGAGACTGAGTCCGAACTGGCGCTGATCAGGCCGTATTGGTTTCGGACACCGGTGGCCCCATTGACGGCGGCCCGACTCGCAAAGAAACGCATCGTGATTGATCGCATCATTGCCGCGTTTCATGTGTTGTGCCGGCAGCATGCCCTCTTACTCGTGGAAGGCGTGGGCGGGGTCCACGTTCCCCTGACCGACTCGCAAGATGTGCTGGACCTGATTAAGGCACTCCATGTGGCGACAATCGTCGTGGGTAGATCGAAGCTAGGCGGCATCAATCACGCCAGGTTGACCATTGAGGCACTCCACAAGCGTCACATTCGGGTTCTTGCCCTCGTCCTCAGCCGAACCGAGCAATCGGGACGGACCGAATCACGGCAGGAACGGTCAACCGTCACGCTCTTACGGGAGTTCGCACAAGTGCCGGTGATCGGGCCGATACCGTATGACAAGAATCTCAATCAGGATTGGAACACGGCGGTCAAGCGACTATCATTCACCGCGGCGATTGAAGACTTGGCGGACGTGTTAGTTGGATCGCTGCCAGCAGATCGCGCACGGCTTTCCCTACGTCCGCCGCTCCCAGGACGGCTGAGATAACGGCGACCCCATCGGCCCCGGCCCGCATAATGGTGTCCACCTGGTTTAGTTGGATGCCGCCGATCGCGATGACCGGGAGTGAAGTGATGGCCCGTATCCGTTTCACTCCCGCGGTCCCCACCACGGGGTCATGATCCTGTTTGGAAACCGGCGTAAAAATCGGTCCAAAACCGATGTAGTCCGGTCGGAGTTGCTCCGCTTCCTGCACCTGTTCTGCCGTGTGGGTCGAGAGGCCAATCAGTTTATCCCCTCCCACGATTTGTCGAGCTTCCGCATATGGCAAATCACGTTGCCCCAGGTGCACACCATCGGCGTCTACCGCGAGGGCAAGATCGCACCGATCGTTGACGATAAACGTCAC